>NZ_JBEYVP010000043.1:0-90017 GCF_040644035.1 Streptomyces sp. NPDC047042 | reverse complement strand
CGGCGTTTGAGGACGAGCGCGTTCAGCGCGAAAGCGGGGGTCTGGGGGCGGCAGCCCCCAGGGATGGGACGGGTAGGGGCGGCGGGGGCGAGAAACCCAGCCTCTCCCCCAGCACCGGCGCCACCGCCTCCGCGAACCCCTCCGACACATGGCTGTCGTCCCGATAGACGACCGTATTACCCACCAACACAGGACAGTCACCCCCCGCCGTACACACCCACGGCGCAGGATCGACCACCACCGCCCCCGACTCCCCCGCCGCCTCAACCACCGCCCCCCGCCGGGACGCATCCCGAATCGCCCCCGGCAACCGCGCCGCACACCGATCCAGCCGAAGCGAGAACATCGCGGCGCAGTCAACCGCGTCCACCCGCGGCCAGGGCGTGTCCAGCAACGCGACCACCCTCGCCCCCGACGCCCCCACCGCGTCGTACGTCGCACGGAACCCGTCCGTCCACTGCTTGACGGGGTCGGGTTCCGGATACAGCGGATCGCCCGCGTCCGAGGACGAGACGATCACCAGCGCCGGACGCAGCGACACGATTCTCGCGATCGCCCGGGAGCGCCAGGTGTCGCACGCCGCGTACGGCCCGCCGAAGCGCCGCAGGGTCACCTTCGCCGCCTTGCACGACGCCTTCGTCAGCGACACCAGCTTCCAACCCCGCTCCTTGGCAAGGCGGTTGAGCGCCGGGAACCACTGGGCCGCGTGGGAGTCGCCGAAGAGGACAACGACCTTGGCGGAGGCCGGGTCCCCGTACTCGCAGGGCGGGACGCTCGTACTGCCGTACGCCACATGGCAGCCGTCCCGGTAGACCGCCGACCGCACCGACTTGATGTCGGTGAGGGGCGGGGCAAGGTTGCTGGGCAGACTGGTCGCCGATGTCTCCAGCAGCTCACGCAGCCGGAGTTGGGGGTCCGGCGCGGTGGCCAGCGCCTGCCGCAGCGAGGGTGAGGTGGTGCCCGAGTCGATCGCGGGCGGAAACGCGGCCGCCGTTACGGCGATCAGCGCCGCGCCCGCCGACAGACCCGCCCCGAGCCGCAGCGCACGCCCCGGGCGGCCACGGAACGCCGAGTGGAAACGGACCGGGTTCTCCACCAGGCGCAGGGTCACCCAGGACAGGCCCAGGGCGATCGCGCAGAGCAGCAGCGACAGTCGGACGTCGGACGTTCCGGGGAGCCGGCCCAGCGCCGCCGGGCCTATGAGCAGCAGCGGCCAGTGCCACAGATACCAGCCGTACGACAGTCCGCCCAGCTCGACCAACGGCCTTCTGGCGAGGAGCAGTTGGACGCCGTAGCGGGAGGGCGCGCAGCCGCCGGCCAGGACGAGGACCGCGCCGAGCACCGGCAGGAGCGCGTGATATCCGGGGAAGGGGGTGTCCTTGCCGTAGAGGGTCGCCGACGCGAGGATGCAGGCCAGGCCGGTCCAGGTCATGGGTGCCGTCAGCCTGGCGGGCAGCGTGCGCAGCCGGTCGGCGGAGAGGGCCAGCAGGGCGCCGGCGCCCAGCTCCCAGAACCGGGTGTGCGAACCGAAGTACGCCCAGGACGGTGCGTACTCCGTCACGGCGACGCTCAGCCCGAACGACAGCAGGCAGAGCACCGCGAGCGGCACCGCCACGACCAGTGCTCGCCGTCGGCGCGCCAGCCGCCAGCTCAGTATGAGGAGCAGCGGCCAGAGCAGGTAGAACTGCTCCTCCACCGCCAGCGACCAGAAGTGCTGGAACGGGGACGGCGGGCTCCCCTCGGCCAGATAGTCGGTGCCGCTCGCCGCGAGGCGCAGGTTCACCGCGTAGAAGGCGCTGCTGAGCGCGTCCCCGGCGTACTCCTCGAAGCGGACCCTCGACAGGAACAGCCAGGAACCGGCGAGGGTGGCCACGACGACGAGGGTCGAGGCGGGGAGGAGACGCAGGGCCCGGCGGGCGTAGAACCTGCGGATCGACAGCCCGCTCCTCGTGCTCAACTCCCGTACCAGCAGGGAGGTGATGAGGAATCCCGAGATGACGAAGAAGACGTCGACACCGACATAGCCGCCGCCGAATCCGGCCACACCGGCGTGGCCGAGGACGACCAGCGACACGGCGACGGCACGCAGGCCCTGGATGTCGAGCCGCAGCCCGGCCTGTCCTTCGGCCGGCGTCGTTTGCGTTGTCGGCGTCGGCGTTGTCGTCGTCTTCACGTTCATACTCACGTTCGGGCCCAGGCTCACGCTCATCAGAGACGGTCGCCTCTCCCGAACGGTTGTGGCCCACACCGTCCGGTCACCCAAAATTTTCCGGCCGTCCGCAACCGACGGCCCCGAAATGACCGGTCCGACGCGTTTGCTACGCTCGCGAACGCGTCCCCTGGGGGAAGTCCGGTGCGAATCCGGCGCTGACCCGCAACGGTATGTACGCCCGCTGTCCGGCCCGGACTTCGGCGTGCGAGCCCGATCACCCGAGGTGCGCGTGCCCATGTGATCGCTCGCCGCGGACTGCGAGCCGAGGCGAAGGACCGTTCGATCGTGCGCCGAATACCCGTCGTGCCGCTGGTTGTCGGGCTGGTCGTGCTCCTGTTCCTCTCCCTGCTGTGCGGGGTCGGGCTCGGGGCGTCCGGGATCGGCTGGGGGCAGGTTCTCCGGTTCCTGTGGGCGGGGGCCACCGGTGGCACCATCCGCGCCGACGACCTCGCCTCCTACACCATCGTCTGGGAGCTGCGGCTGCCCCGGGTGGTGCTGGCCGCCGTCGTCGGGGCCGGGCTCGCGGCCGTCGGGGTGGCCGTGCAGGCGATGGTGCGCAACGCGCTCGCCGATCCGTTCGTGCTGGGGATCTCCTCCGGTGCGGCCGTGGGGGCCAACGCCGTGATCCTGCTGGGGGCGTTCGCCGGGCTCGGAGTGTGGGCGCTGTCCGTGTCCGCGTTCGCCTCCGCGCTCGCCGCCATGGTGCTCGTGTACTCCGTCGCCCGGTCGGCCGCCCATGGGCTCACCCCGCTGCGGCTGATCCTCACCGGGACCGCGTTGGCGTACGGCTTCGAGGCCGTCACGACGGTGATGGTGTTCGGGGCGGCCCGGGGTGAGGCGGCCAGGTCGGCCATGATGTGGCTGCTCGGGAGTCTGGGCGGGGCGACCTGGGCGCAGGTGCCGATCGCGACCGTGACCGTGCTCGCCGGGTGGGCGTGGCTCGCCCGGCGCGCAGAGTCGCTCAACGCGCTCGCCATGGGCGACGAGACGTCCGCCGCGCTCGGGGTCCAACCGGGCAGGCTGCGCCGGGAGTTGTTCCTCGTGACCGCCGCGGTGACCGGCACGGTCGTCGCCGTCAGCGGAGCCATCGGCTTCGTCGGCCTCATGGTCCCGCACGTCGTACGGATGCTGGTGGGCGCCGACCACCGCCGGGTACTGGCCGTCGCGCCGCTCGCCGGGGCCGTACTGCTGGTGTGGGCCGACGTACTCTCCCGCCTGCTCCTGGCCCCGGCGGAACTCCCGGTCGGCGTGATCACCGCCGTGGTGGGCGTACCGGCGTTCCTGCTGCTGATGCGACGCGGCGGCTATGCGTTCGGGGGGCGGTGAGCGATGCGGCTCGATGGGGAGGGTAGGGCGGTGGACGGCGGTGCTGTGCGGCCCGCCGACGACACCATCGCCGCCGCGATGCGGCTGGATGTGACCGGCGGGGTGGTGGACGCGGGGGTCGTACGCCCCGTGAGACGCACCGCCGCCGCCGCGAGAGGCACAGCGGCCGCCCAGCCGCTGGGGCGGCGCGGCCACCGCGCGTTCGGAGGACGGTGAACCATGCGGCTCGATATGGACGAGGTGTCGGTCGACGCGGGTTCCGTGCGGCTGGTCGAGGACGTCACCATGCGGGTGGACAGCGGGGCCTTCGTGGGGCTCGTCGGGCCCAACGGGAGTGGGAAGTCCACGTTGTTGCGGTCCGTGTACCGGGCGTTGCGGCCGTCGGCGGGCGCGGTGTCGCTGGACGGGGTTGACGTGCACCGCATGGAACCCCGGGCCGCCGCCCGAGTGCTCGCCGCGCTGCCCCAGGAGTCGTCCGCCGAGTTCGACTTCACCGTCTCCGAGGTGGTCGCGATGGGTCGGCTGCCGCACCTCGGCCGTACGGCGTCCGGGGACCGGGACATCTGCGCCACCGCCATGGAACGCACCGGCGTCACGCACCTCGCCGACCGCGGGTTCCTCGCCCTGTCCGGCGGCGAGAAGCAACGCGTCCTGATCGCACGGGCGTTGGCCCAGCAGCCACGCGTCCTCGTTCTCGACGAACCCACCAACCACCTGGACATCGCGCACCAGTTGGACGTCCTGTCCCTGGTCCGGGCCAGCGGCCTCACCGCTCTGGCGGCCCTGCACGACCTCAACCTCGCCGCCGCCCACTGCGATCTGCTGTACGTCATCGCCGGGGGCCGGGTCGTCGCGTCGGGCCCGCCGCACGAGGTGCTCCAACCCGAGCTGCTGGCCGAGGTGTTCGGGGTGCGCGCCCATCCCGTACGGCATCCGGAGACAGGTGCCGTACAGCTGCTCTTCGACCTGCTTCCCGCCTCACCACCCCAGACCTCCCGGTAAGGAACCGCCCCCCATGCGCAAGCCAGTTGCGGCAGCCACCCTGCTGTCCCTCCTCTCCCTCCCCGCCACCGGATGCGGGGCGACCGTGGAGAAGCAGCCCTCGGCGAAGGCGTCCTCGTCCGCCTCGTCCGCCACGTCCGCTGTGACCCTCACCAACTGCGGTCGGCAGGTGACCTACGACAAGGTGCCCGAGCGGGTCGTCACGAACGACGTCGGGATCACCGAGCTGATGTTCGCGCTCGGTCTGGAGGACCGGATGGCGGGGTTCGCCATGCCCGACGACAAGGGCGATCTGACCGGCGTCCCCTGGAAGGACGGCTACGACAAGGTGAAGTGGCTGTCCAAGCAGCAGCTCACCAAGGAGAACGTCCTCGACGCGCGCGGCGACTGGGTCTTCGCCGGCTGGAACTACGGTTTCCGCGACGACAACGGCTTCACCCCGGACGCGTTGAAGAAGCTCGGAATCCCCTCGTACATCCTCACCGAGTCCTGCCGCAACGGCCGTACGAAGACCTCGCGCGGCATCATGCCGCCGCTGGACGCCCTCTACACCGACCTCACGAACCTCGGAAAGCTCTTCGGCGTCGAGCAGCGCGCGGCCACCCTGATCGCGGGCTTCAAGAAGCAGGTGGCGGCCGTGCGGGCCGAGGCGCCCGCGAAGAGCCCCAAGGTGTTCCTGTACGACAGCGGCACGGACGCACCCTTCACCTCCGGGCGGTACGCGGCCCCCGAGGAGGTCATCAGCAAGGCCGGCGGCGTCAACATCATGCACGACCTCGACGACTCCTGGACGACGGTGGGCTGGGAGACCGTGGTCGAGCGCGACCCCGACGTCATCGTCATCTGCAATTACGGTGACGTCAGCGCGGAGCAGAAGCGCAGGTTCCTGCTGTCGTACGGCCCCCTGAAGAACGTCTCCGCCATCAAGCACAAGCGCGTTTTCGTCCTCGACTACGTCGACCTCGTCGAAAGCCCGCGCAACCCGTCGGCGATCGCGCGGCTCGGCGCCTATCTGCGGTCGGTGGCGAAGACCGGGCCCGCTTCGTAGGCGTTGATCACAAGCTGGTGACGTCGACGGGACGCCGACGCCGCTGCCGGCACCGCCCCGTCGTCGGCCAGAGGTCTGCGGAACCGCGACCAGGGCAGGCTCGACGGCGGGGCGGCCGACAGCATTCGTCAGGGACCGGGCATCACGCCGAGCCCGCGGCCGTGCCGGGCTGGTTGGCCGGCTCCGTGGCGTCCCAGATGACGTTGAACCGGTTGACCCGCTCCTCGATGTGCTCCTTATCCGTCTTGAGGGTGGTCTCGGCCGGCTTCTGGTCCATGTCCGGCGTCGTTTCGTAGCAGAGTTCACCGTCGAAGACGATGAAGTCGTTCGTCATCCGGAGCCGGGCACTGGGCGCCAGTGACTCCCGGACGGCGATGCGTGTTTCGATGCCCAGGTCCCGGTGGCTCTCGCAGAGCCGTTCCAGTTCCTCGGTGACCTCGGCCTGGGTCCGTACGAGGAACAGTCGCCGGACCGTCACGTTCCGGTGCCGGTGCGCGTCCTCCTGCGCCTTCAGATAACGGATCGCGGCCTCGCTGTACCAGAACTGGCGGTCGACGTCCGTGCTGGTGGCGTCGATCGACGTCCCGACACAGGTGGTGAGGTCGATCAGCCAGTCGTTGTTCTCGCCCATGCAGGTCACACTGCCGGAGCTGAGGCTCTCCATCTGGGTGGCCAGCCTACCGATCTCCTCCTGCGAGAAGGTCTTCACCAGGTTCGACTCCTGGTGCCCCAACTGCGTGTAGGCACGGGCCAGTCGGGTCACCCCGTCGGAGCGCAGCACCGAACGGTCCACCTGGCTGAAGAGTTCGGTCGCCTCGTTGATCCCCGCGAAGCTCTTCTCGACCGCGGTCTGCAGTTCCACGTGGTGCGCGGAGAGGCTCTGCTCCATCGAGTTGATCCGCTCCTCGAAGTCCACGAGGTACTGGACGATCAGGGCGGCGCTGCCGATGAGGAAGGTCACCGTCAGTTTCCAGAGTTCGTCCGCGTTCCGGTTGAGCACGTTCGTGAGTACGTAGGTGCTCGCGGACACCAGTGCCGTGAGCAGGGTCTTGCGCAGCAGCTTGGAGTTGCGCTCCTGTCGCCCGGCCACAGCCTGTAACTGTGCTTGTTGAGCCTGCTGTGCTTGCAGGGCCTGTTGTGCTCGTAACGCCTGTTGTGCCTGTTGTGCTCCGTTCACCTCAACCTCCCCCGTCGGGTGTTTCGATGTATCGGCGTCAGCTCAAAGCCAACGCCTTGTGCAGTAACGGAATGGACTGGACTGCCAGTTGATCGCGGATGCGCTGGACCAGGGTCTGCCACTGGCGGCTGAAGCCCGGCTCCTGTTCGAGTACGTCCCACAGGTGGCCGAGGTCCCGGTCCACTCGGGCGCGCGGCATCCACACGTGCAGCAGATGGTCGACGGCGGGGCGGAGCGCGAGTATCGCCTCCGGCCCGTCCACCGGTCCGGTCCTGCTGCGGTCGAGCATGCGGACCACGGTCGTGAGCAGCCAGTCGTGCAGCGCGAAGTCCTCGCAGAGTCCTGCCACCGCGGCCGTCTCCGTACCGTCCGGCACCCGCAACCGCACGGTCCGCAGGCCCTCCTCGGACACCACGAAGCTCTCGATCGACGCCCCCGCACCGTCCGGAGCCCGCAGTGCCGCCCAACGCAGGTGTGTGCGCCGGGACTTGAAGGGAACCTTGTGGTCGAGCAGCGGGTGCCTCAGCAGTTGGGCGAGCAGGCTCTCGGCGATCATCCCGAGGTCCAGCGCGCCTCGCTGACTGTCTTTCAGAACTCCTTCCACGACGGCCTGTTCGGGCAGTTTCCCGAAGGGTTCGAGAACTCCTGGCCGCACGAGATAGTGCCCCCAGGGCCGGCGTACGTCGGGTCCCGTGGCCGGGATGCGGAAGTACGCCGTGGTCTGCAGGACGCGCCCCTCGGTGAGCGCGGCGCGGGCGGCCACCGTGCCGACGGCCCGGACCCTGGCACCGTTGGCGGTGGGCAGCGGGCAGTCGACGCCGGTGAGTACGTCGGGTGAGAGCGCGTACAGGTTGGGGCGCTCGGAGACCCGGACGCGTTCGTCGGCGCGCAGTCTGAGCAGTTGGGCGGCGGTGCGGCTGTCCAGGGCCTGGAAGCTGGGCAGCAGACTGGTGCGCACCTCGCCGCAGGCGAGGACGGGGGCCGCGGTCTGCGCTCGGGGCCGCATGTCAGGGCTCCTCGTAGAAGACGTAGGTGACGCGCTGGGCGACCGCCTCGGGCACCGGTGCGCCCTCCCGGGCGGAGCGTTCGTCGGCCTGGGCGAGCGCGCCGTCGTCCACGTCGACCTGGTCGAGGATGAGACGGACGGCGTCCTCGACGGCCAGGAACCGGTTTCCGACCATGCTGCAGGTCCGGTACGCGCTGAACGGCGCGGCGGATTCGGTGAGTTGGAGCAGCGGCGGCAGTTCGTCCCAGTCGTGGGGGAAGCCGCCGGTGGGCCGGGCGCGCGGGACCAGTACGGGTTCGCCGCCGTGGCGCAGCAGTCCGAGGCGGGCGAGCTGCCAGACGGCGGCGAGGAACGGGCAGGACCACAGGCGCGTACCGTCCCGCTCGGACCACAGCTCGACGTCCATGAACACGGAGTGGATACGGGCGGCGGTCTCGTGCGGTGGCCGCCATTCGGTGATCTCGGCCATGGCGGTGCGCGCGCCGGGGGTGCGCTGGCCGTTGGCGAGCCAGCCGGTCTCGCCGACCGGCGGCCGGGAGCCGTAGGTGCCCGGCGGCGGGGACTCGACGAGGCGGTGCATCACCGACTCGGCCAGTTCGATCTTGTCGGCGACGGCGCAGCCGGACTCTCTGGCCAGGTAGTCGATGGTGAGTCCGGCCCGGTCGGCCTCGGCGAGGATCTGCGGGATCAGCTCGGCGGGGGTGGAGAAGCGGGTGAAGTAGTCGTCGATGAGGAAGCAGGTGCTGATCCGGGGCCGCCTGCCGCCCAGCCGCCGGGCGGCGGAGGCCTTCGCGGCGTCCACCCAGATCCGTACCTCCGCGAAGTGCTCGCGCAGCCGCTCGGGGCCGGCCGCGAAGTCCTCCATGTACAAGTGGCCCAGTTCCAGGGAGAGATGGGACAGCGGTACGGACTGGGTGCGGGGTTCGGCCGCGGTCTCGCGGAACACCGGGCCGGTCACGGCTGCCCCCAGTACTTGTCGTCGGTGAGTCGTCCGGCGAGGTCGCTCATCGCCTGCCAGGTCTCCATGTTGGCGATCTGGCTGTCGAGGACGTCCTCGTCGGTGATGAGCTGCTCGCGCCACTGCAGGACGGGCTCCAGCGGTACGGAGCCCAGCACCTGGGTGTAGCCGATGCCCCGGTTGGAGGCGAGCGCCTGGAGGTCGGCGTCGCACTCGCGCATCCACGCCGACTGGGTGGGCGCGACCTGGGACCACAGGGAGGACTCGGGGTCGGGTACGGCGGCCCGTACGAAGCGGATGGCGCCGCGCAGCGCCTCCTCGGTGTGGCCCCGGGCGATGCCGCCGGCCATGATGCCGCGGGGGCCGAAGACCAGTCCGGCGGCGGCCATCACATGCTGGCGGGTCCAGCGGTGGAAGACGAGCCAGCGGGCCTCGATGCCGCGTAACTGCGGTTCGGCGGTGGCCTTGAGGGCCATTTCGACGGCGTAGCTGCGGCCCGCGCTGAGGTCGACGATGATCAGGTCGAACTCGCTGTTGAGGCGCAGCAGCAGATCGACGCAGCGGCGCAGGTTCTCGCCGGTGGTGGAGAACTCGCCGCCGCCGAGGTCGCCGGGCATGAGCACGAGGCGGCCCGAGCCGGGGGGCCGGTTGGTGAGCACCCGGTGTTCGGTCTCCGCCCAGACGTCGACGCGGGCCGGTTCGCCGACGTCGCCCTCCAGATAGGAGTGCAGGCCCCGGTCACCGACCTCGCGCTGCGCTATGTCGACGTCGAAGACGGCGGCGGCGGTGGGCGAGCCGAAGTCGAAGTCCAGGTAGCAGACGTCGTCACCGGCGATCGCCCGGTGGTAGGCGAGGTTGGCGCTGGTGACCGAGCGGCCCGTGCCTCCCTTGTCGGAGGCGGCGAAGACGAGCATCGTTCACGCCCCCTGGGTCGCCGCGTCGCGGGCCCGGGCGAGGGCGTCGAGCTGTCCGAGTACGTCGAGGGTCAACGCGCAGGCGGTGCCGGGCTGTTCGTCGATGAGCTGCCTGGCCCGGCGCAGTTTGACCTCGATGCCCTTGAGGTCCATGCCGCGCCTGCCGTCGGCTGCGGGTGCGGGCTCCATCTGTTCGTTGCCGAGCAGATGGGTCGACTCGCTGAGCAACGCCCTTGCCAGTACGCCGAGTTCGGCGGAGCGGATGGGTGGCTGCCGGTACAGCTGGTGGGCGGCGACCAGGCATTCGGTGACGCGCTCGGTGACGCTCCAGGACACCGGGCGGTCGGTGGCGGGCGACTCGGGGTAGACGGCGTGCACGTTGTCCCACAGGCCGACGCCGTCGCCGCCGCCGATCCGGCGCCGCCACATGTGCCCGAAGATGTCCTCGGCCAGCCTGAGCAGCCGGTCGTGCGAGACGAGGTTGCGGGAGAGCGTGCACAACTGGATGGTCCGCTTGAGGAGTTGGGCGGAGAAGTCGTTCATCCGCCACTGCATGGGCGGTCCTATGCGCTCACTGCCCTGGAGCGGCAGGATGATCCCCGGGTTGTGCAGTGCGACGGCCTTGTCGGTGACGGTCATCCGGCTGGTGATGCGCCCGCGCTCGGCGAGCCGCTCCATGATGCCGACCGTGCGGGTCAGGTCGTCGTCGGTGGCACGGCGACGGACCAGGTCGTGGACGAGGATGGCGGCGACGGAGAGGGAGAAGTACTCGGACTCCAGTTTCTGTCCTGTCGTGCGCCAGGGGATGTCCTCCAGGGGCCAGCGGTCGGCGTCGAAGCGGGCGATGGCCGACCAGTACTGCTGGGTGATCTCCCAGCGCAGGCGTAACGCCTCGGCGAGCTTCTGCTGTTCGGCGTTGAGCAGGCCCAGGGTCAGCGTGCGGTCGGAGAAGAGGTCCTGGATGCCGTCGAGGGCGACGACGGTGAAGTAGAGGTAGGGCACGGCGTTGGCGATGCCGGCCGGCTGGGGGCCGATCTCCTCGTCGGTCTCCACCTCGGGCGCGTCCTTGACGAGGCTCCAGGCCCAGCCGCACTCGAAGAGCTGGTTCTGGTCCGCGAGGCCTTCCTCGACATCGACACCGAGGACGAGGCTCTCGCTGACGATGGCGCGCAGGGCCTCGAAGCGGCGCTGGAACTTCTGCAGGACCATCCGCTGGGACAGCCGCCCCTGGCCGAGGAGTTCGGAGAGCGTCCTGCCCTGCGAGGAGTCGACGTCGAAGACATTGACGGTGAACGAACGCAGCAGGCTCACCATGGCCGCCGTGAGCCTGACGCTGGTGGCCGTGCGGAGTTCCTGGATGAGATCCAGTACCTCGGTGCGGCGCGTCTTCGTCTCGTAGATCTTCAGGAAGCCGAGGGTGGCGAGGCACAGGGTGACGGACATGGAGTAGCTGTCCACCACGCCGAGTTGACGCTGCTCGGGGGTGAGGTCCTGGGCGGTGTCCCGGGAGTGGAAGTAGTAACCGCCCGCGAACGTCGGTCTCTTGTCGTCGCCGGTGTGGTTGCGCATGAACTCGGCGGCGGCCGTCAGCACGTTGACCGGGATCTCCAGCCGGCCGCCGGCCCTACGGAGCGCCTTCTGGACGTCGTCCTGTGTCGTGTCCGGGTCGTCGAGCCGGAACGCCGGGATCTCGGTGGCCGGGTAGAGCAGACAGAGCAGCCGCTCGGCATCGGCCACACTGCTCTGCCCGCCCCACTTGCCCCAGGCCCAGCCGTCCCCGTCGAACGAGTGCCGGCCGATCGCCTGCCAGACGTCCAGCAGATGCTGACGTGGCTTGATCTGCATGCCCATGCCCCTCACAAGGCCGCGCTGCCATGTTTTGTTGGAAGTTGCTACCGCTGTCGCTACGATTCCGGAATATCAGAATCCAAATTCCGGCGGCCGTAGGCGACGATCATTCCGGAATATCCTTTACGCAGATTCCCCGGGGCACCCAGCCGCTTGAGCCGAAGGGTGTCGATCTTCCCGGCGAACGGTTCCAGGCTTTCGTAGACCTCCTGCTCACCGACATCACACGCCGGGAAGAATTCAGCGCCTACGTGATACCCCTCCGAGTGTTCCATGAACGCCGCGAAGAAGGGTGCCCCGGGAGCCAGTGCCCGCATGAAGGAGCCCACGCCCCGGTCGAACTCCTCGCGCTCGGTGGTCATCGACTCGGCGACGAAGAACATGGTCCCGACCGACCAGGGGCCCCGCCGCGCGATCCGGTCGAAGTCGAGGAGGTTGCCGGGTTCCACACGGGTGACCTCGTGGAACCTGCGCCTCGGGTCGCCCTGGTACGCCTGGTACTCGGCGTTCTCGCGCAGGACCGTCCAGAACTGGTTCCAGTTCTCGTCGTAGGACTCCAACTGGCTTTCCAGGTACTCCAGGTTCTGCGGTGATCGCTCGACGAGCGTGATCTCCTTGCACCACGGGAGCATGGCCAGCGCGGGGTAGAGGTTGGCACCCGCGCCCACATCGATACCAATAACCGGGTCGGCGTCCTGACGGTGCTCGCGGAAGTAGTCACCGAAGTGATCCCGCATGATCGAGATGATCTCGGCGTCCTCGTCATGCAACCGGAGATAGTTGGCTTTGACGTAGGCACGCGAATCGAATCCCGCCCAAGGAGCCTGTGCGTTGGGCACGGCTTGCCTGTGTTTTTCCCCCGGCGATCCCAAGTCCATGGTTCACCGTATCAAGATCACCGGCGCTACGGAGCCCCCTGACGGAACGCGAACGACTTCGCGAAATAACTGTGACCGCAGGTTGGACCTGAATGCGCCTTGAGCGATCGGATCAGATCGCGTAATGCTGGTGGAATCCGTCGATCACCTGCCGAACATAGGCGAAACGCAGGCGAAACGCAGAGAACGCACCGTCCCGCCCGTACCACCCGTACGGGTGTCAACGTGACTTTACTCGCGCCACAGGGGGACGCATGAGCACTCTTCCCGCAGATGGTTTTCGGACACCCGCCGCAGGTGCGTCACCGCATGTCCGCCAGGTCGAGGAGGCCGATCTGCCCGAGCTGGTGCGGCTGGACGCGGAGGCCTTCCCGGAGGGCCCGTACCCCTTCTTCACGCTTCGCCAGCTCTTCGATCTGTACCCCGACCACATGCTCGTCCTCGACGGCGGCGAGGACGGCCTGCACGGCTACGTCCTGGTCGGCATGCCCCGCAGGCCCGACCGCGGCTGGATACTGAGCCTCGGGGTCACCCGCGACCAGCGCGGGCGCGGCCACGGCCGGCAGCTGATGAAGGAGGTGCTGCGGCGGCTGCGCGAAGACGCCGTGCGCGAGGTGCTGTTGACGGTGGAGCCGACCAACACCGCCGCGATAGAGCTCTACAGGTCACTCGGCTTCGCGGCCGAATCCGCCCCGCGCAAGGACTACTTCGGGCCGAACGCCGACCGCCTCGTGATGAGCCTGCACCTGTGAGACGTCCGCCGCCTCACCGGAACCGGCGGACGTACCGCCGCTGCCAGGGCGTCTCGACGGCGTGCCGGTCGTACCCCGCCCGCACATAGGCCACGGCCTCCTCGGCCGGCACCCCGTCCAGCACCGCCAGACACGCCAGCGCCGTCCCCGTACGCCCCCGCCCGCCCCCGCAGGCGACCTCCACCCGCTCGACCGCCGCCCGTTCCCACGCCTCGACCAGGGCCGCCCGGGCGTCCGCCCGATCCTTCGGAAGGCGGAAGTCGGGCCAGCGCAGCCAGTGGAACTCCCAGGGAACCGCCGGGGGCGGCCCGCCGAGCAGATACACGGCGTACGTGGGGACGGGCGCCGTCGGGTCCAGGGGCCGGCGCAGGCCACGCCCTCGGACCAGCCGCCCGGAGGGCAGCCGGAGCACGCCCGCGGCCCCCTCGTCCCACGGCTCCACCGCCTGCCGACCCGCTCCCCGGCCCACTTCCCGGCCTCCGTCCCGGCCCACTGGCTCACCCACTCTCTGGTCCACTGGTTCATCCATCTTCATCCATCGGCCCATTCGAACTCGGTCCCGAATCCGGGGCAACCGATCTCGGGGAAACGGTGGTCTGGTGGGCGAGGGGGTACTCGATGCAGGCCGAACAAGAGGCCCAGTTCCATGAATTCGTCAGAGCGCGGTGGTCCCACCTGGTGCGTACCGCGTATCTCCTGACCGGCGACGCCCATCACGCCGAGGACCTGACGCAGACGGCGCTGGCGAAGGCGTACCGCTCCTGGCGGCGCGTCTCCCGCACCGACAATCCGGAGGCGTACGTCCGGCGGATGCTGGTCAGCTGCAACAGCGACCGGTTCCGCAAGCGACGCGTACGGGAGGCGCTGACCGACGCGCCGCCCGACGTGGTGGGCCGGGACGAGGCCGTCTCGTGGGCCGACGAACGCAGCGCTCTGCTCGGTGCCCTCGCCCAACTGCCGCCCAAACAGCGGGCGGTGGTCGTCCTGCGCTACTGGGAGGACCTCTCCGAGCAGGAGGTCGCCGACACCCTCGGCTGCTCCCAGGGCACGGTCAAGAGCCAGGCGTCCAAAGGGCTGGCGAAGTTGCGTTCGTATCCGGGGCTGGCCCAGGTCGTCGGCCGGCCCGAGCCCAGCCGGACAGCACACGTTCGGGAGGGCGTCCGGTGAACGGGGAACAGCGGCCGCAGCAACCGGAAGACCGGGATCAGCCGGACCAGCCGACACAGGCACAAGAAGCAGGACAGCACGTGAACAACGAACCGGTCGTACACGGGAAGGACTTCGAGGCACAGGTGCGCGAAATGATGGCGGAGGACGCCTACACCATCCGGCCCTCTTCGGCGCCGTATCCGGAGATCCGCCGCAAGGGCGCGATCGAGCGGCGACGGCGTGTGGCGGCGGCCGGCGCGGTACTGGTCGCACTGGCGGCGGCACCCGTGGGCGCCTACGCGCTGAGCGGGAACGGCGGCGGCGGGAGCGTGGACACGGCGGCGCCACTGCCGTCGGTCAGCGCTTCGCAGCCCACGACCCCGACTCCCGTGCAGTCGAAGCCCGTTGGACCGGTCGGTCCGGCGACGCCGGGCCAACTGGTGGACGGGATCACGCTGGCGCAGGCCGCTGACGGGCTGAAGAGGTGCATCGCCTGGGAACGCGGGAACGAGAAAGCCCGGGGCGACAAGGGGCCGCGGACCGAGGTGGGCCGCGCCGCCGACTACCGGATCATCCTGGCCATGAACAGCACCGGTGACTCCAACGCCCCCGGCGACGGCTTCTTCGTCGTCGCGGTCAAGGAGCAGCAGAAGGCGCCGCAGCTGACCCAGCTGATCTGCAACATCAGGGAGGGCGAGGTGGGCGGCCTCGGCATCAGCGCCGGCGGCAAGGAGTTCGACAACGGCGGCCCGGTGATGCCCGACATCAACGCCGGCAAGCTCTACCAGCAGTCGTTCATCGACAAGGGCAACTGGAAGCTGCCGTTCCGCTGGGGCTCCATCGGCCGGGTCGAGCCCTCCGTGGCCCGGGTGACCGTCTCGTACGGCGGCAGCACCAGTGAAGCCGCCCTGGACCACGGCTGGTTCGTGGCCACCGGCACCTTGAACACGCAGGTCACCCTGGCTCCGCACGTCCTGGGCTACGACACCACGGGCAAGGTCGTCTACGACTCGGACACGGACGCGGGGTACGACAAGGCGCTGCCGTAGGCAGACCGCGACGGGCACGTGAGGGGGGCGCCGTACAGGGGTCGGCGCCCCCTTTCACGTACCCGGAGCCGTCTCCCCGTACCCCTCGCCATCCTCAGCCCACACCTCGTGACTCCTGTGCCGCCCGCGCCTCTATCCCGCGGAAGTGCACGGCCAGCGCCCGCTGCGCGCCCTCTACGTCGTGCGCGCGGAGTGCCGTCACGATGTCCCGGTGCCTGCGGGCCGTCAGTTCCGGTGCCGGGTCGTCGTGCCAGCCCCGGGCGCCCGAGACGCGGCGGAACACCGTCCAGAAGGCGGCGAGCAGCTGCGGCACGAGGGCGTTGCCGAGCGGTCCGTACAGTGCCTCGTGGAACTCGCGGTCGAGCTCGGGGAAGCGCCGGCCCGCACGGCCCGCCTCCTCCATCCGGGTGACCACCGACTCCAGCCGGTCGAGTTGCGCGTCCGAGAGCACCGCCGCGACCCGCCGGATGAGGCCGTCCTCGAGGACCTCCCTGACCTGGAGGATCTCGGCGAGCGCGGCTCCGTCCCCGTCGTGCCGGGCGAGCGTACGGAACGTCAGTCCGTCGATCAGCGGCGCCAGCGACGCCTGTCCGACGTACGTCCCGTAGCCGTGCCTGATCTCCACGATGTCGAGGGCCTGGAGCGCCTTGAGGGCCTCGCGGACGGAGTTGCGGCTGACCTCGAGGGTCTCCATCAGCTCGACCTCGGTGGGCAGCGGTGCGCCCGCCCGGAGTTTGCGGTCGAGAATCAACTGCATGACCTGGCGCTGGACCTGGCCGCTCACCCGCCGCTCGGGCCGGCGTCGCTTCCCGGACTCCTGAGACATGCGGCGCATCGTACGCTCGCCGGACATCCGACGTCCCACCTCCAGGCATATCAAAATCCGGGCCGCCGTGAATTCACGCGTCTTTCGATCTCAGCCCTCGACGTTTCCGATGGTCGAATTTCATATCGTCATTGGTCGCACCTCTGGCAGCTACGCCATTCGTGTGCGATCTCTTGACCGGCCCCATCGCCGCTCTTATGGTCGCGCTGCCCCCTATGACGTAGGACGTCGTATCTCCTCACCTTTTCGGCCCCCCACCCCGCTGGAGGAATCGTGCGCGACGTGACCCGCTACGTGACCCACGACGCATCGACCGCCCCGCACCGCCGGTCGTTCCTGAAGTACACCGGCGCACTGGGTGCCGCCGCCGCCATCTCCTCGTCGCTGTCGGCCTGTTCGTCGGGCCCCGAGTCCACCAACGACACCGGGGGCGGCACCGGGGGCGCGAACAGCACGCTCACGGCCGTGATCGGCTACGGCAACGACGGCAGCTGGGACCCCACTCAGACGGCTTCCGCGTTCTCCATGGCGGCCAACAACCACATCTACGAGGGTCTGCTCGACACCGACCCGATCACCCGCGAGCCGTACGCCGCGCTCGCCACAGCCGTACCGGCCGACCTCTCCGGTACCTCCTGGAAGTTCGCGCTGCGGGCCGGGGCGACCTTCCACGACGGAAAACCGGTGACCGCCGACGACGTGGTCTTCGTATTCGATCGAATCCTTGATCCGAACACCCAGACACTCGCCAAGGGGTTTTTCGCCAGTTGGCTGAAAGAAGTGAAAAAAGTCGACGCGCAGAATGTCGAGCTGGTGCTGAAGTTCCCCTTCCCCGAAGGCGTTTCCCGGCTCACCCTGGCGAAGATCATGCCCAAGCACGTCTTCTCCCAGCCGGGCGCCTGGGACGACGCGATCAAGGGAAAGGCGATCGGCTCGGGACCGTACCGGCAGACCGCGCACCACCCGAAGTCGAACACAACGTTCGAGGCGTTCGCGGCCTACAACGGTCCGCGCAAACCCGCGTTCAAGAAGATGAACTGGATGACGATGGTGGACGCCGCGCCCCGCGTCGCCAAGATCTCGGGGTCCAGCGCCGGCGCGCAGATCGCCGACAACATCCCGTACGCCAACATCCAGCAGCTCAAGAGCGGCGGGATGGACGTCCAGGGCGGGGCGGGGATGAACAACCTGTTCCTGATGTTCAACACCAAGCACAAGCCCTTCGACGACGTACGGGTCCGCCAGGCCCTGCACTACGCCATCGACACGGAGAAGATGGTCGAGAGGGCGCTGCGGGGCCACGGCAAGCCGTCGACGTCCTTCCTCAACGAGGCCAACCCCGGCTACCGGCCGGCGAAGACGGTCTACGGCTACGACCCGGAGAAGGCGAAGGCGCTCCTGAAGGAGGCCGGGGTCAGCGGGCTGAAGATCGAGATCCTGTCCGTCAACGTCAGCTGGATCGTCGACTGCCTGCCCACCATCAAGGAGTCCTGGGACGCGATCGGCGTCGCCACGACCCTCAACCCGCAGGAAACCACAGCGGTGTTCACGAAGATGGACCAGAAGCAGGACTACCAGGTGGTGTCGGCGGCCTCGAACCCCAACCAGTTCGGCCTCGACGCGGACCTGATCATGCACTACAACTACGGCCCGCAGAACCTCTGGATGGGCTACGCCCGTTGGGCCGACAACTCCGTGGCCAAGCAGCTTTTCCGGGCCATGGACCAGGCGACGCAGGAGCCGGACCCGCAGAAGAAGAAGACGATGATCCAGGACTACATCGACATCGTCGCCGAGGAGGCCGTGCTCTACCCGGTCGTCCACAACGAGCTGATGACTGCCTGGAACCCGAAAAAGCTCGCCGGTATAAGGGCACAGCCGTACCCGGGCATCAACCTCCTCCAGGCCAAGTGGGTCTAGCCATGGTTTCAGCCATGGTTTCAGCCGTGATTTCAACCATGGATTCAGCCGTGGGTCCGGTCACCGCCAAATCGCCCTAGCTGTACGGGAGTTCGGGAGTTCGTACGTGGTCGCCATCGCCAGGATCCTGGCCCGCCGGATCATTCTGCTCGTCCCGCTGATGCTCGGCATCGTGCTGTTCGTGTTCCTCGTCATGCGGTTCTCGGACGTCGACCCGGCCTCCGCCTTCTTCCAGGGCGCCAACCCGACCCCGCAGCAACTGCACGACTTCCGCGAACAGAACGGCCTGCTCGATCCGTTCCCCGTCCGCTACCTCCACTTCATCGGCGACCTGCTCCACGGCGACATGGGCATCAGCGCGCTGACCCGCGCGCCGGTGCTCGACCAGGTCACCACCGCCCTGCCGCTCACCCTCCAACTCACCTTCATGGGCCTGGGAATCGCCGTGATCCTGTCCCTGCTGGGCGGGGTCACTGCGGCGATCTACCGGGACCGCCTCCCCGACCAGATCATCCGCGTCGTGTCGCTGACCGGTGTCGCGGCGCCGGGCTTCTGGCTGGCGCTGCTGATGATCCAGTACCTGGCCGTCGACCTCGGCTGGTTCCCGACCGGCGGCTACATCAACCCGGCCGACTCCTTCACCGGCTGGCTGAAGACGATGACACTCCCGGCCTTCGCGCTCTCCCTCCCGGTCGCGGCGCAGCTCACGCGCATCGTCCGTACGGCGGTGGTCGAGGAACTGGACAAGGACTACGTCCGTACGGCGATCGGCAGCGGGCTGCCGCCCAGGGTGGTGGTGGGCCGCAACGTACTGCGCAACGCGCTCATCAACCCGCTGACGGTGCTGGGCCTGCGCGTCGGCTACCTGCTCGGCGGCGCGGTCGTCATCGAGACGATCTTCTCGCTGCCCGGGATGGGCAAGCTCATGATCGACGCCGTGAAGAACGGCGACCCGGCCGTGGTGCAGGGAGTGGTCCTGACGACGGCGACCGGTTTCGTGGTCGTGAACCTGGTCATCGACATCCTCTATCTCCTGGTCAACCCACGATTGAGGGATGCGGCCTGATGTTCATGATGTTCGAGAGGGGGCGCCTGGCCGCCCTCCTGTCCCGCCCGGGCATCCGGCTGCGCGGCTGGCGCCGCCTCCCGGTCCTCTCCCGGGTCGCGGTCTGCTTCCTCGCGCTGGTGGTGTTCGTGGCGGTCTTCGCCCCGCTCATCGCCCCCGACGACCCGCTGGACCAACAGCCCCTGACCGGCGGTACGGGAGCCCCGTCCGCCGAGCACTGGATGGGCCAGGACAGCCTGGGCCGCGACATCATGAGCCGGCTGATGTACGGCGCGCGCTGGTCGCTGGCCATCGGCCTGGGCGCCACGGCACTCGCCCTCACCGTGGGCGCGCTGATCGGGGCGGTCGCGGCAACGTCGCGCAAGGCGCTCGACGAGACGCTGATGCGCTGCCTGGACGTGGTGATGGCGTTCCCGGGCATCGCGCTGGCCGCCGTGCTCGTCGCGGTCTTCGGCGGTGGCATCACGGTCCTGATCTGCGCGATCGCGTTCCTGTTCACCCCGCCGGTGGCGCGCGTGGTGCGGGCGAACGTCCTGGACCAGTACGGCGAGGACTATGTGACGGCGGAACGGGTGATCGGCGCCCGCACGCCGCACATTGTTCTGAAACACGTGGCGATCAACTGTGCGGCGCCCGTGCTGGTGTTCTGCACGGTGCAGGTGGCGGAGGCGATCGTCTTCGAGGCGTCGCTGTCGTTCATCGGCGCGGGCGTACGGCCGCCGGACCCGTCCTGGGGAAGCGTCATCGCGGACGGCAAGAACATGGTCCTGACGGGCGGCTGGTGGGCCACGGTCTTCCCTGGCCTGCTGATGCTGATCACGGTGCTGTCGTTGAACGTGCTCTCCGAGGGTGTCTCGGACGCGTGGGCGGCGCCGGCGGCGCGGGACGTGGAGGTACGGGAGGAGGAGGACCGGCTGGAGGCGCCCGAGCCGGGAACGGGCGAGCTCCTGTCCCTGCCCGGCCTGACGGACGCGGCACGGCGACTGCGCGCGAAGGCCCGACCGATCCCCACAGGCCTGCCGATACTGGCGGTCGAGAACCTGACCATCGGCTTCGCGGCCCGGCACGCGGGCGTGGACATCGTCGACGGCATCAGCTTCGAGGTACACCCCGGTGAAGTCCTGGGCCTGGTAGGCGAGTCGGGCTGCGGCAAGTCGCTGACCGCGCTGACGGTGATGGGCCTGGAACCGAAGGGGGCCAGGGTCACCGGCCAAGTCCGCTTCAACCAGCGGGACTTGCTGGCCGAGCCCATGCGGGTGCGACGCAAACTGCTGGGCCACGAGATGGCGATGATCTACCAGGACGCCCTGTCGTCCCTGAACCCGGCGATGACGATCCGCTCGCAGCTCAAACAGGTCGTACGCCGAGGAGGCCACCGCACCCCGGAGGAACTGCTGGGCCTGGTGGGCCTGGACCCCGACCGCACCCTGCGCAGCTACCCGCACGAACTGTCGGGCGGCCAGCGCCAGCGGGTCCTGATCGCGATGGCCCTGTCCCGCGACCCGAAACTGATCGTCGCCGACGAGCCGACCACGGCCCTGGACGTCACGGTCCAGGCCCAGATCATCGAACTGCTCCTCCGTCTGCGCGAGGAACTGGACTTCGCCCTGATCCTGGTCTCGCACGACCTGGCCCTGGTGGCGGACGTCACGGACCGGGTGGTCGTGATGTACGGCGGCCAGATCGTGGAGACGGGCGTGACGGCGGACCTGGTCGGCGCCCCGACCCACCACTACACCCGGGGCCTGCTGGGCAGTGTGCTGTCCCTGGAGTCGGCGGCACTGCGCATGACGCAGATCAAGGGCACGGTCCCCTCCCCCGCCGACTTCCCCCAGGGCTGCCGCTTCGCGGACCGTTGCCCGATGGCGACCGAGGTGTGCCGTACGACGGCCCCCGATCTCCTGGGCACCCAGGGCCACTTGGCGGCCTGCCACCATCCGGCGATCGACCTGATGACGCCGGAGCCGACGGGAAGCGAGACGGTGAATTGAGCACCAGTACGGCAGCTACGACTGCGCCGGCCACGACCCCGTTGGTGGAGCTCTCGAACACGCACGTGGTCCACAAGGCCCGCAGCGGCGGCCTGTTCACCCGGGACCGGGTGTACGCCCTGACAGCAGCCGACTTCCGCGTGGCGCCCGGCGAGACGGTGGGCGTGGTGGGCGAGTCGGGCTGCGGGAAGTCGACGCTGGCGAAGGTCCTGGTGGGCGTACAGCCGCCGACGTCGGGCCAAGTAGCCTTCCGCGGCACCGACTTGTGGTCGATGAAGCCGCCGGAGCGCCGCTCTGCGATCGGCACGGGCACGGGCATCATCTTCCAGGACCCGTCGACGGCCCTGAACCGCCGCCTGACGATCCGCCAGATCCTGCGCGACCCGCTGGACGTGCACAGGCGGGGCACGACAAAGGAACGGGAGGAGCGGGTACGGGAGTTGATGAGCCTGGTGGGCCTCCCGCGAGCCCTGGCGGACGGCCTCCCGGGCCAGCTGTCGGGCGGCCAGCGCCAACGAGTCGCGATCGCCCGCGCGTTGGCTTTGAACCCCGACCTGGTGGTCGCGGACGAACCGACCAGCGCCCTGGACGTGTCGGTCCGCGCCCAGATCCTGAACCTTCTCCTGGACCTGAAGGAGCGCCTGAACCTGGCCCTGGTCTTCGTCTCGCACGACATCCAGACGGTACGGCGGATGAGTGACCGGGTGATCACGATGTACCTGGGCCGGATCGTGGAGGAGTCCCCGGCGGCCGAGGTGACGGACAGGGCCCGTCACCCGTACACCAGGGCCCTGTTCTCGGCGACGCCGGGCCTGCTGGACCCGATCGACCCGATCCCGCTGGTCGGCCCGGTCCCCTCGGCGACGCGTCCACCCTCCGGCTGCCCGTTCCGGACGCGCTGCTGGAAGGCGACCGACGTGTGCGCGCAGGTGATGCCGGAGTTCACGGCCGCGTCAATCCCGGGACACCGTTTCCGTTGCCATCACCCTGTGGAGGAGGGCCGGACGACAAGGGAACTGGTCGCCCAGGCGGTGACCGCCGCGCCCGCCACGCCGACTGACCTGCGGAAACCCCTCACAACCCTTGCCACCCCCGCAACCCCCGCAACCCCCGCAGCGCCTGCACCCCCCGTAGCCCCCTCGCACACCCCGAAAGATCCCAGGGAGCCCTGATGACCTTCCCCACCCCGCTGACCGGTGTCGTCCCTCCTGTCTGCACTCCGCTGACACCGGACCGCGGGGTGGACGTACGCTCACTCGTCAGGCTGGTCGACCACCTGGTGGAGGCGGGCGTGGACGGCCTGTTCGTGCTCGGTTCGTCGTCGGAGGCGGCGTATCTGACGGACGATCAGCGCAGGCTGGTGGTGGAGACGGTGGTCGGCCATGTCGCCGGCGCGCTGCCGGTCCTGGCGGGCGCGATCGACATGACGACCCCCCGGGTACTGGACCACGTACGGTCGGTCTCGGCGGCGGGCGCGGACGCGGTGGTGGTCACGGCCCCCTTCTACACCCGTACGCACCCCTCGGAGATCGCCCGCCACTTCCGCCTGGTGGCGTCGGGCAGCCCGGTCCCGGTGGTGGCGTACGACCTCCCGGCCTCCGTCCACAGCAAACTGCCCCCCGCACTGGTGCTGGAGTTGGCGGCGGACGGGGTGTTGGCAGGGTTGAAGGACTCCAGCGGGGATCTCGCATCGTTCCGCTCGGTGGTGACGGGCGCGCGGGAACACCCCGGGGTCAGCGGCTTCAGCGTCCTGACGGGCAGCGAACTGCTCGTGGACTCGGCCCTGGCAGCGGGCGCGGACGGGGCGGTACCGGGCCTCGCGAACGTCGACCCGGACGGCTACGTGCGCCTGGTCCGCTTCTGCCGTGCGGGCGACTGGGACCGGGCCCGCACCGAGCAGGAACGGTTGTGCGCGCTGTTCGGGATGGTGGGAGCGGGGGATCCGGTACGGATGGGGGGCAGCTCGGCGGGGCTGGGGGCGTTCAAGGCGGCGCTGTATCTGCGGGGGGTCATCGACTGCCCGGCTACGGCCGACCCGCAGATTCCACTGTCGGAGGACGAGGTGGAGCGGGTGGGGAAGTTTTTGGCGGGGGCGGGGTTGTTGTAGGGGCGGTCAGGTCGGGAAGGCCGCCTTCCGCGAGCCAGCCCAGGAACGACGTGCGCTTCCTCCGCTTGATCGCGTCCTCCAGGGCGGCGTTCACCGTAACGGCCTTCGTTGCAGTGCCGAGGATCTTCGCGGCCTCCGTGAGCATCTCGTCGTCGACATCGATGACGGTTCGTGTCATGCGACTCTCCTCGATCCGGTGGCTGCGACATTGCCGCGATATCAAAATCCACGCTCGTCGCAATCGGGCCCGTCAACCGCGCTTCGGCGCGTTCCCCAGTTTGGCGCGCATCCCTTCGACGACCTGTTGCGTGATCCAGACGACGACCTTCTGCTGTTCGCTGGTCACCGGAGAGCCCCTCGGACCGCACGGATCTCCGCGACAGCCAAGTCGACAGCAGTGTCGAAGTCGGGATCCTGCCGGGCGATGACCCGGCTACGGAACTCCTCGACCAGACGAACGACTCCGGTGAGGTCGGCGGGGTCGGAGTGGTTGATCTCGCGGGCCAACTCGGCCTCGAAGTCGTCACCGTCTCCGGGAAAGCCATAGCCCATAGTGAGGGCGGCACGGAGTTCGCCGATGGTGCGCATGGGCGGAAGATGAGACGGGCCGGAGTTTGCCGGGTGCGTGTTCATGGCGGTTGTGGCTCCCTTTCGCGGGGTCACGACGCCGGGGTGTGACGGGCTCGTCCCGACATGTGACCCATGGCGCTCCGGAGGCAGTCAGAGAAAGCGAGTTGCCAGTCGGTGATTTCAACAAGGAGAGGTCATGGCATATCGCGTATGCCGTCCGCTATTGCTTCCATGCTCTCGATGAAGGACGCGAAGACGCTGGTCGGCATGATCAACATGCCGCGCCGAGGGATCTTCGAGTCACGGACTGAGGCGACCTGGCCACAGAAGGCGACTTCGACGCAGTCGCTCCCGGAACCGCCACTGTACGAGGACTTGAACCAGCGGACGTCGCTGTCGGCTTCCTGGGCCGGTGGCATCATCGCTCCTTGCGCGCTGCGGCGGTGAATTCTCTGGCGAGTTCCGCGAGGAGACTACTTGTGTCCGAAGTGCTCAGCGCCTGGGACCGCAGATACTCGAAGACCACCCTATGCCGCTCCAACTCTGGCGCCTTCTCCAGGTACAGGGCTCCGCTGAGGTTACTGAGATGCACGACGTCAAGTGACGGTTCGGGGCCCCTGATGATGATGAAACTGGTGCTTTCGGCGGCGTGCGCTCCGGCTGCGAAAGGCAGGATCTGCAGCGTGACATGCGGGGTCGTCGCCGCAGCACGCAAGTGCTCCAGCTGCTCTGCCATGACTTGGGGTGATCCAACGAGGCGCCGGACGACGGCTTCATCCATGATGGCCCAGACGTGAGGCGGGGTCTCCCTCTTCAGGACCTCCTGCCGCTTCATCCGGACGTCCACCATCCGCTCGATCAGCTCGGCCTCGGCACGCACTTCGGCGGCCTGGATCACAGCGGTCGCATAATGAGGGGTTTGCAGTAGCCCAGGTACGTAGGTGTTGGCCCAGTGACACTCTTCGACCGCCTCGTCCTCAAGCGTGAGCAACGGTGTGATCCAGCCGGGGATCGCGTCGTTGTAACTCTTCCACCAGCCCTGCACCCTGGCACTCTTGGCCATCGATACGAGTGCAACGCGTTCTTCGTCCGTAGCGCCGTAGGCACGGCACAGCGCATCCACCACTAGCCACTTCACCGGTCCTCGATTGGACTCGTACCGGTTCAGGGTTGCCCGGGAAACCCCGGCGGCCTCGCCGGCCACCTCCAAAGTCAGCCCCTTGAGGTCCCTCAACCGCTTGAGCTCGGCGCCGAGTTGGCGGCGCCTGGTGGTCGGTCCCACGGAAGTCCTCTCGCTGTATGTCCACGCCATTGTCGAGGCGCACCTGCTGGTCATCAACCACGCTCACATGCACGGGCCCGGAGTCGGATCACCCACACGGAGGAATTTCAAGAGATGTCCGCCATGAGATTCTCATGGCGAGACGATCTCTGCCACACTCCAAGCCGCGTGGAGAAAAGACCCCTCGATGCCCACGTGCCCTTCGGCCAACCACGTCACAGGAGTTGCCATGCGACGACTGATCAGGAAATTCAGCGACTGGGCTCAGATGCTTCTCGCGCCAGCGGGGCACCACCATGCGGTTTGCCTGCCACCACCGGTGCCGCTACAGGCGCTTCAAATTCCGCAGCCAAAGATCGCAATCGCCGAGACCGTCCGAGCGTGGTACGAGCCCCTCGACGGCACCGCCAACAAGCTCGTCCGCCCCTACCTCGCCGCGTACGAGTTCGAGGAGAGGGCTTCCCGTCGGCGGCTACTCGGCGACACCTCCTGGCACGCTACGTACTACGTCGCCAGCAATCCCCAGGGCATCCGCAGCCAACTGGGGGCGGCATGACGAACAATGACGTGGATCACGGACGACTCCTTCCCTGGACCGGCGCGAGCGGCCAGCCGAGTCTCCTCGTCTCGGACGGCGACGGCCCCGTTTCCCGGATCGCCGACCGGGTTGAGGTTGTCCAACTCGGCCTCGCCAACAGGCTCCTCGGCCGTGCGCATCAGTTGATCGCCGGCCCAGAGTTGTCGATCAGTGAACTCGGTGTGTTGACATCCCAGTTGTCCGACGCACTCCACGACGCTCTGCTCATCGCCGAGTGCCGGGGTGCTCGCCTCGATGCAGTGAGATGCAGCGCTCCTCAGCACGACGAGGACTTCCATGAGGTACTCCTCGCACACAGCTCGGCCGAGTTCCAAGCGCTCGCCGCCCTTTCGCTCTCGGGTACTGACCTCGCCTCTGCTCGCGTCGCCCGGCGCTGCGTACGGAACATGGCCGAGTTGCAAAATCTCCCTTCCGGCGCGGTGGACGATCTCGAAACAATCACCGGGGAGTTGGCGGCCAACGCCTTGGAACACAGCGACAGCCCAACCATCACGGTCGCGCTGACCCTGGCCGCTGAAACGGCTACGGTCAGCGTCACCGACGAGGGAGAGGGGTACGGGCCGGTGGCACCCGGGCCGACGGGCCCGAGGCCGGAGGAAGAGCGCGGGCGCGGGCTGCTGATCACTGGCGTACTCGCAGCCCGATGGGGAAGACGGCGGACAGGAAAGGGCCTGACGGTGTGGGCCGAGGTCTTTACCGATACCTCGGACCGCATCGAATGAATGCCGCGATCACACTCGCAGGGGCACCGCCACAGCCTCATGCGTGAAGCTGAAGAACTGCACACAGGGCCGGAGTTCAGATGGACTCCGGCCTCATACGGCTACTCGGGCCTTCATGGACGCGCCGAGGCGATCGGCCCTCGGATCACTTGCCGCAGCGGTGATAGTGGTAACGATCCCGCCACCATCTGACCTTGGCAGGCCCACTGTGGTACGCACACAGAACGCACCGCAGCCATTCATTCCATCGTACGAGCTTTCACCCACTCCCGCTCGAACTCCTCCGGAGCTATCTCTGCAGCATCAAACTCCGGCTGGTCAGAGATTTCTCGAAGATCGAGCGGGAAAGCGACTTCAGAAAGACCGACGCTTGCTGTCTCATGCAATTCGTCTGCCCACTCGACCTTGCCGTCGCGGAAGAATTGCATCTTCCGATTCTCGTACCCGTCTTCGCCGAGCTCGCTCAGATAGAGGACCGGCTCATCCTCGAGATCATGGCTCCATGCCACCTTGACGTACCTCACGCTAGTTCCTTCCAGACCCTACGATGCGGCCGACGAGATCAAGAGGCTCGCTGTTTAGCACATAGAAAACCCCATCCCTTCCCTTACGCACATCTAGCCCGCGCACATCGATCGAAACATAGTGAGAGACCTTTCGCCCAAGCCAGGGCACTCGATAGAAGGCGGCGGATAGCTGCCCAGGCCTCTTCGTTCCAGGCTGAATGTCGGTGAGATACTGGCCGTCGCCAAACTTGGCGTCATTTGGGTTCGCCGCTTGAGTGGACGGGCGAAGCTCTTGGCTCGCCAATATCCCGTCATGTCCAGCTTCATTCGTGTAGTGATGAAGGACATCGGGAATCTCATCATTGCAGTTGTGAACGAGGAGCGGCGTAGCCCCCGCCAGCACATAGTACGTGTGGAGGTTGCTGACAGTGAGGTTGTGGACGGTGGCGTCCTGTGCTGTCCAGCGGCGGATGGCGCTGATCTGAACGAGGGTGCCCGCCCCCGTCTGGAGCCACTGGCCGGCCCGGAGGTTGGTCGCGTCGATCCACTCGCCCAGCTCCGGGACCCAGAAAGGGTGGCCGTCGGTCGCGGTGACCTCGGCGGTCTTCGAGCCCTTCTTGCCGTCGGTGTCGATGGTGACGTCGACCAGATGTTTGAGGCCCTGGCCCCTGATCTCGGCGGTGACCGTCTCGACCTTCGTCTCTCCCGTTTCCGGGTCGGTGGCCATGACCTTGTCGCCGACTTTAACGTCCTTGATCGCCTTGGTCGAGCCGTCGGCCATCAGGACCCGGGTCTCCGGGGTGAAGCTGTTGATCGAGCAACTGGCGCCCTCGCCGGAGCCTCCCCCGGATTCGCCACCGGAGTCGTCCCGCCCCGACCCGCTACGTGAGCCGCCCGACTTGTTCTCGGCCCTGCCTCCGCCCGACGAACCCTTCTCCTGCGCCGTCCTGCGTGCCTTGACCTGCGGAGCGTTCCCCCGGGCGCCCTTCGACCCCGTATGAGACTTCTTCTTCGCAGCCTCTGCCGCGGCCTTCGCCGCCTCCCTCGCCTTGCGTTTCGCCTCGGCCGCCGCGGCCTCCGCCGCCTTCTTCGCCTTGATCAGCGCGGCCTTCGCCGCCTTCGCCGCCTTCAGCCCGGCCTCGGCGACCACCTTCGCCGCCCGCCACGCCTTCACCGCGCTCTTCGTCGCCTGGAAGGCCTTCCACATCTTCTTGCCCTTGGAGAAGACGCTCGACCACGGAATCGCATCCATCAACAGGCTGCCGCACGCCCACAGGTCACCCTGAGAGAAGCAGCCGACGATGTCGTCCCAGCCCACGAACTCCTTGAACACGGCCCAGCCGACCGACAGGATCACATCACCGATCGAGCGGGACAACGTCCGCTGGTACTCCGCGATCTTCGCGTCCAGCGCCGCCATCGACGCGTCGAAACTCGACGCCGACGACGTCAGACCCGACGGGTCGGAGTGCGTGACCGGGTTGTTGTTCGCGTACGAGTAGCCGTTCGCCTGCAACGGGTCGCTCTGGTCCAGCACCGGGTCCGCCGACACGAACCGTCCGGTGGCAGGGTCGTACTCCCGCGCGCCCAGATGCACCAGACCCGAACCCGCATCGTCATCACCCGTCGCGAACGCCGTACGCGAACGCGACGCGACGCCCGCGACACGGTCCTGGCCCCACGGGTCCTTCTTCGTCACCCGCACGTTCTGGTCGCCGTCGAGGCGCACCTCCGCCAGCGGGGTCCCGTTGTGGTCGACCGCGTTGGCGAACACCTGCTCGTCCGCGCCGGAGGTCGAGGACGCCTCCCGGTAGCGCGTCACCGTGGGCGCGCCCTCGTGGCCGTACGTACGCTCCGCCGAGCGGAGTTTGCCCGTGGCGGTCACCGACACGCTCGTGTCCGGCAGGTGCAGCGCCGCACCTGCGGCGGAGCGCTCCAGCAGGCGGTTGCCCATCCCGTCGTAGACGTACGTCGTCTTCGAGGCCGGCTTGAACACCTGGCCCGGCGCCGAGGTGTCACAGGTCGCCAGGACCAGGTCGGTACCGTTCGCCAGCGACGGGGCCGACAGGCACAGGCCGGTCGTCACGTGCTTGAGCAGGCCAGTGGGCAGGGTCTGCCAGCGTTGCGCCGCCGCAGCCGTGTCACACGCCTGGATCTGTACCGCCGCGCCCGCCGCCGTGCCGCTCGGCTGGGCGCAGCGCCCGCCCACCACGAACTGGCCGACCGTCGCGTCCTCGACCGTGCCGTTGTTGTCGGCGTCGGCCGCCTTGAGGCGGAAGTTCTGCGCCTTGGTGCCGTTGCACACGAACAGCTGGAGGGCCGTGCCCGCTGCTGTACCGGAGTTGGTGAGGTCCAGGCACATCTCCGAAGCGCCCACCCATGCCCCGGAACCCTCCGGACCGAAGCCCGTCACCGACTCGACCTGGCCGTCCCACGTCCATGTCAGGCCCTGGGCCGTGTCACCACCCGTCGTACGGCTCTCCACGCTGCCCGCGTCGTTGTACTTCTGCGTGGCCAGGGTCTTGACCTCGGCCCCCGCCGCAGTCGTCGACTTCGTCGTGTAAGAAGTCAGCGTGTGCGGCTGGTCGTTGAGCGCCGTGTCGCTCTTGCCGTAGACGTAGTCCGTGACGACGTCGTTCTTCGTGTCACGCACACCCGAGGTGAACGTCGGGTCGGCCTTGAGGACCGTCTTCGACTTCCGGTTGCCCAGCACGTCGTACGTGTAGGACTGCCAGTAACCGTCGTTGTTCGACGAGACGTTGACCTTGCCGTCGGAGTACACCGGCTCGGCCGTCGTCTTGCCTGTGGCGGTGCAGGCGCCGCCGCCCGGCGTCGTCCACGCCGTCTTCAGCTGGCCCAGCGTGTCGTACGTGAAGCACTGCCGGTCGGTCGGCTTCGTGCCGATCTTGTCGGCGACGGACAGGATGTTGCCCGACGGGTCGTAGGAGTAGGCGCGCTGACTCACCTCGTACTCGGGGACGACGGACTTGTCTGTCGCGTTCTCCCTCAGCAGCTTGCCGGTCAGCAGTTCGCCGGTCGACTCGTCGAAGGAGCTCTCCTGCCACACCCGGTGGCCGATCTCGCCCACTGTGGAGCGCAGCACCTGCCCGTAGGGCGAGTAGGACGTCTCGGCGACATACCAGTCCTTGCCGGAGACCGTGGTCGGGAGCCCCGCCTCGTTGTAGCGGTTGATGACGGTCTCGCGGCTCAGACCGCCCACCTCGGGGGTGGTGTACTTCTCCAGCTGACCGTCATCGTTGTACGTGTAGTCGTACGTGTAGTTGGTCTTGAAGCCGTCCGATGTCGTCCCCGACGTCGTGCCGTCGGGCATGGTAAGCGTCATCGACGTCGGCTGGTAGTCCGCCGTGTAACCGGCGATCGACGTCGTGTACGACTTGCCGCCGTCGTTGAAACGGGTCGCCCGGGCCATCTGGCCCTTGCCCCCCGGGGCGGAGTCGTAGCCGTACGACTGGACCAGTGTGCCCGAGGTGGAGCCCGCCGCAGTGAACTTGACCTCGCTCACCCGGTGGTAGGGCTCATAGCTGTACGCGAGCTTCTGTCCGAGGCCGTCGGTCGCCCAGTCCACCCGGCCGTACGCGTCGTACTCGGTGTGGGAGGCTCCGGTGTCCGGGTCGGTGGTGTCGGTGACCCGGCCGAGGGCGTCGTACTTCCAGGTGCGCGTGTGGCCGACCTCGTCGGTCGAGGTGGTCATGTCGCCGCGCGCGTCGTAGTCGTACGTGGTGGAGATCGCACCGGCCTCGGTCAGCGCCGTGTCGCTGAAGGTGTCCTGCTGCACCGTGCGGCCCAGTGCGTCGGTCCACACCCGGGAGCCGGGTGTGCCCTTGGGCTGGCGGACGATCGTGTAGTCGAGGCCGTACTGGTAGCGGGTGCGGCGGTCCGTCGTCTTCACCGTCGTGTTGCCGTCCGCGGCATCATCGCCCGTCTGCGGGAACGAATGGTGGACGGGGGTGACGGTCAGGACGCGGCCCAGGCCGTCGTACGTGTAGGTGGTCGCGTTGGGGACCAGTGACTCGGAGACGGGGACGACCAGGGCCGTGCTCGGCTCGTCTTGCATGTAATAGGCGTTGCGTGTGAAGGCGACCTGGCCGGCGGCGTTGTGGAACGTGTCGGTGACCAGCTTGCCGCCGCCCACCGCCGGGGTCTGGGACTGGCGTTCACGGCCCAGGCCGTCGTAGATCGTGGTGGAGGCGGAGTAGACGGCCTTTTCGCCGTCTCGCGCCGGGGTGGGGTTGTCCTGCAGCGACTCGGTGACCACGGAGGCCGGCTCGTCGGCGGGCGTGTTGTAGGTGTAGCGCGCGGTGGGGTCGTCCGTGGCGGGCTGGGTCGGGTCCCAGGCCTCCGTGGTGCGGCCCAGCGGGTCGTACGTGTAGGACGTGACCCGGTTGTTGGGGTCCTTCGAGGTCAGCGTCGCGCCGCGGCCGGGCTCCACGGTGGTGGTCGTGATGAGGCCCGTTTCCACGTTGTTGCTGTCGAGCTTGGCGCCCTGCACCGTCTTGATCTCGTAGACCTGACCCGAGTCGGGGATGTAGGTCGTGGTGTTGGCCAGGCCCGTGGCGTCGGTGACCTTCTCGACCCGGCCGAACTCGTCGTACTCCGTGCGCGACTCGGGGTTGTCCGAGTTCCAGCCCGTGCCGGTCCCGAGCGGTGTCTCCGTCCTGGTCACCTGGCCCTTGGTGGGCTTGGCGGCCAGCAAGGTCGCATCGTCGTAGAAGACACGCGAGCCGGTGATCAGCGTGTCCTTCGTCGCTGTCGACAGGGTGGTCGAGCAGGTGCTCGTACCGGTTGTCGTGATCGTCTGGTTGACCAGGCCGATCAGGTAGACACCCTTGACGGTGGCGGTTTCCCTGGTGTCGTTGTTCACGTACGACGTGCGGGTGCACGAGTCGTCCTTGGTCTTCGCCGCGTCGTCGTCGCCGAACTCGCGGACCACAGTCGGCAGACCGTACGAGTCGTACTCGGTCTCCGTCTTCACCGTGCGCAAGGGTGCCGAGTCGCCCGGACGGCTGCCCGAGGACTTTGTCGTCGTCAGAACCTTGCCCAGCGTGACACGCTCCGAGACCACGTCCGGACCGTCGGTACGGTTGCGTCTGGCCAACTCCACCGGGATATCCGGGTAGTTGACGGTACGGGATATCCAGCCGCCGGCAGTGGCGGCGCCGGAGTCGGGGTAGGTCAGGGACTCGGCGACCATGCCCGCGTACGCCTTGCGGTCGTTCGCGATTGCCGCGCCGGTGACGTCCTTGACCGTGAGGGAACGCTTGGTGTCGTCGTCCGGCTTGTCGGGCGTGACGGTGTCCACGAGGACGTCGTCGCTCATGCCCCGGAAGTAGCGGGTGACCGACTTGGAGGCGATGCTCCCGTCGGGCGCCGACGGGACGCCGGAAATCGTGGTGATGACCGGGTAGCCGCGCCAGTCGTCCCAGGTGCGCGTCTTGGGACGCGAGAACTCCGTCTGGCTCTTCGCCCAGAGTGCGCCGGCCTTCTTGTCGGTGAGGTCCGTCTCGTACGTGTACTTCGTCGTCACATCCGTCGCGTCCGCCAGCTGCGGATACTCGGTGATCGAGTCGACCACGTACTTGTGGAACCAGGAGATGCGCTCGTCGCTCAGCTGTTCGTCGGCGTGCCAGTAGACCGGGTAGCAGCGCAGCGTGTTCTGGTCGAACGGAGGGAAGTCCTTGCCGCTGGCACAGGCACCCTCGGGCGCCTTGTACGTGACGTGGGTGCGCCCGCCGTACTCGGAGACCACGTCCTGGATGCGCAGCCGCCCGAACAGCGAGTCCGTGTCGCCCGTGGCCCACTTGACCCGGTTGGGCAGCACCAGCCTGTTGCTGCCGAAGGTCACCGGGTTCAGGGGCTTGGTGGAACCGTCCACCGCATAGCCGGTACGGGTGATGGACTCCAGCCACAGCGCCGTGTACTCACCGGTCAGGTCCCAGGGGAAGGACTGTCCGAGGCTCCAGGAGTCGACCTTCGAGAGGGCGGTGGTGCCGTACGTCGAGTCGTCGATACCGCAGGCGTTGCGGGAGCCCGAGTCGTTTTTGTCGTTGTACTCGGTGAGCCTCACGCCCCGCTCGCGCTGAGCGCACGCGGTCACCGCGGCCAGGCGCTTGCGGGACCAGAACGTGGGCGAGTACGTCGAGCACTTCTTGCCCGCCAGGCAGGCGAGGTCGGCCGGGGTGTCGTACCAGGGGCGGGTACGGTCGGACTGCTTGGAGTCGAAGCTGTCGTTGGAGCAGTCGCCGTCGTCCGTGAAGCAGCGCTCCAAGGCGGTGAAGTTCATACGGCCCAGGGGCTCGGCGGAGAAGAGGGTGTCCGAACGCTGCCCGTAGTCGATACGGGTCAGCAGGCCGGCCCGGTCGTAGGCGACCGCACCTGTCTCCGTCATGTTCTTCGCGTAGGCGTTGGTCTCCTTGTCCCACCACAGCGACATCGCGTTGCCGTTGAGGTCGACGACGTAGTCGAGCTGGAAGCGCCAGCCCTGGTCGCAGAAGGAGTTCTTGAACTCGGTGGCGTGGCACGGGTCGCTGCTGTGGTTGCCGGCGACCGGCACCTTCAGTACCGACTCGGTCTCCTCCTTGCCCGAGGACCAGCCCGGCAGACGGTTGAGACCGAAGTAGTACTGGGTGCCGTCGCTGGTGGTGACCCGCCAGAACTCCCCGTTGTCGTCACCGTTGCCGGACGTGTGGGTGACGTTCAGGATGCGCTTGTAGTCGGCCTCGGTGAGCAGTTCCACGCGCGTGTTGTCGCCCCGCGCGCTCTTCCACTCCTTGGTGGTGTCGTCCCGCACCAGTTCGGTGGTCGTGCCGTTCAGCGACAGCACCGCATTGTACGAACCCCAGCACTGGTCGCCCGTGAACTTGTCCTTGTTGTTCGCGTTCGCCGTGTCGGCCGCACAGCTCACAAAGGTGCGGGTGATCGCGCCGGGGTTGTAGTCCCAGCCCTCGCCGATCCAGGACACCTGGTTGTTCGTCGCGGACGTCCGCCCGTCCGAGGACTGCGAGTTGTAGCTCAGCGTCACGTTCGGCGACGGACCCGAGGGGACCTCGGGCCCTGCCATCGTGTACGAGTACGTGAACGCACCCGACGAGCCGCCCTGCGACCAGGAACCGGCCGAGGACAACGGGGTCGCGCCGAAGTCACCGCCCGCGCCCGAGCCGTAGGAGATTCCCGCCAGCACTCCTCCGCCAGTGGAGTCGGCGATCTGGCGGACACCGTTTCGGCTGTCGCCGCGCCACACCGCCGGGTTGGCCGAGCTCGCGTCCGTGTTCACGGCGGTGGATGCGCCGGTCGCCGTGGGGGCGGACACCGACGCGAGGGCGGCAGTGTCCACGGTCAGGTTGAGCAGGGTCTCCTGGATGTCCCTGGTCTTCTCGTTGCTGCCGGAGGTCTCGTCGGGCGCGGTGTCCTCGCCGGGGTCCGCCTCCGAGCCGGAGTCGTCGCCGCCGGCGTCGACCGACACGGTCACCTCGTCGGTGGTGCGCTCGACCTCGGTGGCGACGGGGATGCCCGTCGAGCACTCCTCGCGCTCCGGTGTGGTCGTGTAGCAGGAGGGCATCAGGGCGAAGGACATCCGGTCCAGCCACTGCGCGCTGTACGTCTCGGCGAAGCGGGTCGCGTCGATCTGGAGGACCGCGTCACCGGTCGCCGTGTCGGGGGCATCGACCTGTAGCAGCAGGCCTTGTGCACCGGCGGCCACCGCATCGGCCTCGGGTCTGACCGTGACGTCCCAGGCACCTTCCAGGGAGTCGGCCTGGGCCTGGGTCGCGCCGTCGGGCGCGGTGACGCCGACGGTCACCGTGCCGTCGGTGGAGGCGGCGACAGGCTTGGGGGCGCCACCCGCGGTCAGACCGTCGACCGGCGCGGCCAGGTCGACAACCGCCGGCACCTCGGCCACTGCCGCCGGGTTGTAGTCCGGCAGCTCGGCCAGATCCGGCTTTTCGAGCTCCTTCACCTTGTCGGTCTTGGTCTCGTCGAGCGGGACGGCGTCCGTCTCCTGCAACTCGTCCAGTTCGACCGTCGTACGGGTGTCGTTGTCGGGACCGAACGCCACCGCGCCCTGCAAGGAGGTGACGTTGAGAGCGAGGAACACCGCTGCGACCACACCGAGCCGCGCCCGTCGGCGAATCAACCGGTCACGGACCGATCTCTCCGTCAGCCGGCCCTTGCCGCACCACGACAGTCCCCCACGCATGGCCGACCGACCCCTCCCCGAACCCCGAGTCACACACCATCAGGAACGTTCGGACCGATGACGGAAACGTCCGGGGCGATGGCACATGGTGATCACTGATGGGGTCGAAGTTCGCTCCTCGTGAAGATCCACGTCAAGGAGAAATAAGTCCGCGTTAGCTATGTCACTGTTCAAAATTGGACAAATAACGGCAAAGAAACTCCATATAGCTCCATCGCTTACGCTCCTCCTACTTCGAGGCTTCACAAGGGTGTTGATCTCGCCGGTACGGCCTGCTCATACTCCAACCGCCGAAACCGGGGGATCACGCGTTCGCACGGCTTGCTTCAACAGGCCCGAGGGCAACCCGAAGAGCCACGCCGCAGCGGCACCGCCGCTGACGGCCCAGCCTGTTGGAGAAGGGTTCCTTGAGCGACCAAGAGAGCGCCGCCGGACCGAGCGAGACGGCCGCCGCCGAAGCAACACCCGTCGGCAGACGGGCCGGTCGGCGCGGCCTCGCCGTCGCACTCGCCCTGGCACTGCTGGCCGGCGGTGCCACGGTCCTGGCGCTACGGGACGACGGCCCGTCCAGGACATCGCCGGACGCCGATGCCAAGGCCAAGTCCGCGAGCAGCAGGCTCAGTTCCGAGGACGCGGCCCAGCAGAAGGCTCGTAGGACAGGCAAGAAGACCGAAGTCGCTTCGCTGACCGACGAGTTCTCGCAGACCTTCGCCAACCCCGACGGCTCCTTCACCTACACGGCATCCGTCGCGCCGGTACGGGCGAAGAACGCCCAGGGGAAGTGGGCCCCGGTCGACACCTCACTGCGGAAGAGCAAGGCCGGCTGGACGACCGTGAGCAGCCCCCACCCCGTCACCTTCGCCGCAGGAGACGCTGCTCATATCCCGGCCGCCGCTGGAACGCGGGTGAACAGCGCGAGTTACTCCGCCACATCCCGGGTGAACCGGACAGCGTCGTACCGCACCACGAACAACACCGCCGTGCAGGCCGCCGACGACAGCACTCCCGACGCCGTCTGGACACCGCTCCTGACGATGGCCGTCGAAGGCCACGACCTTCAGGCCGAGTGGCCCGGCACGCTGCCCGAGCCGGTGGTCGAGGACAACCGGGCGCTGTACGAAAGCGTGTTGCCCGACGTCGACCTGATGCTGACCGCACGGGACAGCGGCTACACCCTCGTCCTGGTCATCCACACGCCCGAGGCCGCCGCCGACCTGGCCGCGAACCCGCCCCGCTACCGCTTCGCCTCACCCACGCTCGCCTTCTCCCTCGACCCGTCCACCGACGTCATGCGCGGCAAGGACAAGGACGGCAACGAGATAACCGTCTCGCCCACCCCGTTCCTGTGGGACTCGGCGGGCACGCACGACACGGACACCCCGGCCGTTGACCCGGATGCCGCCAGCGGCACCAACGAGAACCCCGAGGACATCGAGACCTGGACCCCGCCCCCGGGCGATGCCCCCGAGGGCAACCCCGAGGAAGGCAGCGGGAGTTCCACGGACGACGGCGACTCCCGGCTCACCGGCTCGGACATCGACCCCGTCGCCTACGCGCTCCCCGCCGCCGCGAACAGCACCCTCGCCCTGTCGGCCGCCAACGGTCCCGGCGAGGGCGCGCACGCCGCCATCGCCGGGGCCTCCCTGGACCAGGTCAGCCGCGTCCTGACCATCACCCCACCGGCCGACTACCTGGCCCGGACCGGCGCAAAGGCCCCGGTCTACCCCGTCTTCCTCGACCCCTCCACGTCCGCCACCCGGTCCAACTGGACCAGCGTCTACAAGAAGTACCCGAGCTCCAGCTTCTACGACGGCGCCAACTACAACCAGGACACCAAGGAGGCCCGCGTCGGCTTCGAGCGCGACACCTGGGGCACCTCCCGCTCGTTCTTCAAGCTCAACCTCAAGAACTCCATCAAGGGCGCGGACGTCTCCAGCGCGACCATGAAGATCCTGGAGACCCACTCCTGGTCGTGCAGCAAGCGCACGATGCAGGTGTGGCAGACCGGCAACTTCTCCAGCTCCACCACATGGAACAAACAGCCCAGTTGGAGCCGGAAGATCACTTCCAAGTCCTTCGCCTATGGCTGGAAGTCCAACAGCTCCTGCCCGGACACCAACGTCAACTTCACCGTCACCTCACTGGCCCAGGATGCCGCGAACAACGGCTGGATGTCCTTCAACGTGGGCCTGGTGGCCTCCACTTCCTCCTCCGCCCCGACCACCTCGGCGTCGAGCCTGGAGACGGACACCTACTCCTGGAAGAGGTTCAGGGCCGAGGGCCCGGGCTCCCCGACAGTGGAGATCATCTACAACCGCAGACCGGGCCAACCGACCTCGGTCACCATGAGCCCCGGCTCCTGCGACACCAGCGCGGCGCCGTACATCAGCCTGGGCAAGACCGTACCGACCATCAGCGCCAGGGCCACCGACCCCGACAGCGACCTCGCCAGGCTCGAGTTCGAGGTCTGGCGCGAGGGTTCCTACGACGCCACCCACAAGGTTTTCTCCGACGCGGTCGACGACGGCGAGACCGCCTCGGTCAGGCTCGACTCCACCAGGTTCACGCTGTCCAACGGCTACAACTACGTGTGGCGGGTGCGCTCCTGGGACGCGAAGGTCAGCAGCGCCTGGTCGCCCACCAGCGGCGCCGCGCTGTGCCGCTTCCGCTACGACACGGACCTCCCCGACTCGCCCTCCAACGTCACCTCGGTGGAGTTCCCCGCCGACGGCGACTACGACAGCAACGGCGAGGTCTGGTCCACGGTCAGGTTCGGCACCGCCGGGAGCTTCACCTTCACCAAGGGCGCCGACACCGACATCGTCAAGTTCGAGTACTCCATCAACAGCAACAACTACGGCAACTACGTGTGCGCGGGCGGCAAGCAGGGCACGGGATCGGCGACCTGCACCACCGTCATCTCGTCGACGGCGACCGCGACCGGGGTCAAGCCCCCCGCGGCCGGCCCCAACACCCTCTACGTCAGGGCCGTCGACTCGGCGGGCAACATCTCGCCCACCCCGTACAAGCACTTCTTCTACGTCACCCCGCGTCCCACCGCCGACGCCCCCGGCGACCTCAACGGCGACGGCTCCCCCGACTACGCCCACCTCACCGCCGCCGGAAACCTCTGGATCAACACGACCGACCAGAACGCCACGTGGATCTTCAGCTCCTGGGGCCAGCACAAGAACGGGGAGCTACTGCGGGACAGCGGCACCGCCCCACACCTCTGGAACGGTGACACCGAGCACCCCGTGTACTCCCTGGTCACCCACAACGGCGACTTCGCGCCTGGCGACGGCGCCACCGACTGGGTGATCCGCACCCCCGACAACCGGCTGTTCGTCTACCCCGGTGACGGCTACGGCGCCATGAACGTCACCGAACGCGTCGAGGTACGGCTGCCCGCCAACATGCCCCCGCCGTCCACCTGGTCCGAGATGAAGTCGGCGGGCGATCTCACCGGCGACGGCCAGCCCGAGCTGTTCGTGGCAGGCGGCGTCAACGGCGGCGAGCTGTGGATCCTCTCCGGCTACACGGGCGGCACCTTCACCACCGCGACCCAGATGACGACCACCGCCTGGGACACCCGGGACTTTGTGGCCATCGCCGACTACAACGGCGACGGGGCGATGGACCTGACCTACCGGACAGTGGCGGGGAGCATCCAGTTGCGCAAGGGCATCCTCACCAGCGACAAGAAGGGCACGGTTCTCACCAGCCTGGGCACGTCCGGCGGCAGCCTGGACGGCGACGACCCCTACGACTCCGGCACAATGCTGCCCGACAGCTTCCCCCTGGTGTACGGCACGCCCGACATCACCGGCGACGGCGTCCCCGACATGCTGGCAACCAACAAGGCCGGCGCCCTGCTCCTGTTCGCAGGCACCGCCACCGCCAATGACACGACTCCGACGACGCTGAAGTCCAGCGGCTACGACACGGTGAGGCAACTGGGCTGACGGCTGGTCAGCCCAGGCTCCCGGCGGTCCGAAAGCGGAAGGCTGGCCCAACTGGCCGTCCGGGCCGTCGGCGAGCTCCAGGCTGCCAGCATCACTCGGCCTGTAGTAACTGGTGAACCGGCTCCGCTTGGCGGCCGGTACCTCGAAACCGGTGTCCACCACGTCCGGGGGCCCGAAGATCCGCTCCGCCAAGGAATTCCGGCAGCGGCTGTCCGCTTACCCGCGAAAGCAGCACCTCCTCCGTACCCGGTCCGGGAGGCCGGCACGGCGAATACGGTGACGGCTCGGGCGGGAATCATCGGAACCTTTGCTCTGAATTTCCTGTTCATTCGTTGCGTTCAGGGTTTGGCATGGCAGTCACTCCCCCTTCATGGGGTGCATACATCCATTCGATGGCCAACCAATGCCTCCACCTTTTGATTTCCTTTTAGCTTTCCTGTCCCGCCGGAGTGCGAGTTTTGGATGTCATGGGCAGATTCGGCACATCTGTTCTGTCCGAGCACGTTTGACAGGTGAAATTCGCTGAGTTTTGATCTGGCCGGCTGTGAATGGCAGTTGAAGGATCTGTGAGTGCGGGGGTCGGGCTATGTGGCGTGCCGGAAGACGGCTGAGATGGCTGGCGGCATCTGCGTTGTTGGTGCAACTGGTGGGCGCGGCGAGCGCCCACGCCGTTTCCGACGCGCCCGTGCGGGCCTCCTCGGCCACGGATGACCCGACCGACCTGTCGCCCGAGGCGGCCGCTTCGCTGAAGGCCGCCCGGTCGGGTTCGTCCGTTTCGGTGGACGCCGAGACTACGCCCACTCAATTGGTCACCGCGCAGCCCGACGGCACGTTCACCGTCGAGTTCGATCCCGAGCCGGTCCGGGTGCGCCATGCCTCGGGCTGGGTGCCCGTCGACACCGACCTCGCGGCCACCGCCGGGGGGCAACTCGCCCCGAAGGCCGCGGCCGTGGATGTCGCCTTCTCCGGGGGCGGCGCGCACGACCCGCTGGCGCAGATCACCAAGGACGGCAGGACCTACAGCGTCGGTTCGCCCTGGACTCTGCCGACGCCGGCCGTTGACGGCTCGACGGCGACGTACGCGGACGTTCTGCCCGACACGGACCTGGTGGTGCAGGCGACGCCGGACGGTTTCAGCGAGAACCTGGTGGTCAAGTCCCGTACGGCAGCCGATAATCCGGCTCTGGCGAGTGTGCGCTTTCCCGTCTCGGTCGACGGTGTCTCCGCGTACGACAACCACTCGGGTGGCGCGGCGTTCGTCGACGCTCAGGGGCGTCCGGTGTTCACCACCGGTACCGCGATGATGTACGACTCCTCGCCGGCTGCCGCCGCTCCGGCCGCTCCGGCCGCGACGGCCCGCACCGTCTCCCCGGCCTCCTTCGACGTCACGACCGCCGCAGTCCGGACGGCCGTCGCCGACCAGGGCGCGCTCGACGGGCCCGCCCCGGGGGCCCACGCGACCGCCATGGCCGTGACCGCCTCCGACAGTGCGCTGACATTGAAGCCCGACAAGGCGTTCCTCGACGATCCGGACACCACCTACCCGGTGGTGCTCGACCCGCAGACGACCAGCGCGTCGCTGTCGGGGTGGACGACGGTGTGGACGAGTTCGCCGTCGACGTCGTTCTGGAAGACGTCGCACGCGCTGGGTGTCGGCTACGACGCGTGGGTGGACAACAAGAAGGCCCGCTCGCTCTACCAGTTCGACACCCACACCCTCGGCGGCAAGAAGATCCTCTCCGCGACCTTCAACGCGCTCGAGGTGTGGTCGGCCAACTGCACGGCGAAGAGCGTGCAGTTGTGGCGTACGGGGTCCATCTCCTCGGGCACCACGTGGAACGCGCAGCCGTCCTGGTCCGCGCAGGTCGACTCGGTCTCCGCGGCCAAGGGCTACTCGTCGTCCTGCCCCGGCGGAAACGTTTCCTTCGACGCGACCGGCGCCGTGAGCTACACCGCCGGGCAGTCCGCGTCGACCACCACGCTCGGGCTGCGGGCCGCCGACGAGAGTGACGAGATCGCCTGGAAGCAGTTCGCCTCGCCGTCGGACACCAAGCCGACCCTGTCGGTGACGTTCGTGTCGAAGCCGTCCACGCCGACCGGGGTGAAGCTCTCCAACCCGAACCTGGCCTGCGCGACGACTCGCGCCACCGCCGTCGTGATCCGGGACACCACGCCCACGCTGGGCGCGGCGCCGAAGTCGGCGGACGGTTCGCAGTCGACGCTGCGGCCGAATTTCCAGGTGTACAAGTACGACGCCACTGTCACCGACCCGCTGGCCGGTTCGGGCAGCCCGTCGGCGTACACGACGTCGGGGACGACCGGTACGTGGACGACGCCGGCGCTGACGAACGGGCAGACGTACTGGTTCCGCGCCCGCAGCGAGTACAAGTACTCCTTCAACAGCACGACCGGTTACATGTACTCGGCCTGGACCAGCGGCTGTTGGTTCCGGATCGACTCCTCGAGGCCGGTGCAGCCGGACGTCGACTCGACGACGTACCAGGAGTGCGCGAGCCCGGACAGCCCGGACGACTGCACGGCCTACGGCGGGGTGGGTGCCCCCGCGACGTTCACGCTCAAGGCCAACGGGGCCTCGGACGTGGTCAAGTACACCTACCAGCTCAATGACAACCCGGTGCGGACCAAGACCTTCACCACCGCGACCACGAGCTATGCCGTGTCCCTGGCGCCGGACGTGCGCGGGGTGAACACCCTGACCGTCCAGACCTGGGACGCGGCGGGCAACGGCTCGCTCAGCTACACGTACACCTTCAAGGTCGCGCCCGGCGCGGCCCCGGTCGCCCACTGGTCCCTGGACGAGGGCACCGGCACCACGGCCACCGACTCGGTGAGCGGCCGGACGGCGGCCCTGGCCGGTTCGGCCGGCTGGTCCTCACTGGCCCGGCTCGGCAAGTCCCTCCAGGCCAACGGGACTTCGTCGTACGCGGCGACGAGTTCGTCCGTGCTGGACACCACCAAGAGTTTCACGATCTCGGCGTGGGCCCGGCTGACCGGCAACTCCCACAACGCGGTCGCCGTCGCCCAGGCGGGCGTCAACGGATCGACGTTCGCGATCTACTACTCGACCTCGTACAACGCGTGGATCTTCAACCGGTACACCACGGACGTGGCCGCGCCGACCATCGTCCGCTCGATCGGCACCACCACGCCCGAAGTCGGCGTCTGGTCGCACCTGATGGGCGTGTACGACGCGCAGGAACAGACCATCCAGCTGTTCGTCAACGGCGTACCACAGGGTGACCCGGTCGCCTTCACCACGCCCTGGCAGGGCACCGGCGGCCTGCAGATCGCCCGAGGCCAGTACGGCAGCGCGTTCAGCGACTACTTCCCCGGCCAGGTCGACGAGGTGACCGCCTGGAACCGGATCCTGTCCGAGGAGGAGATCGCGGACCTCCAGGCGATGACCGACGCGTCCACCGGGCACGCACAGCCGGCGCTCGCCGCCGACTGGAAGCTGGAGGAGACCTCCGGCACCAGTGCCGCCGACTCCTCCGGATACGGTCACACGGCCACGGTCGCCGGCGGCGGCACCTGGACCGCCGACACCGACGGCGGCAAGGGCAACGTCCTCTCCCTGAACGGCACATCGACCGCGAACGCCACCGCGACAGGGCCGATCGTGGACTCACAGGGCGACTTCACGGTGGCGGCCTGGGCCAAGCTCGACGCGGCCTCGCTCTCCGACACCACGGTGGCCCACCACATGCGGATCGCCACCCAGTCCGGCGGCGTCCGCGACTCCTGGGGCCTGTGGTACGACCAGGCGGCGGGCTCGGCCCAGGGCATGTGGGTGTTCGGCCGTACGACCGCCGACTCCACCAGCGGGACGGTCGTCACCGCGCCCGCGAGCATCGCCTCGGCCCAGCTGGTCGACCCGGGCGCCTGGACCCTGCTGACCGGTGTCTACGACGGCGCCCACCACCAGCTCTTCCTGTACGTCAACGGAATCCGTCAGGGCGCGCAGGGCGACACGGACACGGACGACGACACCGGCGACGGCGTCGTGTTCACCTCGCCCTGGCAGGCCACCGGCACCTTCAACATCGGGCGGGGCCGGATCAGCACAGGCGCGTACAGCGACTTCGCCGCCGGGCTCGTGGACGACGTACGGGTGTGGACGGGTGTGGTGTCGGACACCGACATCGACCAGCTGTACGTCAACGAGCTGCCCCAACCGCTGTAGACGACAGCGCTGACACGGCTTTCACCAACCTTCGAAACGCGGGGAGTTCACTCATGGGCGGGCAGGGGCGCAGACGGCGGGAACCGTTGCGGCGGATACGGCTGTGGGTCGTCGGGGCCACGGCGAGCGCCGTGGTGGCCGCCGGACTCGGCACCGCCCCCGCGGTGTGGGCGACCCAGCGTCACGGGCACCACACCGTGACGGCGCAGGAGGCCAAGAACGGTACGGCGGTCGCCTTCAAGGCGAAGAAGGCCGCGAGGAACGACCCGGCGAAGGCCGCCGCCGCCCGTACCGCCCAGGCCGTCGCCAAGCCGGTGACCTGGCCCACTGGTGCGGCCAAGACCTTTACCGTGAGCGGGAGTTCGGGGGCGGCCGCCACCGTCGGAAGCCTGCCTGTGCGGATGAGCAACCCCGCCAGGGGTGCCGCCGCCACGAAGATCACCGTCCGTACCGCCCCGCACAGCACGGCCACCGCTCTCGGCATCCATGGTGCCGTCTTCGCCCTCACTCGTGCCTCCGGGCCGAAGACGGCCGCCAAGACCCGCTTCACTCTCGACTACTCGGGCTTCGCGAACGCCTACGGCGGCGACTACGCGTCCCGGCTCTCGCTGGTCCGGCTGCCCTCCTGCGCACTGACCACCCCGGATCTGAAGCAGTGCCGTACCACGACGCCGCTGCCCACGACGAACGACACCGCGACCCACACCCTCACCACCACCGCGCCGCTCGCTCTCTCCACCATGGCCCTCGCCGCGACCGCCGCGGCGAAGTCGGGTGCCGGTTCCTACCAGGCGACATCGCTCAACCCGTCCGCCGCGTGGAGCGCGGGTGGCTCCAGCGGCGACTTCACCTGGTCGTATCCGCTGTCGGTGCCCCCTTCCAACGGCGGTCCGTCGCCGAATCTGGCGTTGACGTACGACGCGCAGAGCGTCGACGGCCGGCTGCCGTCGACGAACAACCAGCCGTCCTGGGTCGGTGAGGGCTTCGACCTGACAACCGGGTACATCGAGCGGTCCTACGACTCGTGTGACGACGACGGCCAGTCCGGGAAGAACGACGAGTGCTGGGCGAACGACAACGCGACCCTCGTCCTCGGCGGCAAGTCCAGCCCGCTGATCAAGGATTCGACGACCGGCGCGTGGCATCCCAAGACCGACGACGGTGAGCGCGTCACCCACTCCACGGGCGCCACGAACGGCGACAACGACGGCGAGTACTGGACCGTCACCACCCAGGACGGCACCCAGTACGTCTTCGGCAAGAACCACCTGCCGGGCTGGACCACCGGCGCCGCCGTCACCAACTCGACCTGGACCGCCCCGGTGTTCGGCGACGACTCCGGCGAACCGGGGTACGACCAGGGGACGTCGTTCTCCGGCCGCGCGCTCACCCAGGCCTGGCGCTGGAACCTGGACTACGTTGTCGACCCGCACGGCAACGCGATGTCGTACTGGTACACCAAGGAGACCAACTACTACGCCGAGAACGGCACCACGACCGCCAACGGCACGGTGTACGACCGCGGCGGCTACCTGAGCCGCATCGACTACGGCATCACCTCCTCCACCGTCTTCGGCACCGCGCCGGAGAAGGTCTCCTTCACCACCGCCGAGCGCTGCCTGGTGACCACGGGTGAGGACTGCTCGTCACTGACGTCGTCGACGTCGTCGCACTGGCCCGACGTACCGTTCGACCAGATCTGCGCCTCCGGCAAGGTCTGCACCGCCACCGGGCCGACCTTCTTCTCCCGCAAGCGGCTGACGGGCGTCACGACCAGCGTGTGGGACGCCAGTCTGTCGACTCCGGCCTACCGGGACGTCGACTCCTGGGCGCTCGACCACTCGTTCCCGGACCCCGGCGACGGCACCTCGGCCGGGCTGTGGCTCAAGTCCATCACCCGCACGGGCAAGGACGGTTCGACGACCGCCATGCCGCCGGTCACCTTCGCGGGCATCCAGCTGTACAACCGGGTGGACACGACCCACGACGACATCGCGGCGCTGGTCAAGTGGCGGGTGCGGACGATCACTTCGGAGACGGGTTCGGTCCTCACCGTCAACTACTCCGACCCGCAGTGCGTCGCCGGTACGACCATGCCCAGCGCGCCCGACTCCGACAACCTGCGCTGCTTCCCCACCTACTGGCAGCCTCCGTACACGACCGATCCCCAACTGGACTGGTTCCACAAGTACGTTGTGACCCAGGTGACCGAGGCGGACCCGACCGGCGGTGCGCCGCTGAAGGAGACCGACTACACCTACGGCGGTTCCCCGGCCTGGCACTACGACACCGACAACGTCACCGCGCCCGCCAAGCGCAAGACCTGGTCGCAGTGGCGCGGTTACGGCACCGTGACCACCACCACGGGCGACGCGCAGTCGACCCGGACGAAGACGGTGTCGACGTTCTTCCGGGGCATGGACGGCGACAAGCAGTCCGACGGCACCACCCGGAGCGTCAAGGTCACCGACTCCACCGGCGCCGCGGTCACGGACGCCGATCCGCTCGCGGGCCAGACCCGCGAGGCGGTCACGTACAACGGCTCGGCCGAGGTGGGTGGCTCGATCACCGACCAGTGGATCCACCAGACGGCCACGGACGGCACCCGCAACGCGTACCTGACCCGCCCGGCAGCGGTCCGCACCCGTACGGACCTGGCTTCCGGCGGTACCCGCGACACGTCGGTGACCACGACGTACGACCCGACCACCGGGGCGGCACTGACCGTCGACGACGCCGGCGACACGGCCGTCACGGGGGACGAGCAGTGCACCCGCACGACGATCGCGAACAACACCACCGACTGGCTGATGGCTTTCCCGGTCCGTGTCGAGACGGTCGACGTGGCCTGCGGCGCGACGCCGACCCGCCCCGACGACGTGGTCTCCGACGTCCGCACCCTCTACGACAGCCAGTCCTACGGCACCGCCCCGACCCTCGGTGACGAGACGTCGACGCAGCGGCTGTCGTCGTACAGCGGTGGCAGCCCCGTCTACCAGACCGTGTCCACGTCCCACTACGACACGCAGGGCCGCGTCGACTCGGTCAAGGACGCGGACCAGAACACGGTCAGCACCACCAAGTACACGCCCGCCACCGGCGGTCCGCTGACGAGCACGGTCACCACGGACGCCAAGACCTACCCGACGACCACCACCTTCGACCCGGCACGCGGCCTCGCCACCTCGGTCGTCGACGCCAACAGCAAGCGCACGGACTACGCCTACGACGGCCTGGGCCGGCTGACCAAACTCTGGCTGGCCAACCGCAGCAAGTCCTCGGGCCAGACCGCGAGCCTCGTCTACACCTACGCCATCTCCAACTCGGCGGCCTCCGTGGTCTCCACGGGCAAGCTCAACAACGACGGCACGACGTACGACACGACGTACGCCCTGTACGACGCGCTGCTGCGGCCCCGCCAGACGCAGACCCCGGCACCGGGCGGCGGCCGGGTCATCGCCGAGACCAAGTACGACAGCCGCGGGCTCGCCGTGGAGTCCGACGCCGACTACACCGACAACACCTCCCCGTCCGGGACCCTGGCGAACATCACCTCGGCGGTGCCGTCCCAGACCCTGACCACGTACGACGGCGCGGGCCGCGCCACGGCGGAGGACTTCTACGCGCTCGGCACCAAGCGCTGGACGACCTCCACCGCGTACGGCGGCGACCGCACCACCGTCACCCCGCCCAAGGGCGGCATCGCGACCACGACCCTGACCGACACCCTCGGCCGCACCACCGAGACCCGGCAGTACGACAGCGGCACCCCGACCGGCTCCTACACGTCCATCAAGTACCACTACGACGCGAAGAGCCGGCTGAAGGAGGTCGTCGACGACGCCGGCAACACCTGGTCGTACGGCTACGACCTGATGGGCCGCAAGACGACGTCGACGGACCCCGACACGGGCACCACTCAGACGACGTACGACGACCTGGACCAGGTCGCCACGACCACCACGGCGCTCGGCACGGCCGACGAGAAGACGCTCAGCTACTCGTACGACATCCTCGGCCGCAAGACCGACATGTACGACGGCACGACGAAGGACGCGGCCCACGAACTGGCCAAGTGGACCTACGACTCGCTGGTCAAGGGGCAGCCGACGTCGGCGATCCGGTACGTCGGCGGCTCGTCCGGCCAGGCGTACATCAGCCAGGTCGGCGCGTACGACTCCCTGTACCGGCCGACCGTCACCAGGGTCACCGTCCCTTCGGTCACGGGTGAGGAGGCGTTGGCCGGTACGTACACATCGACGACCGGTTACAACCTCGACGGCACCATCCAGGTCACCTCCGACCCGGCCGCCGGCGGACTGCCCTCCGAGTCGCTGACCTACGGCTACAACGACCTGAGCATGCCGACGACGCTGAACGGCGCCACCGGCTATGTGCAGAACACCGGTTACACCAAGCTGAGCGACATCAGCCAGCTCACACTGGGGGTTTCGTCCTCGGACACCGCCAAGTGGCTCCAGATAACCAACACTTACGAGGACGGCACCCGCCGTCTCCAGCGGGAACTGGTCACCGACGACGCGCAGAGCGCCCCGGTCCAGGACACGACGTACACCTACGACGACGCGGGCAACCCGACGAAGGTCGCCACGCACGCCGACGGCACCGACGACGTCCAGTGCTACCGCTACGACGGCCACGACCGGCTCACCGAGGCCTGGACGGCGACGGACGGCTGTGCCGCCGCCGCGTCCACGGCCGTCCTCGGCGGGCCGGCGCCGTACTGGCACAGCTATGCGTACGACGACCTCGGCAACCGCAAGAGCGACATCGACCACGCGACCGCGGCCGGCGGGTCCGACACCTCGACGTCGTACGTGTACCCGCCGCAGGGCGGCACCCGGCCGCACACCCTGTCGTCGTCGACGACGACCAAGGGCTCCACGACAACCACGAACGGCTACACGTACGACGCCGCGGGCAACACCCACACCCGCACCCTGGCCGGGAAGACCCAGACGCTGGACTGGGACAGCGAGGGCCACCTCGCCAAGGTGACCAACGCCGACGGGACGTCCGCCTCGTACCTCTACGACGCCGACGGCAACCGGCTGCTCACCCGCGACGACTCCGGCACCACCCTCTATCTCGGCGACACCGAACTGCACCTCGCCAAGGGCGCGACGACGGCCACGGGCACGCGGTACTACACCTGGGCCGGGCAGACCATCGCGGTGCGCTCGAGCACCGGCGGCCTGCAGTGGCAGGTCACCGACGCCCACGACACGGCCGAGACGGCGGTGGACGCGACGACACAGGCCGTGGCGCGACGGCGCCTCGACCCGTTCGGCAACGCCCGTGGCACACAGCCGGGTTCCGGTTCGTGGCTGGGCACCAAGGGCTTCGTGAACGGTGTCGCCGACACCACGACCGGGCTGACACACCTCGGCGCGAGGGACTACGACCCGACGATCGGCCGCTTCGTCTCGGACGACCCGGTCCTCGAACTGACAGACGCACAGCAGATCGACGGGTACACGTACGCGGCGGACAACCCGGTCACGGGCAGCGACCCGACGGGCCTGGACAACTGGGCCAGCGACCCGACCATGAACGTCTGTGCCATCGACTGCCAACCCCAGGGCTCGTCCGCACTGGTCGACACCGGCGCGCTCAACAACAGCGGCTCGACGACCCACCACAGCGGCGGGGGCGGGGGTGGGGGCGGCAGCTCGCACCACAGCTGCGGCTGGTCCTTCTCCTGCTACGCCAAGAAGGCCTACCACGTCGTCCAGCGGCACCCGGTGATCGCGGCGGTGGTCGCCACGGCGGCGGTGGTCGGGGTGGTCGCCTGCGTGGCCGCCACGGCGGGCGCCTGCGGAGCGGTACTGGCGGCCGGCGCCGAGGGCTTCACCGCCGGTGCCGAGGCGGGCAGCCTCGGAGCAGCGGTGACCGGCGCCGCCGTCGGAGCGGCGGGTGAGGGCGGGGCTGTCATAGCCGGGTCGGCCGGCATCGCCAGTGCCGGGGCCGCGGTGGTCGAGAAGAGCGTGGACACCGGCGTCAAGGAGGAAGCCGCGGCGTCGGCGGGTGCCAAGGCGTCCGCGGCCGGCGCGGTGAGCACGGCGTCGACGGGCGCGGCGAGCGGTACTGCGCGGGCCGCGAACGCGACGCCCAAGAGCGGCACGAGCGCGGCGCGCGGAAGCAGGGGCGCCAAGGGCAAGTTCCAGCCGAAGGTCACGATTCACCCGTCGACCGGGGACTGGGACCTGGAAGGCAGGGTCTCGGACGCGAACGCTCTCCGCGACGATGTCGGGACGGTCGCAACCGGTGACGCGAAATACCGCACGTACTCCGCTGCCATCAATACGACCAGTGGAGATATCGCGGTCGGTTGTTCCGGTGGCGGAAATTGCGCGGAAGTCAACATTCTCGAATTCACGGGTTGGGACCCGGATAACGTCCTGTTCACGCGGGCGGGCAGGCTCATGGACGTCGAGGACGGCCTTGGTAAGGTCTGGCAGGAGATGGAGATCTGCACGACCTGTCAGGGGATATTCCCGCTGGAATCGTTCGTTCCCGGAGCTCTTCTGGCGACGAAGCCGGGTCACAGCGGGTAGGAGGCGAAGATGCTGAGTGCGGCTCTGCTTGAGCTGGAGAGGTACGACTGGTCGCGGTTGCGGTGCGGCTGCGGCCAGGGGGCAGGGCACCTTCCCGTGACCTTTCGCAAGCTGCTGGCGGCGAGGTCGCCCCAGGACGCGGTCGGTTATCGGCTGGACGGGCACATCGAGGTCCAGTCGATGCTGTTCGAGGCCGCGGTCCCGGCCGTCCCGGTGATCCTGGCCGCGCTCACCGAGGAACTCGCGCCGTTCGTACGCAGTCATTTCCTGGTGGCTCTGCTGTTCGCGGTTTCCGGGGAGTCGCATTCCAGTGAGACCGCGGCAGGGCGGGAGAGTCTGGAAGAGGAGTGCTACGACAAGGCTCGGGAAGGTCTCTGGGTGCTCTATCGCGAGGCGGTGTCGGGAGACACGGAGAACGCGTTGGACATTCTCGAGATCATCGATGAGGACGAAACCCGTTTCTCTCACTTTCGCACCGCCCTGGCGAGCCGCCTCGCAAAGCAGCAGAAGACACGATCGGGATGAATTCCACGGAGGAAGAGATGGCTGTCGACGGCAGACCGGCGGCACGGCGTGCCGCCGGTACGCAGACCGCGTTCGATGTGCTGCTGCGCTGGACCTGGATCCGGCGCCGTACGCCCGCGCGGGACATCGCGGACTTCGAGAACGGCCAGGTGCTGCGGGTCGTCGGGTTCACGAAGAACATCGGCGGGACGGTCACGCGGTCCCTCGGCAACGGCAGGAGCATCGCCCGGCTGCGGCAGGGGAACCTGCGGCTCGCCGCCGGTGAGGCTCCGGTCTGGAGCGACCGGCGGGGCGACCGCACCGCGACCCTGCGCCCGCCGTTCCGCCTGAAGCTCACGGACGAAAAGGTGCCGATGGCGCGCAAGTTCGACCGCTACGAACTCGGCACCGCCGACGGGACGTACGACCTGGCGGTGCCGAAGTTGGACGGAGAGCTGATCCGGCACGTGTTCGCCCCGGTGGAGGGCGGCTGAGCCGGCTCCCGTCAGCCCATCTCATCCGCCTCGCCCACCCCGGCCGCCTCGCCCACCTCGGTCACCGGCACCCGGCGGAACTCGATCGACTCGTACGTCCCCGCAACCCCCGTCTCGTACAGCACGCCCACCAACTGCCCATCCACCCGCACCAGATCCGAGTAGGCCGCCCTCCGGTCCGACAGCGTCAGCACCTTCGCGAAGGTCGCTCCCCCGTCCCCGCTCCGCCAGATCGCAAGCGACCGGCGTGCGGTGGGGTCCGAGGGGCCCGAGAACAGCAACGCCTCGGAAGCATCCTGCAGTTGAAGCACGCTGCCCTGCACGATCGGTACGTCGTTCAGCGTCGGCTGGACGGTGTACGGGTGGTCCAGGGACTCCGCGCCGTCGCTCGAGTACGCGTCCAACCGGTTCCCCGGCATCAGGCCGCTCTGGTCCCTGGAGGAGAAGTACAGCCTGCCGTCGGGGAGTTGGGCCGCGCTCGTCTCGTTGGCGTTCACGATGCCGTCGTACGAGTCGTCGACGAACCCCAGGTGCCAGGTGCCGCCGCCGTTGTCGCTGTAGATCGCGTGGCCACCGTAGTACCTGGACTCCTGGCCGGTGTCGGAGGAACCCGTCGGCGGGGCCGCAGAGTGGTTGGACGGGATCACGATCCTCCCCGCGTGCGGGCCCCGGGTGAGGTACACCGCGTGCCCCGGGCCCGTCGCGTACCAGCGCCAGTCGGGCAGCTTCACCTGGGCCGTGATGTCGCGCGGCGGCGTGAAGCTGCGGCCGTCGTTCGCGGCGGTGCTCGTCTGGACGAACACCCTGCGGCTCTGCTGCGGGGTCGCCTCACCCCGCATGATCTGGGCCTCGGTCACCGCGCCGTCGTTGTACGACGTGACCAGGACGATGCGCCCCGTCTTCTGGTCGACCACCGGCGCCGGATTGCCCCGTGTGTCACCGTCCCCGGCGGCGACCACCGACAGCGGGCCCCAGCTGCAGCCGCCGTCCGTGGAGCGGCGCAGGACCACGTCGATGTCGCCGCTGTCGCCCGCACCGTTGTGCCTGCCCTCGGCGAAGGCCAGAAGGGTGCCCTTGCCGGTCGTGACGGTGGCGGGGATGCGGTAGGTGTCGTAGCCGCCCTCGCCCGCGACGTACGGGACGGACGAGACGCAGGAGGAGCGGGTGGCCGCCTGGGCCGTGGACGTGGTGAGGCCGGTGGCGATCCCGGCGCCGGTGAGCAGGGCGGCGCCGGTGGTCGCGGCGAGCAGGGTACGGCGCAGTGGGGTCATCGCTCTCCTTCGCGGAGTGGAGTCGAGTCGGTGCGTGGGGTGCCGAATACGACGATGGCGACAGGAGGTGACAGTAACTCCACTGACGGTCCGTCACCATGCGGGGCGCGCGTACGGAACATACGTACCCGCGCGCCCACCCCACCCCTTTGCGCCACTCCCCCGGGTCCTCAGAACGGCCCCTCACCCCGCCCCCGGCGTCACCAGCCCCGACTCGTACGCCACGATCACCAGCTGCGCCCGGTCCCGCGCGCCCAGCTTGCCCATGATCCGGCTGACGTGGGTCTTCGCGGTCAGCGGGCTCAGGCCCAGCGTCTCCGCGATCTCCGTGTTGTTGAGGCCCCGCGCGACCAGCCTCAGCACCCCGCGTTCCCGCTGCGACAGACATTCGGGGCCGCCCGTCGGTGGCGGCGCCTCGGCGTTGCGCAGCAGGCGGGCGATCAGCCGGGCCGTGGGCCCGGGGGAGAGCAGGGCCTCGCCCGCCGCCACCGTGCGGATCGCGTCCAGGAGGTCCGCCGGCCGCGTGTCCTTGACCAGGAAGCCCGACGCGCCCGCGCGCAGCGCCTCCACCACGTGCTCGTCCGTGTCGTATGTCGTCAGGACAAGCACCTTCACGCCCGCCAGGTCCTCGTCGGCCGCGATCAGCCGGGTCGCCTCGATACCGTCGAGGTCGGGCATGCGCAGGTCCATGACGACCAGGTCGGCGCGGGCGCTGCGGGCCAGCTCGACGGCCTGCCGGCCCGTGCCGGCCTGCCCCACGACCTCCATGCCCGGCGCCGACTCGACGAGCATCGCGAACGCCGCCCGCACGAGCGTCTGGTCGTCGGCGAGCAGCACACGAATGGCGGTCACCTCGCCCCCTCCCCCGCCCTCTTCACCAATACCGGCACCGGCAGCACCGCGCTCACCGTGAACCCCCCGTCCTCCCCGGGCCCGGCGTCCAGTGTGCCGCCCACGCTGCGCGCCCGCTCGCGCATCCCCACCAGGCCGAAGCCGCCGCCGGACATGTCACCCTCGTACGCCCCCACCCCGTCGTCCGTCACCTCGACGCGCAACGCGCCCTCACCCCCGTCCAGCAGTACCCGTACCGTCAGATCCTCCCGTCCCCCGTGCCGTACGGCGTTCGTGAGCGCCTCCTGCACGATCCGGTAGGCTGCCGCGCCCACGGCCGGCGGGGCCGTGTCCGCCCGTACCGTGAGTTCTACCTCGGCGCCCGACGCCCGTGCCGTCTCCGCGAGGTCGGGGAGGCCGTCGAGCCCGGGCAGGGGGCCGCGCCCCTCGCCCGCTCTCTCTCCCACGCCCTGGCCCTCCCGGAGTACCTCGAGCGTCGTACGCAGCTCGCCGCGTGCCGTTCGGCAGGTGTCGGCGATGTCGTCGAGGGCCTTGGCCACGGCCGCGCGGTCCAGGCGGTCCGGGTCGGCGGCCAGGACGTGGGCGGCCACGGATGTCTGGACCCCCACCAGGGTGATGGTGTGGGCCAGCAGATCGTGCAGGTCGCGGGCCACGCGCAGGCGCTCCTCCGCGACTCGGCGGCGGGCCTCCTCCTCGCGGGTGCGTTCGGCCCGTTCGGCGCGCTCGACGATGGCCGACACATACTGGCGGTAGAAGCGGACGTCGATGCCGCAGAACAGCACCGCGACGACCCAGCCGGAGATCCGCAGCAGTTCGACGGCCTGGTGCATGCTCACGGTGAGCATCACGCTCAGGGAGATGCCGAGGACGACGACGCCGGTCGCGATCGTGCGCAGGGGGCGGCCGGTGACGGCGACCGTGTACAGCGCGACGTACGAGGCCGGGGTCGGCGCGGTGTGGTTGTAGTCGAGCGCGTGGTAGGGCACGACGAGCGCCACCACGGCGACGAGCACCAGCATCGGACTGCGCCGGCGCCACACGATCGGCACGTACGCGGCGAGCAGCAGCGTCCAGCCGAGCGCGTCCGGCCGGCCGCCCCCGTCGAGGGTGTCCGGGCGGCTGCCTCCTCCGTCGGTGAACAGGGCGAGGACCGTGGCGAGCACGGCGCCCGTCAGCGCGAGCAGCGCGTCGTTGCGGAGCGCGTGCGGGGCACTGCGCGGGTCGCGGGTGATCGCCGCCATGATCCGCTCGCCCCACCCAACAGGGGCCGCTCTTACGGTGGTTGAGTACACGGCCCCATCCTCCGTCAGCGGGCGCCGCACCGTCAGGGAGAGGCGCCCGCTCGTTCGTACGACGGTTGTCATACGGTTTCCGGCTGCCGTTCCTGTCGTACGGCGGCCGGGTCGGGCCTGCGGGACAGGGCGCCCGGCCACCACACCCGCCGGCCCAGTGCCACGCTCGCGCTCGTCACCAGGTAGGTCCGGACGAGGAACGTGTCCAGGAGCACGCCGACCGCGATCACGAAGCCCAGTTCGACGAGCTGGACGAGTCCCATGTTGGTCAGCACCGCGAAGGTCGCGGCGAGGACCAGCCCGGCGGAGGCGATGACCCCGCCCGTGGTCCGCAGCGCGGTCAGCGCGGCGGCCACCGGATCCGCGCCCCCCAGCGCCTCCTCGCGCATCCGGTGCATGAGGAAGATGCCGTAGTCGACGCCGAGGGCGACCAGGAACACGAAGGACAGCAGCCCGAGCCCGGGATCGGTGCCCTCGAAGCCGAGCAGCGGGCCGAACACCAGTCCGCCGATGCCGAGCGAGGCCCCCCACACCGCGACCACGGCGACCACCAGCATCAGCGGCGCGACGAGCGAGCGCAGCAGCGCGACGAGGATCAGCAGCACGGAGACGAGCACGATCGGTACGACGACCCACACGTCACGCGCGTTGGTGTCGATGAGGTCGATCTGCTGGGCGCTCGGTCCGCCGACGTAGGAGCCCTTCAGCTCCTTCCGCAGCCGTTCGATGGTCGCGGTCTCGGCGGCCGACTGCGGCGCGTCCTTCGCGAAGACGGTGATCTCGGTCCAGTTGGAGCCGGTACGTCCCTCGCGGGCGTCGCTGATTCCGTCGGCGCCCCGGATCGTCGCGAGGGTCTCGTCGGCCCGTCCTGCCGGGGTGATGACGCTGATGGGCTGGGTGCCCCGGTCGGGGTAGGCCTTGGCGAGGGTCTGCATCGCGGCGACGGCCTCCGGCTTGTCGACGAAGGCGTCCTCCTGCTTCACCGGTCCGGGCAGATTCAGGACACCCAGGGCGAGGGCGCCGAGCAGGACGGCACCGCTCGCGAGGACCACCAGGGGCCGGCGTCCGGCGGAGCTGCCCATCGCGGCGAACAGCGACAGCCTGCGTACCTTGGGCGCGCTGCCGTAGGCGGGGACGAGCGGCCAGAACACCCGGCGGCCGAGGAGGACGAGGATCGCGGGGAGCAGGGTCAGCATGGCGACGAGCGCGCACAGCACACCCACGGTGCCCAACGGGCCCATGCTGCGACTGGAGTTCAGGTCGGCGGCGAGCAGGCACAGCACCCCGGCGGCGACCGTGCCGGAGGAGGCGAGGACGGCGGGTCCGCAGCCGCGCAGGGCGGCGACCATGGCGTCGTACGGGCGCTCGATCCGGCGCAGTTCCTCGCGGTAGCGGGAGACGAGGAGGAGGGCGTAGTCCGTGCCGGCGCCGAAGACGAGGATCGTCATGATCCCGGAGCTCTGGCCGGAAACCGTCGTGCCGAAGGCCTGGTTGAGGCCATAGGCGACACCCATCGACAGGAAGTCGGCGATGCCCGCGACGACGAGCGGGACCAGCCACAGCACCGGGCTGCGGTAGATGAGGATCAGCAGGACGGCGACCACGGCGACGGTGGTGTAGAGCAGGGGTCCGCCGAGCGAGTTGTAGACCTCGGCCGCGTCGGTGGCCATCGCCCCCGGCCCGCCGACCTTCACGCTCAACCCGCCCTGGGTGTGGGCGACTTCGCGCACGTCGTGGACGAGGGCGTCCCGTTTCTTCTCGTCGGTGCCGGGCTCGTTGCTGCTCACCGGGTACATGAGGGTGGTGCCGTCGGCGGACGGTACGCCCTGCGGGGTGGCCGTCAGGACGTGCTCGCCGGCGATCTTGTCCACCTGCCCGGCGGCCGTCGCCTTGTCGGCGGCGGTGAGTCCGCTGTCGCGGTGGTAGACGAGGACCAGCTGGGTGGTCTCGCCGCCGGGCAACTGGTCCTGGATACGGGCGACTTGGGTCGAGTCGGCGTTCGACGGCAGATAGTCGGTGATGCGGTTGTGCTGCACCTCGGAGAGCTTCGCCGCGAACGGCCCCACGATCGCGAGCACCCCGACCCACAGCCCGAGCACGAGCCAGGGCACGGTTCGCCCGCGCCGTGCCGCGCCCGTCAGTGTCTTTGCGGCCCCCATGTCGAGGCCCTCCCCTCGTTCGGACATCCGGGTGGATGACGCTCACCAGAATTCCGTCGCCGGGGCGTGGATTCGTCGCACGGGAGGGCGAGTTCGGGGGTACTCCCGGGGGTGGCCGGGAGGGGCCGTTACTCCCTGGGGAGTAGTGGGGGTGTGGAGGTGCGGGGGGTGTCAGGACGGCGTGCGTGCCGCCTCGAGCAGCCGGGTCACGTCGTCCGCGCAGATCGTCAGCGCCGCGCCGACCGTCGCCAGGACGTCGCGTTCCTCCGGGGTGTACGGGCCGTCGGCCAGGGCGATGCGGGCGCCCTGGAGCAGGATCGATTCGCGGCCGGGGGCGGCGAGGTGGGGGGCCAGGGGGTCCAGGGCCTCGTGGAGCTCTATGGCCAGCCCGGGGCCGCACGGCGGGCCGAAGAGGCGGCCGGTGTCGGCGGCCAGCGCCTCCACCAGGGCCGTGAGCTGGTCCTCCGTACAGTCGTCGAAGCCGGCCGCGCGGACGCCCGTCACCGCTGTCTCCAGGGTGAGGCGGGCCTGGGTGCCGCCGGCGGCGAGGACGGCGAGGGCGACCGTGTGGACCGCGTCGCGCAGCATCGCGGAGAAGCGGGTCGTGGTGGGGTGGTCGAGGACGTCCGTGCCGAAGTGGCTCTGGCAGGCCGCGCACTCGACGACCGGGCCGGTCTCGCCGCGCGGCAGAATCGGTACGCCCAGAAAGGTGAAGCGCCGACGGCCGGTCAGCCGCTGGTAGTTGCGGTCGCCGCCACAGCCGGGACAGAAGAACTCTCCGTCACCGACACCGGCCCAGACCGTACGGGAGCCCAGGACGCGCGCCGTCCGGCCTCCACGCACGACTCGGCGGTCCCGGCTGCCTCGGCCGTGTCGTCGCTGTCCTGGGAGCACGTAGCACCTCCGGTAACTCCCCCACTGCCTGCTGCAAGGCGCGGGAGGTACCCCCACCGGCAACACTGCCGCGCAGGCGTGATGTTAGCCACATTGTTGATGTGGAGTCAGTACCCAGGACCAGACCTGCCCATGACCCGCCCTTGGATTGGCCGGTATACGACGGCGGCCCCGCCCGCCACAGTGGGCGGACGGGGCCTGAAACCAGCCGGTCGGGTGAGTCAGCGGCCCGCGCGGTTGACGGCGGAGACGACCGCCTTCAGGGAGGCGCGGGTCGTGTTGGCGTCGATGCCGATGCCCCACAGGACCTTGTCGCCGATGGCGACCTCGATGTAGGAGGCGGCCTGCGCGGAAGCGCCCTCGCTCATCGTGTGCTCGGTGTAGTCCAGCAGCCGGGCGTCGATGTCCAGACCCTGCAGGGCGTGGAAGAAGGCCGAGATCGGGCCGTTGCCCGTGCCCACCAGGGTGGTCTCGACGCCGTCGACCTCGGCCTCGACGGTGAGGGTGTCCACGCCGTCCTTGTCGGTGGTCGACTGCCCGGCGCTGACCTGGATGCGTCCCCACGGGTTCTCGGGGTTCGGCAGGTACTCGTCCTGGAAGATCGTCCAGATGTCCTTCGGCGTGACCTCGCCGCCCTCGGCGTCCGTCTTCGCCTGGATCAGCTTGGAGAACTCGATCTGCATCCGGCGCGGCAGGTCCAGCTTGTGGTCGTTCTTCAGGACGTACGCGATCCCGCCCTTGCCGGACTGCGAGTTGACCCGGATCACGGCCTCGTAGGAACGGCCGACGTCCTTCGGGTCGATCGGCAGGTAGGGGACCGCCCATTCGATGTCGTCGACGGTGACGCCCTTGGCGGCCGCGTCGGCCTCCATGGCGTCGAAGCCCTTCTTGATGGCGTCCTGGTGGGAGCCGGAGAAGGACGTGTAGACCAGGTCGCCCACGTACGGGTGGCGCGGGTGGACCTCCATCTGGTTGCAGTACTCCCACGTACGACGGATCTCGTCGATGTCGGAGAAGTCGATCTGCGGGTCGACGCCCTGCGAGAACAGGTTCATGCCCAGGGTGACCAGGTCGACGTTGCCGGTGCGCTCGCCCTGGCCGAACAGACAGCCCTCGACGCGGTCGGCGCCGGCCATCAGCGCCAGTTCGGCGGCGGCGACGGCCGTACCGCGGTCGTTGTGGGGGTGGATCGACAGGACGACGTGCTCGCGGCGGGTCAGGTTGCGGCCCATCCACTCGAAGCGGTCCGCGTGCGTCGACGGGGTCGAACGCTCCACCGTGGCGGGCAGGTTGAGGATGATCTCGCGGCCCGGGCCGGGCTGCCAGACGTCCATGACCGCCTCACAGACCTCCAGCGCGAAGTCCAGCTCGGTGTCGGTGAAGATCTCGGGGCTGTACTGGTAGCCGAACTCCGTCTCGGGGCCCAGCAGCTTCTCGGCGTACTCCATGACCAGCCGGGTGCCGTCGACGGCGATCTGCTTGATCTGGTCCTTGGAGCCGCGGAAGACGACCCGGCGGAAGACGGGGGCGGTGGCGTTGTACAGGTGGACCGTGGCGCGCTTGGCGCCCTTCAGGGACTCGACGGTCCGCTCGATCAGGTCCTCGCGGGCCTGGGTCAGTACGGAGATGGTGACGTCGTCCGGGATCGCGCCCTCGTCCTCGATGATCGAGCGGACGAAGTCGAAGTCCGTCTGCCCGGACGCCGGGAAACCGACCTCGATCTCCTTGTAGCCCATCTTCACCAGCAGGTCGAACATCGCGCGCTTGCGGGCGGGGGACATCGGGTCGATCAGGGACTGGTTGCCGTCGCGCAGGTCCGTGGAGAGCCAGCGGGGAGCGGTGGTGATCCGCTTTCCGGGCCAGGTGCGGTCGGGGATGTCGACCTGCTCGTACTGGCCGTACTTGTGGATCGGCATGGAGGTGGGCTGCTGGCGGTTGGCACTGTGGGCCATGATGCGGGGCTCCTCGTGGTGTCCTGAAGGACGGCCGACGGCGCAACGCCAGACTCCGCGGGGAGGGGGTCGGCCTCTATTGCAGACCCTCACCGCGGCAGCTAAGGAGGAGCAGCCCGTAACGCATGATGCGAAGCATGCTAGCCGAGCCGCACCGGGGGCGCGGGCCTGTATCACTATGCGGGACTGCCAGTATGGGGGAGCCGAAGAACAAAAAGGGCAAAAAGTGCGCCATCCCACACCCCACGCCGGGCCACCCCCAGGGCTGTCACTCAGCTCATACCACTCCGTCACTGAGCGATGTGCCGCTTATCCCGGTATTTCACCAATCATGGTTGCGGGTAGTGACAGCCGTATGACGCGGTGCAAGGGTGCCGGGCATGACGACAAACGGGGGCTTTGAGCCCGTCTTCTGCACGATCGTTCCACCGCACCTCCTCCACACGCTCGCCCGTCACGAGGACCCCGCCCTCTCCGGCCCCGCGCAGCGCACACTGCTGCTCGACGCCGAGAAGCGTGCCCAGCGCAGCATCACCGCCGAGTTCGGTCTGTTCGCCGCCCCGGCCGTGAACGCCCCCTCCGACAAGCCGCTGCGCACGATCTACGACGCCGAGCACCGCACCGCGCTGCCCGGCAGGAAGGTGCGCGCCGAGGGCTCGGACCCCGGCCAGGACGCCAGTGTCAACCGCGCCTACGCCGGCCTCGGCGCCACCTTCGACCTCTATCTCAAGGCGTACCAGCGCCACTCGATCGACGGCGACGGCCTGCCGCTCGACGCGACCGTGCACTACGACGAGGGCTACAACAACGCCTTCTGGGACGGCAGGCAGATGGTGTTCGGCGACGGTGACGGCGAGATCTTCGTCGACTTCACCAACTCGATCGACGTCATCGGCCACGAGCTCACCCACGGCGTCACCCAGCACACCGCGAACCTCACGTACTACGGCCAGCCGGGCGCCCTCAACGAGTCGATGTCGGACGTCTTCGGCTCGCTGATCAAGCAGTACGCCCTCGGCCAGACCGCCGCCGAGGCCGACTGGCTGATCGGCGCGGACCTGCTCGCCCCGGGCGTCACCGGCACGGCCCTGCGCTCCATGAAGGAACCGGGCAGCGCGTACGACGACGACGTGCTCGGCAAGGACCCGCAGCCCTCGACCATGGACGGCTATGTCCGCACCGGCCGCGACAACGGCGGCGTCCACATCAACAGCGGCATCCCCAACCACGCCTTCTACCTCGTCGCCACCGCGCTCGGCGGCAACGCGTGGGAGCGGGCCGGGCAGATCTGGTACGACGTGCTGACCGGCGGCGAGCTGGACGAGCGGGCGTTCTTCGACGACTTCGCCCAGCTGACCGTCGCCACCGCGCGCAAGCGCTACGGCGACGGCGAGGAACTCCAGGCCGTGACGAAGGCGTGGGAGCGGGTCGGCGTGCCCACGACACCCCGGCCCCGTCTGTAGCCGGACAGCCGGACAGCCGGACTCGTGCCGGGGCCGTTCTCGTACTAGACAGGGACCATGCGTATTCAGGTGAGACGTACGGGCGGGTTCGCGGGTATCGAGCGGCACGCCCAGGTGGACACCGCGGGCCGGTCCGACGCCCACGAGTGGCAGGCCCTGGCCGAGCAGGCGGTCGCGGCCGGCCGGGGCACCCGCCCGGCCGGGGTTCCGGACGGCTTCGCCTACGAGATCACGGTGGACGGGAGGACGGTGTACTGCGCCGATCCCCGGCTCACGGAGGAGCAGCGCAAGCTGATCTCAAGGGTGTTGAAAGAGGGAGCGTAAAACGGGGAGGGACGGGAGACAGAGGGGGCATAACGGGTGCCACAACGGTCGGCGGACGGCACGTAAGGGGACGTTCACTCCCGGCCGTTGACACCCGTTACTCCCGGTACCCATGATCCGGCGCATGGCGATCAACCCGATACCCCAGTTCCCGGCCGGCTTCCTCTGGGGTGTGTCCACCTCGGCACACCAGATCGAGGGAGCGGCGGACCAGCGCGAACCGTCCGTATGGGACACCTTCACGGCCGAGCCCGGGCGGGTGAAGGACGGCTCGACGGCGGAGGTGGCCTGCGACCACTTCCACCGCTACCCCGAGGACGTGGCCCTGCTGGCCGGCCTCGGCGTGGACGCGTACCGCTTCTCCGTCTCCTGGCCCCGGGTGAACTCCCCCGGCGGCCTGGACTTCTACGACCGGCTGGTGGACGAGCTGTGCGCGGCGGGCGTACGTCCCGTCCCGACGCTCTTCCACTGGGACCTGCCCGTGAGCCTCGAGGAGAAGGGCGGCTGGCTGGAGCGGGACACGGCGTCCCGGTTCGCCGAGTACGTGGCCCTCGTCGCCGAGCGGCTCGGCGACCGCGTGAAGAAGTGGATCACGATCAACGAGCCCGCCGAACACACCCTGTTCGGGCACGCGTTGGGCGCGCACGCGCCGGGCAAGCAGCTGATGTTCGACGCGCTGCCGGCCGCCCACCACCAGCTCCTCGGCCACGGTCTCGCCGTACGGGCACTGCGCGCAGCCGGGGCCACCGACATCGGGATCGCCAACTCGCACGGGCCGACCTGGCCGGCGTCGCAGGAGCCCGCCGACCTCGAGGCGGCCGGATTCTACGACCTCCTCCTCAACCGGCTGTTCGCCGAGCCGATCCTCCTGGGCGAATACCCGGACGGTCTGGGCGAGTTGATGCCGGGTGACGTGGCGGCCGACCTCAAGGTGATCGCGGAGCCGCTCGACTTCTACGGCGTCAACTACTACGCGCCGACGAAGGTGGGCGCGCCGCAGGGTGCCGACATCGAGTTCGGCGGTCTGACGATCCCGGCCGAACTCCCCTTCTCCGTACAGGAGATAGCGGACGTGCCGGTGACGGACTTCGGCTGGCCCGTCGTACCCGAGGGGCTCACCGAGCTGCTCACCACCTTCCGGGACCGGTACGGCGACCGGCTGCCGCCCGTCGTGATCACCGAGAACGGCTGCTCGTACGAGGGGCTCGACGACCAGGACCGGATCGCCTACCTGGACGGTCATGTCCGGGCGCTGCACCGGGCGTTGGAGGCGGGCGTGGATGTGCGCGGCTACTTCGTGTGGTCGCTGCTGGACAACTTCGAGTGGGCCGAGGGGTACGCGCGGCGGTTCGGTCTGGTCCATGTGGACTTCGCGGACCCCTCCGCTCTGACGCGGACCCCCAAGGCTTCGTACGGCTGGTTCAGGGATCTCCTTCGGGCACAGCGCCAGGAGGAGCCGGAGGGGGCGGGACGGTGACCCGGAGATGACGACGGCCGAGGGCGCGGAGGAGGCCCAGGGGGCGCAGGGGGCTGAGGGGAGGGTGGCGGCGGCGCTCGCCGAGCCCGTGGAGCGGGTCGGGCGGGGGTGGACCGCCTCGCTGTCGCTCGCCAACGGGGCGATCTGGGTGGGCTGGTTCGGGCCGCTGCAGATCCTTCTCGCGTCCCAGGCCGAGGACTTCGCGCCCGGCACCGGGATGTCGAAGGAGACCCTGCTGGCGTGGGTGGCGGGCGCGGGCGCCCTGGTGTCGCTGGCGGCGAACCCGTTCTTCGGCGCGCTGTCGGACCGTACGACGTCCAGGTGGGGCCGCCGTACGCCGTGGATCGTGGCCGGTGCGGCGGGCGGCGCGCTGTCGTTGCTGCTGCTGGCGGGGGCGGGTGGGCCGTGGACGATGGTGGTGGGGTGGTGCCTGGTCCAGCTGACGCTGAACGCGGCCTTCGCCGCCGTCACGGCCGCCGTCCCCGACCGCGTCCCCCGGCTCCAACGAGGCTCTGTGGGCGGCTGGTTGGGCGTCGCGCAGATCCTCGGCGTGGTCGGCGGGACGGGCCTGGCGACGGTCGCGGGCGGGGTGGGCGCGGGCTATGCGGCGTGCGCGGCGTTCACCCTGCTGGGCGTGCTGCCGTACGTACTGCGGCACAAGGATCTGCGGATCGGGCCCGAGGACGTTCCTGCGTGGTCCTGGCGTACCTTCCTGGCCGGGTTCTGGCTGAGTCCGCGCCGGTACCCGGACCTGGGCTGGGCCTGGCTGACCCGTTTCCTGATCAACCTGAGCAACGCGCTGGTGCTGCTGTACCTGCTGTACTACCTGCGCGACCGCCTCGACCACTCCGACCCCGAGCAGGGCGTCCTCGTCCTGACGGCGGTGAACAGCGTGACGCTGGTCGCCACGGTCGTGGTCGGCGGGGTCTGGTCGGACCGGGTGGGCCGCCGCAAGCCGTTCGTGATCTGGTCGGGCGTACTGATGGCGGTGGCGACGGCGGCACTCGCGGGCTGGCAGACCTGGCCGGGGGCGATCGTCGCGTCGGCGGTCCTCGGGATCGGCTTCGGGGTGTTCACCTCGGTCGACTTCGCCCTGATGACGGACGTACTGCCGAAGGCACTGGACCGGGGCAAGGACCTGGGCGTCATCAACGTGGCCAACGCCCTGCCCCAGGTCGCGGCCCCCGCCCTGGCCGCGCCGATCGTGACCTATCTGGGCGGATACCGGGTGCTGTATCTGGTCGCCGCGGTGATCGGGCTGGCGGGGGCGGTGCTGGTGGGGCGGATCAGGGGGGTCGACTGAGGCGAAGGGGCGGCCGGCTCACAGGGCGCCGGCGTCCCGGGCCGCGTAGACGCTGGGGTACAGGGGGCTGAAGCCGAGTTCCCTGCGGATGCGGTCCGTGGAGGTGATCCCGAACCACGGGTCGGGGTCGGTGTTCTCGTACAGCTCGGCGGGGACCTCGACCCCGTTGAGCTGGTGCAGTTCGACCGCTGTGACGGGGGCGTAGTCGCCGATGTTGTAGATCCGGCCGGCGATGCCCGGTGCGTGCAGGATGCGGAGCAGGCCCTGGGCGACGTCCGCGTGGTGGGCCATCTGCAGTCGCTGGGCCGCCGCCCAGTGCGCGGCCCACATCAACGACTGGGCCAGGTGGGGGTCGCCCTCGCCGTAGACGAAGGGGAGCCGTCCGACGCGGACGTCCAGCCCCTCCAGCGCGAGCAGCCGGCGTTCGGCCTCCGCCTTCGACTCGGGGTACGCACCCCACATGGCGCCCCCGGGCCGGGACTCGTCCTCCTCGACCAGCGGGCGCCCGCGTCCGGCGCCGTACACGAGCCCCGTACTGACCTGGACGAAGCGCCCCACTCCCGAGGCCAGCGCGGCGCGGCCCAGTTCCACCGCCGCGTCCAGGTTGACGGCCCGCGCCTCCTCGTCCGGGACCCCGCGGAAGGAGGCGGCGACGTTGACGACCGCGTCCACCCCGGCGACCGCCTTGCCGAGCGCCTCCGTGTCGCGCAGGTCCCCGACGACGACCTCGGCGCCCAGCTCGGCGGCGCGCTCCCCACGGGCCGCGTCACGCACCAGGACCCGCACCTTCTCCCCCGGCCTGCTCTGAGCCAGCAGCCTCGGCAGGAAGCGCCGGCCGACCTGTCCCGTCGTACCCGTCACCAGTGTCAGCATGATCTTCTCCTTCGGTCTCGTGCCACCACCCTCCGGCCGGGCCGCCGGGCGCGGGAGAGACCCGTCGATCAGGGGATCAGCAGTCCCTGGATAAGCCGGGCGGCCGGCGACATCCTGGAGGGGTGAACCGAGCCGAACTCGCCGACTTCCTGCGCCATGGGCGTGCCCGTCTGGAGCCCTCGGCGGTGGGCCTCGCGTCCGGCGCCCGCCGCCGTACGCCCGGGCTGCGCCGCGAGGAGGTGGCGGCGCTCGCCGGTATGTCGGTGGACTACTACACGCGCCTGGAGCAGTCCCGGGGCCCGCACCCCTCGCGCCAGATGCTGACCGCCCTGGCCCGGGCGCTGCGCCTCACCGACGACGAAAGGGACCACCTCTTCCACCTTTCGGGCGAGGTACCGCCCCGGCGCGAAAGCCCCTCCGAACACGTACGGCCAGGTTTGCTGCTGATCCTCGACCGGCTGCACGACACCCCGGCCCAGGTGGTGACCGACTGCGGCGAGGTCCTGGCCCAGAACGCGATGGCGAGCGCCTTGTCGGGGGACGTGTCGGACCGTCCACCGCGCGAACGGAACCTCGTACGCCGGTTCTTCACGGACCCGACCGCCCGGACCCTGTTCCCACCGGAGGACATCGCCGAACACGCGCGCTCCCACGTGGCGAACCTGCGGGCGGTCGCCGCGACCCGCCCCGACGATCCGGTACCGACGGCGCTGGTGGCCGAACTGCGGTCGAGGAGCACGGAGTTCGCCCGCCTGTGGGAGTCGCACGAGGTGGCGGTACGGCGGTCTTCGACGAAGCGGTTCGTGCACCTGGTGGTGGGCGTCCTGGAACTGGACTGCGAGATCATGCTGGCCCCCGACCACCACCAACTCCTGATCGTCCACACGGCCCGCCCGGGCACGGAGTCGTACGAACGTCTGCGGTTGCTGAGGGTGGTGGGGGTGCAGGACATGTCGGCGCGGTAGTGACCCCGCAAGCTACCTGCGAGGAAGTGACGTGTTGATGATCGGGAGCCGCGTCGTGGTGCCCGACACGTACATGTCCGTCGGAGCCGTGCGCAGGACGAACTTGTTGTCGTAGCCGCGGACGCGTACCGACATCACGAAGAAGCCGTCCTCCTCGGTGGTCGTCATCACGCGGTACTCGTTCTCCCAGTACGTCTGCAGGAAGACCTCCGTGCCCCCGCGATGGATGCCCCTGGGGAGGATGACCTTGCCCTGGACCGTGAGGATGGTCCCCGCCTTCACCTTGCGCTTGTTGACCGAGTAGGTGACCGCGCTGACCTTGGGCTTGACGGTCACTCTGGTGTCCGCGTAGTAGCCGTCCTGCGGGGTGTTGTAGTTGCCGTCCTCGTCCCAGAAGGCGGAGATCTCCACCTGGTGGCGGACGCCGAGCAGGCTGCTGGTCGACACGTGGTCGATGTTCACATTGCGGATGCTGAACTTGCCGTTGGCGTCGGTGACCGGCTTGCCCAGGTCGCGCGTCTCGTAGTCGGTCGGGTCGATCGGGTCGCCCCACGGGTTCCACGACTCGAAGAGGACGGCCTCCTTGACGTCGATCGGGATGTTGGGCGCCGGAGTTCCGTCGGCCTTGGTGAGGGTGCCGGTGACGTTGACGCGGCGGCTGTAGTAGTGGGTGCTGGTGGGGTTGGTGGTCACCGTCAGCTTGTAGGCGCGGACCGGAGCGGCGTCCGCGGGCTTCGCCGAGGCGGCGGCGGGTACTGACAGGGCGCCTGCGGCGAGCAGGAGCGCGGCGGTTGCGGCAAGCCGCGTCGACATCAGGTTCCTGGGCACGGTTCAACTCCAAGTACGGTCGGGACTGGAGGAGTTGCGCCGGACGGCACCGGTTCCGCCGCGACGCGGGTGTGCGACACACCAGGTTCGACACGCGAGGCGGGGTGCAAGTTGTACCCGTACGGCCACTGTTACACGGCTGTGGGCGGGAAGATCCGGACTGCGCCGGGCGGGCGGACGGGCCGAGGACCCGCCGCCTCAGAAGCCCAGCTTCCGCAGCTGCCGGGGATCGCGCTGCCAGTCCTTGGCGACCTTCACATGGAGGTCCAGATAGACCGGCGTACCCAGCAGCGCCTCGATCTGCTTGCGGCTCTTGATGCCGACGTCCTTCAGCCGCTTGCCCTTCGGGCCGATGATGATGCCCTTCTGGCTGGGCCGCTCGATGTAGACGAACGCGTGGATGTCGAGGAGCGGCTTGTCGGCGGGGCGGTCCTCGCGGGGGAGCATCTCCTCGACGACGACCGCGATCGAGTGGGGAAGCTCGTCGCGTACGCCCTCCAGCGCGGCCTCCCGGATCAGCTCCGCGATCATGACCTGCTCCGGCTCGTCCGTGAGGTCGCCCTCCGGGTAGAGCGCCGGGCCCTCGGGGAGCAGCGGGACGAGGAGGTCGGCCAGCAGGTCCACCTGCTTGTCGGCGACCGCCGAGACGGGCACGATCTCCGCCCACTCGAAGCCCAGTTCGCGCCCGAGCTGGTCGATCGCGATGAGCTGTTCGGCCAGTGCCTTGCTCTCGACCAGGTCGGTCTTCGTCACGATCGCGATCTTCGGCGTCTTCTTGATCGCCGCCAGTTCCTTCGCGATGAAACGGTCACCGGGGCCGAGCTTCTCGTTCGCCGGCAGGCAGAAGCCGATGACGTCGACCTCGGCCCAGGTCGTCCGCACCACGTCGTTCAGGCGCTCGCCGAGCAGGGTGCGCGGCTTGTGCAGTCCCGGCGTGTCGACCAGGATCAGCTGTGCGTCGGGGCGGTGCACGATGCCCCGTACCGTGTGCCGGGTCGTCTGCGGCTGGTCAGCGGTGATCGCCACCTTCTGGCCGACCAGAGCGTTCGTGAGGGTGGACTTGCCCGCGTTGGGGCGGCCCACGAAGCAGGCGAAACCGGCGCGGTGCGCGGCCGAGGCCTTCGACGGCTCGGTCGGCTCGGACGGCTCGGATGACGGGGTACGGACACTCATGGCGCCCATTGTCCCTGATCCACGGAGACCCACCGCACGCCGAGCCCCTCCGAGCCCTTCCGAGCCCCTCCGGGCATCTCCGGGGTGCCCCGCCGGGCCGCGCATCTACCATGCTCCGATGAAGCTCATCACCGCGATCGTCAAGCCGTACCGCCTCGACGAGGTCAAGACCGCGCTCCAGGAACTCGGCGTGCACGGTCTGACCGTGACCGAGGCCAGCGGGTACGGGCGTCAGCGCGGGCACACCGAGGTGTACCGGGGCGCCGAGTACCAGGTCGACCTCGTCCCCAAGGTCCGTATCGAGGTCGTCGTCGACGACGCGGAGGCGGACACCGCCATCGAGGCGATCGTCAAGGCCGCGCGGACGGGGAAGATCGGGGACGGCAAGGTGTGGGTTCTGCCGGTGGAGACGGTCGTACGGGTCCGCACGGACGAACGCGGCCCGGACGCGCTCTGAGTGAGTCCGAGGAGTCCGAGGAGGCGGACTTCGCCCTTCGGCCTCCACGGCGTGTGAGCGGGTAGCGGCGGCCGGTTCCGGTGCTGCCCCGGCCGGGCGCGCGGGGGCACGGACATCCGGGGGCTCGCCGGGCGGCCTCGCGTCCAGCCGGGCACCCCCTCCGTGAAACGCCCACTCGTGGCACTCATACGGGACGGTTCCGCGCTCCGTCCGCTCTGTGACGAGCAGTCACTGAGCGAGGAGACGACAATGACGAGCACCCTGCGCGCGGCGGCGCGTTCACTGCGGCGCGTGATCCCGGCCGGCGCCGTCGCGACGGCCGCCGCGCTTCCCCTGCTGGTCCCCGGCCCGGCCCAGGCGACCACGGCGGACGCCCAGGTGTACGTGTGGGCGACCGGTGTGAACGTAAGGGCGTGCCCGCAGACCACCGCGGCCTGCCCCCCGATCTCCGGCGCGCAGATCGGCAGGCGGTATGTGACGGCGTTCTGCCAGCAGCAGGGCTCCACGGTCGTGGACGGCCCCTACCGCAACAACTGGTGGGTGCAGGTCAACGCGGGCGGCCCGATCGGCTGGATCAGCGCGGTGTACATACGCGGCGGCGACAACGACCAGCCGGTACCCGGCCTGTCCACCGACTCGTTCTGCCAGTGACCCAGTGACCCAGTCACCATCCGTCCACCGACACCGAGAGGGGCACCCGCTGTGTCCTCGAAGTCCTTGACCCGTCTGTTCTCCCTGCGGGCGCTCGGCGCCATGCTGCTCGGCCTGACCGCCGTACTGGGGCTGATGTCGGCCCCCGCGCAGGCCGACGCCTCGGCCTCGACCGTCCATGTCTGGGGCAGCCAGGTGCGGGTGCGGCAGTGCGCGAGCACCACCTGCGGGCTCGCCACGCAGGAGCGGCTCACCAACGTCAGCGTGCGGGCGTTCTGCCAGAAGTGGGGCGACCGCGTCTCCGACGGCACCTACTACAACCACTACTGGGTCGAGATCGTCACACCGCAGGGCTGGCTGGGCTGGGTGAGCGCCGTGTACGTCAGCGGCGGCTCCAACGACGGCCCGGTGCCCGGCGTTCCGGTCGAGACCGCCTCCAGCCCCGTGTACTGCGAGTACCCGTAGGCCGCGGTACCTAGGCGGCCTGCGTGTGGTCGTCGCGGCGCGCGCGTCTCCCGGGGCGCGCCCGGCGTGCCCTGACCGCCAGGACGGTTCCCACCACGCCGAACACCACCAGCACCACCGCCATGAGCCACGGCAGCGCGAAGAACGACACGCTCGCCGACTCCCGGGTGTCCTTGGCGGACGCCGTCAACGTGATGTCTCCCCAGTCGAGTTGGGGTGCGTCGTGCCAGGGTTCGGTGAGCCGGACCCGTTGGCCGGGCAACAGCTCGGAGGGGATGCGGGTGAGGTCGCGGGCGAGCAGCGTACGGCCGAACAGGCCCTGGGCGCGCACCTCCACCCGGGGGTCGAGGGTGACGTTGCCGGTGTTGTGCAGGGTGTAGGAGATCGTGGTGGTGCTGTCGCCGAGGCCGGGGACGAGGGGCTGGTGGTGGCTGATGCTGACCCGTTCGACGGCGATCGCGGAGACGGCCGGCCCGTTCACCCGCAGGTACACACGCGCTCCGACCGCGCGCCGCACGCCGAGTGCCAGGGAGCCGTCGCCCTTGTCGATCCGTTCGTCGAGGGCGACCAACGCGCCCACGTGGTCGCCGGGTTCGGCTCCTTCGGGCACCTTGAGGGTGAAGGGCACGGTCACGGACTTGTGCGGGGGCACGGTGACCCGGGACTTCGCGGGCCGGGCCCAGGCGCCCACGCCCCGCTGCTTCTCCTCGGCGGTGCGGATCGCGAACCCGCCGTCGCGGGCGGTGTTGTAGGCGTCGGCCGCGTACAGCCGGAAGGTGAGCGGTTCGCCGGTCTTGTTGGCGACGGTGACCTTGTCCTGGGCCGTCGTACCGGGATCGGCGGAGAGGTAGAAGTACGGGCGCTGCGCCACGGCGGAGGCGATGGGATACACCGACCAGCTGCCGTTGTCGGCGGCGCGGGCGGGGGCGGACGTCAGAAGTGACGTGCCGAGCGCCGCCAGCAGGAACAGGGGAAGCGCGAGAAGGACGTACGGCTTACGGCGCATCGGGAGTGACATGGGTGCGGACCCCCACGGACGAGGTAGGTGGCGGGCGGGTGCGCGCCCGGCCACCGGATGACGAACAGCCGTTCAGACAATGCTTGTTGGGTGTACGTCGGTCAGGAGAGGGTGAGGGTGAGTACGCCGGAGTACGAGCCCGGCGGGGTGAACGCCGGTACGTCCAGCGAGAGTCCGGCGTCGACGGTGAACTCGCCGCCGGTGAACGTTCCGTCGGGTACGGAGGCCAGGGTGGCTCCCGTACTGCCCACGGGACCGGGTGAACCGGGTCGGCAGGTGCTGGGACTTCCGGGCTTGGTGGCGCAGGCCGGGGTCCAACTGAGCTTGTCGGAACCGATCTTGGCGCCGGGTCCGGTGAAGTCGGTGACCTTGCCGGTCAGGGACCAGCCCGCGGGTCCGCCGCGGAAGTCCTTGACGGTCACCGGCTGCAGCGAGCCTGTGGAGGGCCCGCCCTTGCCGAAGTCGACCGCCTTCAACTGAACGGCGTCCCCGGCCTGGGTCATGGACAGATCACCGGCCCTGACGGTGGTGGTGATCTTCTGGCTGTTGTCGGGAATGGGCGTGTCGTCGATGACCACATAGGCGGCCGGGCCCGCGCCCTTGGTGTCGCTCCAGGCGCTGCCCTCGTACGCCACGACCCCGGTCGTCGTCTTGTCGTTGACGGCGAGGGTGCCGCTGAAGGCGCCCTGGGAGTCGGCGGTCACGGTCGCGGTGTCGGCGGTCTGGGCGGACCCGGACCGGCCGGCGAGCGTGACCGTGGCGCCCGGCGTGAAGTGGGCGCCGTTCACGGTGACCCCGGCCCCGGGTGCTCCGGAGGCCGAACCCAGGGTGATGGCACGGGTGTTGGTCTGGGTCCCGTCCGTGGCCGTGACCGTCTCAGAGACGGGTGCGGGCGGGTTGATGACCGTGCAGGGCGTGTCCAGCTCAAGGATGTAGCTGGTGTGGATGTTGTAGTCGCTGGGCGACAGCGTGATCGCGCCGGGCGCGGTGACCGTGAAGGTGCCGGTCATCGAGAAGCCCGGGAAGGCGCCCTTGCCGGGCACTGGGTCGTTCTTCTTGGGCCCCGCGACGGTGATGTCGCCGGTCTGCGCTCCGCCGAGGGTGACCTTTCCGGTGGGGGTCATGATGTCGGCGGGCAGTGCGAGATCGGTGGGGTTGCTGGCGGCCGGCTTCTGCACCGCGTACGTCACGGTGACGGTGTCGCCGACCTTGGGTGAGGTGTTGTCCACCGTGATCTGCGCGGTGGTGGTGCCTTCGATCGGCGGAAGGCCGGCGATCGGTGGCGGTACGCAGCGCGTGGCGAATTCCACGGGAACGGACGCCGTGGCGGCTGCTCCGGCCGGGACGGCCAGCGCACCGCCGGCGGTGACCGCGAGTGCGGTCGCCCCGAGCAGCGCGGCAAGGCGTCGTCGTCTTCGGCCGGTCGAACCCATGGATGCCGTGTTGGCCATGGTTGCCCCCTCTGAGGGATGCGGGCGCAGCGGCTCGTCTGCGCCGACAGGGGGCCATTGATGTGCAGGTTGTGTGAGAAGTCAATGCCATCTCACCGATTGACCGGCAAGCCGGGAAAGTGAACTGACGGTACATCAGTTCCAGTCTCAGTTCTTGTCGGTTCCCGGCTTCCCAGTCGGAAACGGCCGGCGCCGCGGTGAAGCGAGCGACACCGGCCGCTGTCGAGCAGGTGCGGGGAGGTGCGTCCTCGCTAGAAGACGAACGGTCCCGGTGACTGGTTTCCGGTCGGCGTACAGGTCACGGTGATGCCGAAGAGAACCATCTTGAGAGTGCCGCCGCCCGCCTCCAGGCTGTCACCCGAGGCGACGGTACCGTTCAGCGGGCCGACGGTGACCAGACCGCCGGTGGGAATGGCCGGGTTCTTGGTGCCGGTGAACGTGGTGAGGCCACCGCCGGCCTTCGCCAGGGTCAGCGTGGTGGCGATGGAGTCGGCGGCGAGCGGAAGCGGGGCCGCGATGTTGGAGCTGACGGTGATCGTGGCCGAGGTGCCGTTCTGCGTGACGGTGAGGACCGTCGAACCGCCGCCGAACACACCGCAGTTGTAGGAGATCGTCGCGGAGGGTGGGGTGACCGCCGCTGCGGCCGGCGCGAAGGCCAGACCGGTGACGGCGAGCGAGCCCGCCGCGAGTACCGCACCGATACCGATCCGCCTGCGCGCGGGCGGACGTACTGTCTTGCTGGTCATCGATCGGATTCCCTTCCCTGGTACGGGAATTGCCATGTGGGGAATTGCGATGTGGGGGGTTCGACGGCCGGGTGCGGTCAGCCGCGGGGCGGGTGCGGGGCGCCGCGCGGGGGAATCTGACGGTCCGTCGGAAGAGCGTGCTCCATTGACGCGTGGGTTGCTCGCGATTGCAAGACAAGCTGTGCGGGTTCTTCCGGACGCCGCGAAAGTGGCCGGAAGTCCTACCCTCGCCCGGTCCCCGCGCCCCGCCTCACCCGGCGGACACCGTCGCCCGCACCACGCCGTCCGGCCCGGCCCGGTGCACCGGGGTCGCGGGCCCGCCCAGATCCCGTACGGCCGCCAGGTCCTCCGCCGGCACCTCCTCGGCGCCCGTCACCACGGCCGCCGCCTCCAGCGAACGCGCCCCCGACGCCACGGCCATGGCGACCGCCGTCCGCAGCGCGCTCAGTTTCAGGGAGTCCAGGTCGACCGTGCCGGCGACATACGTACGGCCGGTCTCGTCCCGTACGGCCGCCCCCTCGGGGACACCGTTGCGAGCGCGGGCCGAGCGGGCCAGGGTGACGATCTTGCGGTCCTCGGAATCGAGGTCGAGCGCGTTGCTGTCGGTCATGCCATGAGCATACTTACGCGGTTTGTCCCCTGCTGAGGCCGACTGGGGCTTCATGACACAAGGAAGTCACACAAGAACAGGTATCAGGTACGGGCGATCAGGGCATGACCCAGGAACCGCGAGCCATGAGGAGGCGTTATGAACCGCCAGACCCGCATCCGCGTCATCCGCCGGCCCAGCGCCCCCTCCCCCCGCGACCTCCCCATCGACCGCAGGACGCCCTCGGGCCGCATCCTGCCGTACTAGCGGTGAGGTGCCGTACCAGCGGTGAGGTGGTCAGCAATTGGGAATGCCGGGCGCCGGGTCGGCGCCCACATTCACGTTGCCGCCCCATACCCACACGTTCATCAGCTCGTAGCCGCCGACGACGCCGCGGTACCAGACGTTGGTGGTGTATCCGCCCGCGGTGACCTGCTCGCCGGGGAGCCAGCAGTCGATGGCCGCCTTGGTCAGCTTCGTCGTGGTGCCGACGAGAACCTCCTTGCTGGAGGGGCCGCCGCGCAGGTTGCTGTTCGCCTGGACGGTCGTCAGGCGAGGGGTGCTCGAGGGCGCGGCCTCAGCGGTACCGGCGGTGCCGAGCAGGGAGACGACCGCGCCGAGCACGAGCCCGGCCGCCGCTGTCGAGACGCTTCGCCTGGTCATGGGTGTCATTCCTCTGGTCATGGGTGTCGTCATGGGTGTCGTCATCGGTCCGGTTCGGAATCAGCAGGGGGCGATGCCGGGCGCCGGGTCTGCGCCCACGTTCACGTTGCCGCCCCACATCCAGACGTTGTTGTAGATGTGGCCGATGTCGTAGTCGATGACGGTGCCGTAGTACCAGACGTCGGTGCCGTAGTTGCCGACCTTCACGTACTGGCCGCGCGTGTAGCACTCGACGCCGCCCTCGGTCTCCTTCGTGGTGGTGCCCCAGATCCGGCTGCTGGTGTTGGGGGCGCTGCGCAGGTTGCTGTTCGGCTGCACGGTCACCGCGCGGGGATCGGCGGACGCGGCCTCGGCGGACCCGGCGGTGCCGAGTGAGAGCGCCGCGCCGAGCGCCAGCCCGGTAGCCGCGAGCCTGGTGGACAACTTCGCCATTGTTCTGCCCTTCGCCGTGGATGTTTCCCGTTCGGCTCCATGACGGAAGGGGAGGCGCGCCCGTATGACCGTGTCGCGGGCCGCCTTCGGTTTTTTACGGCTACGGAACTGACGGGAACTACGGCTCTTACGGCACTTACGGCACTTCCTGCGCCTCGCGGCTGCCCAGCCGGCAAAAGACGCCGTAGGCCTCCTCCTCGAGTTCGCGCCCCGCCGCGCTCTCGCCCCTGGCCAGTGCCGCGCGGGACAGGTCCCGCAGGGTGCGGGCGCGCCACAGGGGCAGCTCCAGCTTGTCCCACAGGCCGAGCGCCTGACGCAGGGTCTCGGTCGCCGTCTCCCAGTCGGACGCGGCGAGGTGCCACTCGCCGATGGTGCGCAGGACGAGGGCCTCGCCGAACATGTCCTGGCGTTCACGGGTGATTTCCAGACACCGGTCGAGCCGCTGCCGGGCCTCGGCCATCCGGCCCTGCCGGAACTCGACCTTGGCCAGGGACTGGCTCGCGTACATCACGCCGAAGGCGTCGTCCGTCTCCTCGAAGAGGTCGAGGGACTGCCGCAGCAGCGGCTCCGCGCTCGCCAGGTCACCCCGGGCCCGGTGGCACAGGCCCAGTGAGCGCAGGGCGAGCGCCTCGCCGTGCCGGTCCCAGACGGTCACGTACAGGCGGTGCGCGCGGGACAGGGCCTCCCACGCGTCGTCGTCGCGGCCCTGTTCCCGGTGGACCGATCCGATGCCGTACAGCACATGGGCCATGGACGCGATGTCCTCCGGCTCCCGGTACAGGTCGAGGGCCGAGGTCAGCAGGGTCAGCGCCTCGTCGAAGCGGGCCTGTTCGCGGCGGGCCGCGCCCATGCCGGCCAACGCGTCGGCACGGCCGCTGCGTACGGACAGTTCCTCGAACAGGCCCAGTGCCGCCGCGAAGAACGCGTACGCCTCGTCGAAGCGGTCCTGCTCCAGGCGGAGTTGGCCGAGACCGTGCAGCAGCCGGGCCTCGCCCTCGACGTCCCCGCCACGGCGTACGGCCTCCAGGGCCACGTCGTGGGAGCGGGACCAGGCGTCGAACTGGTTGTAGAGCGCGGCGGAGGCGGCCATGAGGGTGGCGGCGAGCTCGCGGGCCGCGTCGAACATGCCGTACTCGGCGCAGTGGGCGACCGCGGCCAGCAGGCACCGCTGCTCGGCGGCGAACCACGCGGCCGGCTCACCCGTCAGGCCCGCTGCCGAATCCGTCGGCCAATCCGTCAGCGGGTCCGTGGGCGAGGTCGGCAAGGAGGTCGACAGGGAGGTTGTCAGGGAGTTCGCCTGCGAGGTCGACGGCGATGTGGGCCCGCCCGCGACAGCCGCCGACTCGCCCGTCGTGGTGACCGGGAGGAGGCGTGAGGCGCCGCCCGGTCCGTGGGCCGCCGCGCTGCGTGCCATGCCCAGCCAGCGGTCGACCAGCCGTCGGACCGCCGTCTCCCGTTCCTGCCGGGCGTCGTCGGCCAGACAGCGCTCCCGGGCGTACTCGCGCGCCAGGTCATGGATGCGGTAGCGCGTCCTGCCCGTCTCGTCGGTGCGGACGACCTCCACGAAGTGGCAGTCCACGAGTTGTTCGACCGCGTCGTCCGCGTCGTCCTCGTCGACGTCGAGGAGCGGCCCGGCGACCCAGGCGGCGAAGTCGGGCAGATCCATCAGGGCCAGCCGGCGCAGGGCGCGCTGCTCCTGCGGGTCGAGGTCCGCGTAGCCGAGTCCGAGGCTCGCGCGCACCTCCAGGTCGCCCGCCTGCAGTTCGTCCAGGCGGCGGCGCTCGTCCCGCAGGCGTGACGCGAGCCGGGCCGGCGTCCAGTGCGGGCGGGCGGCGAGCCGGACGCCCGCGATACGGACGGCGAGCGGGAGCCGGCCACACAGCGCGACGATCTCGGCGGCCCGGTCGGGCTCCAGGGCGGGCCGGGTCGGGCCGGCCACCCGGGCCAGCAGCTCCAGCGCCTCCGGCTCGGAGGGCACACCCAGGTCGAGGTGGGCGGCGCCCTCCAGCGCGACGAGCCGACGGCGGCCGGTGATCAGCACGGCCGAGCCGCCGCCCGGCGGGAGCAGCGGGCGCAGCAGGGCTTCGCTGACGGCGTTGTCGAGGATGAGCAGGACCCGGCGGCGCGCGATGTGCGTGCGGTACAGGCCGAGGAGGTCCTCCTCGTCGCGCGCCGGGGTCTCGGGGTCCACGCCGAGGGCGCGCAGCAGCCGGGCCAGGGCGTCCACGGTCCGTACCGGCTCGGAGTCCGAGGCGCGCAGGTCGACGAAGAGCTGCCCGTCGGGGAAGAGCGCGGCGGTGCGGTGGCCCACATGGACGGCCAGGGCGGTCTTGCCGGTGCCCGAGCGGCCGGAGATCACCCCGATGGGCGGCGCGGTGCGCAGGGGGTTGCGCACCTCCTCCAGGAGAGCGGTCGCCCAGGCGATCTGTTCCGTCCGCCCTATGAAGTCGGCCACGTCCGGCGGGAGTTGGGAGGGCGCCGGACGACCTGATCCGTCGCGGGGCGGCGAGAAGTGGGGCTGCTCGGGGTGGGGCTGCTCGAAGCGGCCGCGGGACGCCGGTACATCGTCGCCGGGGTGCGGGGTGGTCGCCGCCTCCGCCTGTGCGGGCACCTTCGCCGGGGGCGTGGCCCTTGGGCGGGCCGGCGCTCCCAGTACCGTCGTGTCCCCCCGGAGCAGGGCCTGGTGCAGCGCGCGCAGTTCTGGGCCGGGGTCCACGCCGAGCTCCGTACTGAGCAGCCGGCGGCCCTCGTCGTAGCAGCGCAGCGCGTCGGGCATCCGGCCGGCGCGGAACAGGGCGGTCATCAGCTGGCCGCGCGGGCGCTCCCTGAGGGGGTGAGCGGCGACGTGTGCGACGAGTTCGGCGACGAGATCCGTACGCCGGTCCAGGTCCAGCTCGGCGGAGAAGCGGAACTCCTTCGCCTCGAGCCGGAGCTCCGTCAGGCGCATGGCCTCGACGCGGGCGAAGGACTGCCCGAGCCCTTCCAGGGCGTCCTGGCCACGCCACAGGCGGGACGCGGCCTGCAGGGTCTCGACGGCCTCCTCGGCCCGCCCGTCGAGTGCCGCGTTCCGACCGGCGGCGAACGCCTCCTCGAAGCGCCGGGCGTCCACGGCGGTGTGCGGGAACTCGGCGACATAGCCCGGCGAGCGGGTGCGGATGGCGTCGCCGCCCTCCGTGCCGGCCAGGGCCCGGCGCAGTCCGGACACATGCGAGGCGACGAGCGCCCGCGCGGTGGCGGGGGGCTCTTCCTCCCAGGTCAGATCGACCAACCGCTCGGCGGACAGCACCTCACCGAGATGGACGACGAGAGCCGCGAGTATGGCCGTCGGTTTGGCGCCGTTGAGCGGAACGCGATGTCCCCCGCTCGAGACTTCGACCGGCCCAAGAAGGCGAACGTCCACCGTGTCCCCCGATTTAACGTGCAGTCGGGGACAACATACCGGCACCCACCGACAGGCATGCCTCACACCGGACTGCCCTTTTTTCGCGGCAGACCGGTAAGGAGTGCGGGTGGCCTGAAATCACTGGGTTTCCGGTGAGAATTCCTCCCATTCCGAAGAAAAGACTGTCCGGCTTTCGACTGGGGACGGAAGAGGACGCCCTTCCGTATGAGCGGCACCGCCCTGCAGCTCTGCAGCAGGCGTTGCAGGCGTCCTGCAGAGGATCTGCATCGTTCCTGAATGACGCTCCTCCACGCTGTGAAGCGTGACGGACATCATCCTGCTCTCGGATCCCCGGGTCGCAGCCACGCGTGTCACCGAGAACGGTGAACTCCTCGCAGACGCAAGGGAGTTCCCCGCACTGCGGGTCGACACGCGGAAGGCCGACCACGACGGCTCGTACGCCCACCTCAGGGCCGACGTACTGCGCCGGCTGCTGCTCGCGCAGGCCGCGTTGCCCTCGGGCATCCGCCTGCTGATGGTGGAGGGCTTCCGGCCCCCCGCGCTGCAGCGCCACTACTTCGACACGTACGCGGCGACGCTGCGCACGGCCCACCCGGACGCCGGGCCCGCCCGGATCCGCGAGCTGGCCAGCGCGTACATCTCGCCCCCGGAGGTCGCCCCGCACGTCAGCGGGGGCGCGGTGGACCTGACGCTGTGCACCGAGGACGGCAGGGAGCTGTCCCTCGGTACGGAGGTCAACGCCACGCCCGAGGAGAGCGAGGGCGGCTGCCGCACCGCCGCGGCCAACATCGACGCCGAGGCCCGGGCCAACCGGGCGGTGCTGGGCCGGGCGATGACGGCGGCGGGGTTCGTCAACTACCCGACCGAGTGGTGGCACTGGTCGTACGGCGACCGGTACTGGGCGCTGCTGACCGGGGCGCCGACCGCCAAGTACGGCCCCGCCTCCCTGAACCAGCCACAACCCCACAGCACGGCAGCACCGCAGAGCTAGAAGACGCCGAAGGCACCGAAAGCACCGACAACGCCGGCCCGACCTCAGTCTGAGACCGACAGACCCCGGGGGAAACACCGTGGAGAACACCTGCATAGCGACGACGCCGACCACGTCGTCCATGACCACCGACCACATGACGGCAGCCGAGTTCGACGAGGCGTTCACCGCCGCGATGCCGAAACTGCGGCGCCGGCTGCTGGCCATGACCGGCAATCCGCACGACGCCGACGACCTGCTGCAGGAGACGTACCTGAGACTCTCCCGCCGGGCACGGGCCCGCACCCTGGCGCGTCAGCAGCAGCCGTACGCCTACACCTGCGCGGCGGCGCTGAACCTGCTGCGCGACCTGTACCGGCACCCCTCGCGCCAGGAGCGCTGCACCGACCTCCTGCCGGAGGGCAGCTGGGACGGCGGTTTCGCGAGCAGGGAGGCCGAGACGGTGACGACCGCGCTGCTGCGCGGGCTGTCCCCCAAGGAGGCGGCGGCCGTGATCCTCGTCGACATCGAGGGCCTGACCCACGACATGGCGGGGGAACGGCTCGGCGCACACCGCGGCACGGTGCAGCGCAACCGAATGCGCGGCCTCGCCAAGATCCGCTCCGCACTCGACGCATAGGAACCGGCGCCGGCCGCGACGCGCGAACGGCCACGACGTTAGGCAGCCCGACCACCTGCCCGACACCAGCACTCACCCGCACACAACAACCTGCGCAGCACACAGGGGGAACACATGCGCCGCACCAACCGCAACCGCAACCGCACACTCGCGACGGCAGGCGGACTGCTGCTCGCCACCACCCTGGCCTGTACCGGGACGGCGATGGCCGCCGCGTCGCCGCTCCCCGCGAAGGCCGTGGCCGCCGCCGACTGCCGGCCTCTGGCGAACGCGTCCGCCCAGGCACAGGCGATCGTCAACGCCGCGTGCTCACAGCTCGGGGTGCCCTACTCGTGGGGCGGCGGCTCCATCCACGGGCCGACGTACGGCCAGGACTACCCCGGCGGCGGCCCCGGCGCCCACGACAGCCAGGTCAAGGGCTTCGACTGCTCGCACCTGGTGCAGTACGCGGCCTGGCAGGGGGCCGGCATCGCCCTGCCCGAGGGGTCCTGGAACCAGGCCAAGTGGAGCGGCGCCACCGCCCGGTTCACCCGCGACCAGGGGCTCGGCCCGCTGCAGCCGGGCGACCTGCTGCTGTGGGGATCCAACCCGGCCGACCTCGGCAGCGTCCACCACATCGCGATCTACCTCGGCGGCGGCAAGATGGTCGAGGCCCGCGAGTCCGGGACGGTCGTGATGGTCAGCGACGTACGGCTGAACTCCGAGTACGCGGGCGCCCTGCGCATCGCCGGCGCCGAGCAGCCGCCCGCCGGGACCAAGCGGTTCATGACCTGGGGAACCGGCGTGGGCCTGCGCCCGGACCCCGGCACCCAGAGGCCGCCCGTGACCCGGCTGCCCGGCCCCACCGCGGTGGACGTGCAGTGCCAGGTGCACGCGGAGACGGTCACCGCCGAGGGCTACACCAACGACGCCTGGTCGTACCTGCCGAAGTACAAGGCGTGGATCTCGAACATCTACATCCAGGACCCGGCCGCCTGGCTGCCCGGCGTCCCCAACTGCTGACCAGCCGGCAAGCCCTACCGGACACACCCCCAAGCACAAGCCGGCACACCAATCACCAGTAACCAATCACCAGTAACCAGCTATTCACGGAGGAGAGTTCGCCATGCGCGTGCTCAATCGCACCAAGTCCATCGGCATGCTCGTCGCCACCGTCGTCGCGACCGGCCTGATCCCGCTCGCGGCCGGCCAGGCCGACGCCGCCCCCAGCGCGGTCGCCGCCGCCGGTGCCTGCCCGGCCGCCGGCACGGTGACCCAGGGGTGGCACTCCGGTCACGACGGCGTCGACATCGCCAACAGCCGCGGTACGGCGATCTACGCCACCGGGGCGGGCACCGTCATCGCCTCCGGCCCCGCCCAGGGCTACGGCCAGTGGATCCGCATCAAGCACGACGACGGCTCCATCACCGAGTACGGCCACATGTACGAGCGCCTGGTCTTCTTGAACGATCGGGTGAACGCCGGTCAGCACATCGCGCGCATGGGCTCCGAGGGCGACTCCACCGGCAACCACCTGCACCTCAGGACGTACGCGTCGTCGTCCGCCAGCCGCGGCATGAACCCTGTCGACTACCTCTCGGCGCGCGGTGTGAGCCTGCCGTGCACCCCGGGCGGCGGCGGTGGAACGCCCACGCCCGGGACCAACTTCACCACCTGGGGCACCTCGGTCCGCGTGCGCGCCGACGCGCGGCTGAACGCGGCGGTCGTGCGCACGCTGACCGGGCCGACGGCGGTCTACGTGGAGTGCCAGAAGCACGGCGACACGGTCAACGCCGAGGGTTACACCAACGACGCCTGGTCCAAGATCCCGGCGCTGGGCGGCTTCGTCAGCAACATCTACATCGACCACCCCGCCGCCTGGCTGCCGGGTGTGCCCGAATGCTGACCGTCGCCCGCGCCGGTACGACGGGTCTCGCAGCGGTCGCTCTGGCCGCCGCGATGCTTCTCTCCCCCGGCCTCACCTCGTCCGCGCGGGCCGCCGACTCGGCGCCCTGTACCCCCGACCGGAACTACCCGGGAACCTTCCTGTGCCCGATCTGGGGATCGAACGTCAACCTGCGCTCGGCCCCCGAACCGCAGGCCCCGGTCATCGCGACGTCACCCGACGGCGGCTTCCTCAGGGTGCTGTGCCAGGTCAAGGGCGGCCGTGCGACGTACAACGGCTACTGGCACACCTGGTGGGTCAAGACCCAGGCGATGGGCATGGCCCCGTCCGCGTACATGAGCGAGATCTTCCTCGCCGGAGGCGGCAACGACGAGCCGGACTCGGGACTGCCGAACTGCTGAACGGCCACTGAAAGACCGCTGAAGGTCCGCTGCACCACGGGCCCCGCGCCAACCGGATGCCCCCGGGATCACCCCAGATCCCGGGGGCATCCGGCGTCATACGAGGCCATAAGGCGTCATACGAGGCGGACTGTGACGCCGTCTCATCACTGGTGCGAGCGACGCACCGCTACCCGACCCGAGGGATGACCATGATGACCTTGAGCAGCGCACGGGGCGGGGCCGTCGTCCGGTCCGCCCGTCGTGGCGCGGTGCGGGCGGGCCTGCTGGCCGCCGCCCTCGCCGCGCTCGTCTCCACCACCGCGACCGCCGCCCCCGCCGCACTCGCCGAGACCCCCGCCCCGCGCCCGGCGGCGGTCCAGGCCGACGTGCCGGCCGGGGTGACGGCGGGCGTCGCCGTGTTCGACCGCCAGACCGGCACGTTCACCGAACAGCTGAACACCGCCGGGCAGTTCCGCTCAGCGTCCGTGGTGAAGCTGCTGATCGCCCTGGACGTGCTCTGGAACCGCAGCCCCGACGCCCTCCCGGCCGCCGACCGGGCCCGGATCGACACCATGCTGCGCGGCAGCGACGACACGGCCGCCAGCACGTTCTGGTCGAACAACGGCTCGGGGGCGATCGTCGACCGGATGGTCACGCGCCTCGGCCTCACGGACACCCTCCGCCCGCCGTCGACCCACCCCGGCTACTGGGGCTACACGGCTCTCTCGGCCCGTGACACCGTGAAGATCTACCGCCATCTGCTGGACTCCGCCCCGGCGGCGACACGCGACTACCTCCTCGGCAACCTCAGGCAGTCCACCCGCTGCGCGACCGACGGCTACGACCAGCACTTCGGCATCGCGGGCTCCTTCAACCGCCCCTGGGCCGTCAAGCAGGGCTGGTCGGGCTTCAGTTCGGGCGGCTGCACGGCCACGACCCCGACCGCGACGGCGGCAGCGGCGAAAGAACCGGCCGCGACGGCCGCTCGGACAGCGGCCGGCGCCGACGCCGTGGACCTCTCCCGTCCCGCGCTGCACACGACGGGTGTGGTGGGCGCGGGCGACCGTTCCATCGTGGCGGTCTTCACCCTGCACCCCAGCGGTACGTCCTACGGCAAGGCCTACACGGACATCGGCCGGCTGACCCGCTCCCTGAACGTCCCCGGCGCCACCCGCCCGGCCGGCACCTGGATCGGCACCTGGGGCAGCGGCGTCCGGGTCCGCGCCCAGGCGACGACCGCCTCGAGCACGCTCACCACACTGCCCGCCGGTGTCGAGGTCCTGGTCGACTGCCAGAGGCGCGGCCAGCAGGTCAGCGAGCCGCCCTACGTCAACGACTGGTGGGCCCATCTGCCGCAGTACGGCGGCCACATGACCAACATCTATCTCAGCGTCCCGGAGAACCAGGTACCAGGGGTACCGGTCTGCTGACCGGTCCGCACCGGCCGGTCCGCCGACCGCTCAGGGCCGGTCGAGCCGCAACCGCTCCGCACGCGGCAGACCGGCCACCACCAGGTCGTACGAGTCCTCGATCAGCTCCCGTACGAGCTGATCGGGCAACTCCCCGTCCACCGTCACCGTGTTCCAGTGCCGCTTGTTCATGTGGTACCCGGGGCTGATCAGCCCCGGGTGGTCGGCGCGCAGCCGGATCGCGTCCTCCGGGCCGCACTTCAGGTTGACCTTCAGGGGCAGATTGTCCGTCCAGGACAGGGCGAACATCTTGCCCAGCACCTTGAAAACCGAGATCTCCGGGCTGAACGGGAAGTCCTCGACGGCGGCGTTGAAGGAGAGACAGAAGGCGCGCAGCTCCTGCGGGGTCACGCCTCGCTCCCCTCCTTCTCCTCCTCCGCGATCCCGGCGGGGTCGGTCGGCTCCACCAGCACCGTCACGATCTTGTTCCGGCGCCCGGCCGCGGCCTCCGCCGTGAGCCGCAGCTCGCGCCCGTCGGGCAGCTCGACGGTCGCCGAGGCCCCGGCGATCGGTACGCGGCCCAGGGCCTTCGCGAGCAGCCCGCCCACCGTCTCCACGTCCTCGTCGTCGTACTCCTCGAGGCCGTACAGCTCGCCGAGGTCGGTGATGTCGAGGCGGGCGGTGACGCGGTGCCGCTCGTCGCCGAGCTCCTCCACGGGCGGGAGTTCACGGTCGTACTCGTCGGTGATCTCGCCGACGATCTCCTCGAGGATGTCCTCGATGGTCACGATGCCGGCCGTGCCGCCGTACTCGTCGATGACGACGGCGACGTGGTTGCGGTCGCGCTGCATCTCGCGGAGCAGGTCGCCGGCGTTCTTCGTGTCGGGTACGAAGGCGGCGGCCCGCATCGCGGTCGACACCAGCTCGCTCTCCGCGTCCCGGCTGATGTGCGTCTTGCGGACGAGGTCCTTCAGATACACGATCCCGACGATGTCGTCCTCGCTCTCCCCGGTGACCGGGATGCGCGAGAACCCGGAGCGCAGCGCGAGGGTGAGCGCCTGCCGGATCGTCTTGTACCGCTCGATGACCACCAGGTCCGTACGCGGGACCATGACCTCCCGTACGAGGGTGTCGCCCAGCTCGAAGACGGAGTGCACCATACGGCGCTCGTCGTCCTCGATCAGGGACTCCTTCTCGGCCAGGTCGACCAGCGCGCGCAGCTCCGCCTCGGAGGCGAACGGGCCGCGCCGGAAGCCCTTTCCAGGCGTGAGGGCGTTGCCGATGAGGATGAGGAGGGAGGGGATCGGCCCCATGATCCGGGCGAGGGGCAGCAGGACGTACGCGGCTGCCGTGGCCGTGTTCAGGGGGTGCTGACGCCCGATGGTCCGCGGCGAGACCCCCACCGCGACGTACGAGACGAGCACCATCACGCCGATGGCGACGGCGAGGGCCTGCCAGGTCCTGTCGAACTCCTTGAGGCAGGCGTAGGTGACGAGCGCGGCGGCGGCCATCTCGCAGGCAACGCGCACCAGCAGCGCCACGTTGAGATAGCGGGTCGGGTCGGCGGCGACCTGGGCGAGCTTTGCGCTGCCGCGCCGGCCACCGCGTACGGCTTCCTCGGCGCGGAAGCTGGAGACGCGCGCGATGCCCGCCTCCGCGCAGGCGGCGAGCCAGGCGACGACGACCAGCGCTATGGCGCCGGTGACGAGTTGGGGATTCATGACACCGTCGGGGCGGGCGACGGACCGGTCATCCCCTGCTCGCCGCGCCACCCGTCGACGATGGCGGCCTGGAGGCCGAACATCTCGGCCTTCTCGTCCGGCTCCTCGTGGTCGTACCCGAGGAGGTGCAGCACGCCGTGGACGGTGAGGAGTTGGAGCTCCTCGTCCATGGAGTGCTGCGTCTCGGCCTCCTTGCCCTGCTTCTCGGCGACCTCGGGGCAGAGCACGATGTCACCGAGAAGCCCCTGCGGCGGCTCGGCGTCGTCCTTCGACGGCGGACGCAGCTCGTCCATCGGGAAGGACATGACGTCGGTCGGACCGGGCAGGTCCATCCACTGGATGTGCAGTTGCTCCATGGCGTCGGCGTCCACGACGATCACCGAGAGTTCGGAGAGCGGGTGGATGCGCATCCGCGCGAGCGCGTAGCGGGCGATGTCGAGGATCGCCTGCTCGTCGACCTCGGTTCCGGACTCGTTGTTGACGTCGATCGACATGGTGCTGGTCTGTCTACTTCCGTTTGTTGCGGCTGTCCCGGACGCCCTTGTGGGTGCCGTTCTCCGTACCGTTCTCGCTGTCGTACTTCTCGTACGCGTCGACGATACGGCCGACCAGCTTGTGCCGGACGACATCCTGGGACGTGAGACGCGAGAAGTGGACGTCGTCGAGGCCCTCGAGGATGTCCTGCACCTGCCGCAGGCCCGACTTGGTCCCGGACGGGAGGTCGACCTGCGTCACGTCACCCGTGATCACGATCTTCGAGTCGAAGCCGAGCCGGGTGAGGAACATCTTCATCTGCTCGGGCGAGGTGTTCTGCGCCTCGTCCAGGATGATGAAGGCGTCGTTGAGAGTCCGGCCCCTCATGTACGCCAGCGGCGCGACCTCGATCGTCCCGGAAGCCATCAGCTTGGGGATCGAGTCCGGGTCCAGCATGTCGTGCAGCGCGTCGTACAGCGGGCGCAGATACGGGTCGATCTTCTCGTAGAGCGTGCCGGGCAGGAAGCCCAGCCGCTCTCCCGCCTCCACCGCGGGGCGGGTCAGGATGATCCGGTTGACCTGCTTGGACTGCAGCGCCTGCACGGCCTTCGCCATCGCGAGATAGGTCTTGCCCGTACCGGCGGGCCCGATGCCGAAGACGATGGTGTGCTTGTCGATGGCGTCGACGTAGCGCTTCTGGTTGAGGGTCTTGGGACGGATCGTGCGGCCCCGCGAGGACAGGATGTTCTGGGTGAGGACCTCGGCCGGGGTCTCCAGGCCGTCACCCTCCCCGTTCCCGCTCGCTCTGAGCATGGCGATCGAGCGTTCCACTGCGTCCTCCGTCATCGGCTGTCCGGTGCGGAGCACCAGCATCATCTCGTCGAACAGCCGCTGGACGAGGGCGACGTCGCCCGCTTCGCCAACGGCGTTGACTTCATTGCCCCGGACATGGATGTCGACCGCCGGGAAGGCCCTTTCGATCACGCGCAGGAGGGCGTCTCCCGAACCCAGCAGGGTCACCATGGGGTGGGCGGCCGGGACGGTGAACTGCGCTCGCGCCTGCCCCCGCGCGGGGGTCTGAGCTGTGGGTGTCTGAGTCATGGGCCGGCTCTGTAGGCCTGCACGACCTCCTCGATGAGGCTCGCTTACCACGTGGGTAGCCTTCCGCTCCCAGGGTACGTCGGTGCACTGACAACGCCGTAGGGCTTTTCGCTCACGGTCCGGTGTACGTAGGTCGTTGCCCGCGTGTCCGTGCTCAGGCCGATCTGCCGAAACCGATCGTCGGGACGGCCCGTCGCAGCGGCCAGGGGCGCGGTCGGGCGCTCTGGGGCACCAGGTCGGCGAGGAACGCGTACCGCCGCAGGGCCGCCGGGTCCTGCCGCTCGTACGACTGGATCTCGCGCCACCAGGCGCCGACCTCGGCCCAGCCGGGTGCGGAGAGGGAACCGCCGAAGTCCTGCACGGAGAGCGCGGCGGTGAGCCCGGCGAAGGCGAGGCGGTCGGCGAGCGGCCAGTCGGCGAGTGTGCCGGTGACGAACCCGGCGACGAAGACATCCCCCGCACCCGTCGGGTCGAGTGCCTCCACGGCGATGGCGGGCACCTCGGCCGTCTCCCCCGTCCGGCCGTCCACCGCGTACGCGCCCTCGGCACCGAGGGTGACGACGGCGAGCGGCACGTGCTCGGTGAGGGCGCGGGCGGCCTTGCGGGGGCAGTCGGTGCGGGTGTAGCGCATGGCCTCCTCGGCGTTGGGCAGGAAGGCCTCGCAGTGCTCCAGGTCGGCGAGGCCCGCGAGGTCCCAGCGCCCGGTGTCGTCCCAGCCGACGTCGCCGAAGATCCGGGTGCCCTTGCGGGCGGCCTGGGCGATCCAGGGGGCGCGGACGCCCGGGGTGAGGGAGGCGACGGCGGCCCTGGCGTGCGGCGGGCACTCCGGGGCGGGCTCCTCGGGGGGCGGCTCGTGACCGTGCGAAACCATCGTGCGCTCGCCCTCGTACGCCATGGAGACGGTGACCGGGGAGTGCCAGCCGGGGACCGTGCGTGACGTGGACAGGTCGATGTGCTCGCCCTGCTCGAGGGCGTCCCAGCAGTACTCCCCGTAGTGGTCGTCGCCGAAGGCGGCGGCGAGGGAGGTCCGCAGGCCGAGCCGGGCGAGGGCGGTGGCCATGTTGGCGACCCCGCCCGGGCTGGACCCCATCCCGCGCGCCCAGGACTCGGTGCCGCGCACGGGGGCGGAGTCGAGCCCGGTGAAGATGATGTCGAGGAAGACGGTGCCCGTCAGATAGACGTCCCACGGAGGTTCACCGGGCGTGCGCAGCGCGGCCAGGGGATCGACCTGGGCCTGACGGTAGGACGATCCCTCTCCGGTGGACGCGGTGGACGCGATCACGGTGCGCTCCCTGACGACGGACCCTGAATACGGACCCTGATGACGGACAGTGCGGATCAGGCCAGTCTGCACCACACCACTGACACCGGCCCGCCCCTACGGCCCCGGGAGCCGCGCGTGGCGCCCGGCGGAGCCGGTCAGCCCCCGAACTCGTACGCCGCCACCTCGGCGAGATACCGGGCCCGCCGCTCCTCGTCGTCCTCCAGGAACGACGCCAGGAACGAGTTCCGCGCCAGCTCCCGCAACCGCTCCTCACTCAGCCCCAGGGCCTCCCGTACCGCCCCGAAGTTGTCGCCGACGTATCCGCCGAAGTAGGCGGGATCGTCGGAGTTGACGGTGCACAGCAGACCCGCGTCGAGCATCGCGGGCAGCGGATGCTCCGCCAGCACATCGACGGCCCGCAGCCGCACATTGGACAACGGACACAGCGTCAGCGGCACCCCCTCCCGCACGAGCCGCGCAACCAGCACCGGGTCCTCCATACAGCGCAGCCCGTGGTCGATCCGCTCGACGCCGAGCACGTCGAGAGCCTCGGTGATGTACTCGGGCGGCCCCTCCTCCCCCGCGTGCGCCACGCGCCGCAGCCCCAGCGCGGCGGCGGCCTCGTACACCTCGCGGAACTTCACCGGCGGGTGCCCGACCTCGGCGGAGTCGAGCCCAATGCCGATGATCCGATGGAGATACGGCTTGGCCGCCTCCAGCGTCTCCATCGCGGACTCGGCGGACTGATCACGCAGGAAGCACATGATCAGCCGAGTGGAGATGCCATGGGCCGCCTCACTCTCCCCCAGTGCCCGCCACAGCCCCTCGACGACCGTCCCCATCTCCACACCGCGCGCGATGTGCGCCTGCGGATCGAAGAAGATCTCCGCGTGCCGCACACCCTGGGCGGCGGCCCGCGCGAGATAGGCGTTGGCGAGATCCGCGAAGTCCTGCTCGGTACGCAGCACGGCCATGAGCTCGTAGTACAGATTCAGAAAGGACTGAAGATCATCGAAGTCGTATGCCTTACGCAGTTCTTCACTGTCGCCGTAGGGCAGCACGACGCCATTGCGCGCGGCGAGCGCGAAGGCCAGCTCGGGTTCGAGGGTGCCTTCGATGTGGAGGTGCAGTTCAGCTTTGGGGAGGGACATCAAAGAATCGTACGACCGGTTTACCGCCGTTTCGGAACCGGAACCCGGAGCAGGTCGTAGGCGACGGTCAACTCACCCTCGTACCCGGCGGCCCGAGCCTGCCGCTCGAACTCGTCGGGGTCGGAGTAGCGCTGGCTGAAGTGGGTGAGAACGAGATGCCGGACGCCGCCGTCCCGGGCGACGGCGCCCGCCTGACCAGCGGTCAAGTGCCCATGGTCATCGGCAAGTTGCCGATCCTCGTCGAGGAAGGTCGACTCGATGACAAGCATGTCCACGCCCTCGGCCAACTCATACACCCCGTCACACAACCGGGTGTCCATGACGAACGCGAACCGCTGTCCGCGCCGCAGCTCACTGACGTCGTCGAGGGTGACGGACCCGAGGGAACCCTCCCGCTGAAGGCGCCCCACGTCGGGCCCCTTGATCCCGTGCTCGGCGAGCAGCTCGGGCAGCATGCGGCGCCCGTCGGGCTCGACGAGGAGATAGCCGTACGACTCGACGGGGTGGGAGAGCCTGCGGGCTTCGAGCCGATAACCGCCGGCGTCGGCCAGCATCCCACCCTCCCCCGCAACCGGCACCTGCCCGAGCTGAACGGTCTCGCGATAGGCGGTGGCGTACCGCAGCCGGTCGAAGAACTTCTGCCCGGAGCGCGGGTAGTGCGCGGTGATCTCGTGCGGGACCCGGTCGAGGTTGATGCGCTGGATGACTCCGGCGAGCCCGAGCGAGTGGTCCCCGTGGAAGTGCGTGACGCAGATCCGGTTGAGGTCGTGGGCGGCGACCCCAGCGCGCAGCATCTGGCGCTGGGTGCCCTCGCCGGGATCGAAGAGGATGCCCTCGCCGTCCCAGCGGAGCAGGTAGCCGTTGTGGTTGCGGTGCCGGGTGGGTACCTGGCTGGCGGTGCCGAGGACGACCAGTTCACGTGCGGACATGGCGTGTTATCCGGGCGGCCAGTGCAGTCCGCGCCCGCCGAGGAGGTGCGCGTGGGCGTGGAAGACGGTCTGGCCGGCGCCGCTGCCCGTGTTGAAGACGATGCGGTAGCTGTCCAGCTTCTCCTCGGCGGCGATCTCACCGGCGTCGCGCAGGACGTCGGCGGCGGCACCGGGTTCGGCGGCGGCGAGGGAGGCGGCGTCGGGGTGGTGGACCTTGGGGATGACGAGGATGTGCGTCGGTGCCTGGGGGTTGATGTCCCGGAAGGCGAGGGTGGTGTCGGTCTCCCGGACGATGGTCGCCGGGATGTGCTTCGCGACAATCTTGCAGAACAGACAGTCGTCCTGCGGTGCCCCTGCCATGTGGTGTCTCCTCACCCGATGACCGACGCGACGGTTGATCGCGTACCTGGGGCATCGTATCGAGGTGATTTCGCCCCCGCCGCCCCTACCCGTCCCATCCGTCTCGGGGGCGCTGCCCCCGAACCCCCGCTCCTCAAACGCCGGAGGGGCTAATTTTTAGCCCGT
>NZ_JBEYVP010000042.1:0-101406 GCF_040644035.1 Streptomyces sp. NPDC047042 | reverse complement strand
CGGCGCGCCCCGCACCCCCCCGGGACCCGGTTGGGGTGGCGGCGGGGGCGCGGGGGGGCGGCGCGGGGCGTCTCTGTTGGGGCCCCGGGGGGGGGGGGGCGGGGGGGGCCCCCCCCCCCCCCACCAAAAGGGGTGAACGGTCGTAACTTTCCCGTGCGGTTCGCGTTCTGTCGCGCTAAGAGATCATTCGCACACTCCAGGTCACGAACACATGTGTGGTCACGCCGGGGCCAACTCCCGTCGTGCGGCGCGGCGCTGGGCCGCGACAAGCGGATCGAGAGCGGGTACGGCGGCCAGCAACTGCCGGGTGTACGGATCCCTCGGATTGTCGTACACCTCGTCGGCGGGGCCCGACTCGACGATCCGTCCGCGCCGCATCACCGCGACGCGGTCGCTGACCTGGCGTACGACGGCGAGGTCATGTGCGACGAACACCAGCGCGAGGCCGAGTTCGCGCTGCAACTCGCCGAGCAGGGCGACCACCTGGGCCTGGGTCGTGACGTCGAGCGCCGAGACCGGCTCGTCGCAGACGATGACGCGCGGCTCGGCGGCCAGTGCCCGGGCGATGCCCACGCGTTGGCGCTGGCCTCCGCTGAACTCGTGGGGATAGCGGTCGAAGTGTGCCGGATCGAGCCCGACCCGCTCCAGCAGCTCGCCCACGCGTGCCCGGACCCGCGCGTCGTCCCGCTCGCCGCGTGCCCGTAGCGGGTCGGCGATCGACTCGCCCACGCTGCGGCGGGGGTTGAGCGAGGAGACCGGGTCCTGGAACACCATCTGCACGGCGGGACCGACCCCCGACCGCACCCGCCCCTCGTAGCGCACCTCGCCGGCCGTCGGCTCCAGCAGCCCGACCAGCATCCGCCCTAGCGTCGTCTTGCCGCTGCCGCTCTCGCCGACGATGCCGAGGGTCTCGCCCCGGCGCACGGTCAGCGACACGTCGTCCACGGCCGCGAACGCCCGCTTCCCGCGCCCGAACTCGCGCCGCAGAGCGGTGGCCTCCAGCACGACCTCCGCAGAGCCGACGCCGACGCCCGACCCCGACCCGGCCCCAGAGCCGACGCCCGCCCCAAACCCGGACCCGACGCCCGACCCGGACCCGGACCCGACGCCCGACCCGGACCCGACGCCCGACCCCGACCCCGACCCGGACCCGACGCCCGACCCCGACCCGGACCCCGACCCGGACCCGACGCCCAACCCCGACCCCGACCCCGACCCGGACCCCGACCCGGACCCGACGCCCAACCCCGACCCCGACCCCGACCCGGACCCCGACCCGACGCCCAACCCCGACCCGACGCCCGAGCCAGACCCGGACCCGAGGTCGGACCCGGACCCGAGGCCGGACCCGGACCCTAGGCCCGAGCCAGACCCGGTGGTTCCCCTAGAGCCGGACCCGGTGGTGTCCCCCGTTGCCCTACGCGCCTCCACGCGCGGTACCGCGGCGAGCAGTTCACGCGTGTACGCCTGGGCGGGCGCCCCCAGGACGGCGGCGACCGGGCCGTGCTCGACGGCCCGCCCGTGCCGCATCACCAGCACGTCGTCGACGCTCTCCGCCGCGACGCCCACGTCGTGCGTGACGAGCAGCAGGCCCATGCCGGTCTCCTCGCGGAGTGTGTGCAGCAGGTCGAGGATCTGGGCCTGGACGGTCACGTCCAGCGCGGTCGTCGGCTCGTCGGCGATCAACAGGTCGGGTTCGCAGGCGAGCGCCATGGCGATCAGCGCGCGCTGGCGCATCCCGCCGCTGAACTCGTGCGGCCGGGACCGGGAGCGCCGTACCGCGTCCGGAATCCCGACACGGTCCAGTACGTCGACGGCACGCGCGCGTGCGGCCCGCCGGGACACCCGGTTGTGCACCCGGTACACCTCGGCGATCTGGTCGCCGACCGCGTAGTACGGGTCGAGGGAGGACAGCGGGTCCTGAAAAACCATCGCCGCCTTTGCCCCGCGCAGCCGCCGCAACTCGGCCTCGGACGCCCGCTGTACGTCGGTTCCGGCGACCCGGAGGGCGCCGCCGACCTCCGCTCCCGTACCCCGGTGCAGCCCCAGCAGGGCGGCGGCGACCGTGGACTTGCCCGAGCCGGACTCGCCGACCAGGCCCAGCGCGGCGCCCTTGTCGAGTCGGAACGAGAGCCCGTCCACGGCCCGCAGGGAGCCGAAGGCCACCGTCAGCCCGTCGACCTCCACGAGAGCACTGCTCTCGGCGTTCTCCACCGCGTCCACCACCGCGCCCACCACCGCGTCCAACACCACGTTCTCCACCGGCTTCTCCACCGCGGCCTCGGCCGAGGCACCTTCCGCGGCACCTTCTGAGGCTCCGTCCGAGGCCTCGAATGAGGCCCTGTCCAGGCTCATACGAGCACCACCCGTCGGTCGGCCACCGCGTAGAGCACATCCGCGACGGCGTTGGCCACGACCACGAAGAACCCGGTGACCAGCACCATGCCGACGACCACCGGCAGGTCCACGACCTTGACCGCCTGGACGAGTTCCTGTCCGATGCCGGGCAGTCCGAAGAGCGTCTCGGTGAGCACCGCGCCGCCGAACATCGATCCGAAGTCGGTGGCGCTCAGCGCGATCAGGGGAGCCACCGCACCGCGCAGCGCGTGCCGCCCGATGACGGACCGCTCCCCGACGCCGTACGCGCGGAAAGTGCGTACATGGTCCTCCGCGAGGGTCTCCAGCATCGACGCCCTGGTCAGACGGGCGTACTTGGCGGATTCGATCAGGGCGAGCGACAGCCAGGGCAGCAGCAGGTTCCAGGCCCACTGCTCGGGGTCGTCGGCGAAGGGCACGTACTGCGGGAACGGCAGCAGCTCCAGCTGGCCGCAGACGACGATCATCAGGATCAGGCCGATGACGAAGACGGGCGTGGCCGTGCCGGCCAGCGTGAGGCCGGTCAGGATGCGCTCGGTGGGCCGGCCGCGCCGCCAGGCCGAGAGCACTCCGGTGCCGACGCCGATGAGCAGCCACAGCACCATCGCGCCGAGCGCGAGCGAGCCGGTGACCGGCAGTTTCGCCAGGATCAGCTCGGTGACCTGCTGGTCGCTCTGGTACGACAGACCGAGGCAGGGCGCCGCGCAGTGCTCGACTGACGTACCGGTGGAGTAGTCGTGGCCGACGAAGACGCCCAGCAGGAAGTGCCAGTAGCGCAGGTACAGCGGGTCGTCGAGGCGCAGTTGCTCGGCGACCTGGTGCACCTGGGCCGGGGAGCAGCGCGGGCCGCAGGTGATCTGGGCGATGTTGCCCGGGGCGACGTAGAAGACGACGTAGATGATCACCGAGATGGCGAGGAGGGTGACGATCGCGCCGATGACACGGCGGGCGACGAACCCGCCGAAACCGGAGATGTTCACGCGCGGGCCCCCTGCCCGGTGTCCGATGCTTCCGCCGACGTCGTGCCGGCCTTCTTCTCCCCGGCCCTGGCCTCGCGTTTGCGGCCCGTGCCGATACGCAGCCGGGACGCGGCACGCGGATCGAGGGCGGTGCGTATGCCGTCGCCGAGGACGGTGAGGGCGAGGACGGTCACGAAGAGGGCGCCCGCGGGCAGCAGCAGGTACTGCGGTGCCGCCTGGTACCAGACATCGGCGGCGGTGATCATCTGCCCCCAGGAGGCCGTCGGCGGCTTCACCCCGACCCCGAGGAAGGACAGGGCGGCCTCGACCGTGATGTTCGTCGGAACGAGGAGCGCGGCGTACGTGATGACGGGTGCGGCCAGGCCGGGCAGCAGTTCACGGCGGGCGATCCGCCAGGAGCCCCAGCCGCTGAGGCGGGCGGCGGCCACATGGTCGAGCTGTTTGAGGGTGAGCGTCTGGGCGCGCACGATCTTCGCGATCGAGCCCCAGGCGATCAGTCCGATGACCAGGGCGACGAGGACGGGCCTCGGGAAGCTGCTGGGCACGATCGCCAGCAGGGCCAGCGACATGATCATGAGTGGCAGGGCGATGATGACATCGGTGAGACGGCTCAACAGTTGATCAACCCATTGACCGCCGAGGGCGGACGCAATGCCGACCACGACGCCGATCAATACCTGGACGAGGGTCGCCGCGAGCGCGACGCCCAGCGAGACCCGGGCGCCGTAGACGAGCCGGGCGAACAGGTCGCGACCGGTCTGCGGTTCGACGCCCAGCCAGTGGTCGCCGCTGATCCCGCCGAAGGCGCCGGTCGGGACACCTCCGCGCGCGGAGTCGACGAGGGCCGGGTGGTAGGTGGTCGGATCCTGGCCCTCGATCGCGGTGAGCAGCGGCGCGCCGAGCGCGACCAGGACGAGCAGCGCGACGACGGCCGCCGCGAAGAGGGCGGCACGCTGCGCACGCAGCCGCCGCCAGAACTGGCGGGCCCCCGAAACCGCCGGGACGGGTGTCGTACCCGTCCCGGCGGCCTGGGAGGCGAGAAGGACCTCGCTCACGTCGTCGTCACTTCACCGAGACCTGGGAGATGTCCAGGACACCCGTCCAGTCGCTGATCACGATGTTCTTGATGTCCTTGCCGTACAGCCGCTTGTAGACGGGGTGGAACAGCGGCACGGTCAGCGCCTGCTCACCGATCTTGCTGTCCAGTGCACCCCACCTCTTGGCGGCAGCGTCAAGATCGGTCAACTTGTTGATCGCGTCAATCTCGGCATTGACCGACTTGTCGTCGAGGAAGCCGGTGTTGAAGTTCGCACCGTCCTTGACGATCTGCCGGCCGTCGAAGATCGGAGCGAGGAAGGGACCGCCGGAGGGCCAGTCGGCACCCCAGTGGGCGAGGAAGAACCCGGGCTCCTTCTTCACGTCGTGGATGGTGTCGGAGTAGTCGTTGTCCTCCAGCCCGTTCAGCTTCACCGTGATCCCGGCCTTCTTGAGCGCGTCCTGGACTGCGGTCGCGATCTCCGGGCTGGTCTCGAAGTCCTTGGCGTTGGAGTGGGTCAGGGTGACGGTCAGCCCGTTCGGGTAACCGGCCTCCTTCAGCACCTCCTTGGCCTTCGCCGGGTCCCCCGAGGCACCCGCCGGGAAGTGGTCGTACGGCGTGTATCCGAAGGACTTCTGGTTCGGCAGATAGGTGGTGGCGGGCTCGGCCAGCGACGAACCGCCGGCCGCGTTGACGACGCTCGTACGGTCGATGGCGTACGAGATCGCCTGGCGCACCTTGATGTTGTCGAACGGCTTGATCTTCGGGTTGAACGCTATGTAGTTGATGTAGCCGAAGTGTCCGGTGCCGACACGCGCGGCCAGTTCCCTGTCACCGGAGACCTTGGCGAGCTCGGCCGGGCCGAGGTTGGTGTCCGTGGTGACGGACGCGGCGTCCGCCCCTTGAGACGCGGACAGCCGCTGGTTGATCACCGAGGAGTCGAGCCCGGACCGTACGTCGATCTTGTCCGGGTACGCCTTGCGCTCCGCGTCCGTGGCGGCCGACCAGTAGGGGTTGCGCTCCAGGATCAGCCGCTCACCGTCCCCCTCGTTGCTGACGACCTTGTACGGGCCCGACGAGACCGGGTGCTCCTCGTACTTGGTGCCGGTGTCCTTGGCCTTCGGGACCGGCGTGAACTGCGTCTGGGTGGCCAGGTAGGGAAACTCGCCCTCGGGCTTGTTCAGATGGAAGACGATCGTGCGGGCGTCCGGCGTCTCGATCGCGTCGAGGCCCTCGCCCTTGTCCTTGTAGGGGCCCTGGTAGTCGGCGGCGCCGACCAGCCAGTCCCTCAAGTAGGGCGCGCCGCCGGAGAGTTCGGGGGCGAAGGACCGCTCGATGCCGTACTTGATGTCGGCGCTGGTGATCGCCGTACCGTCCTCGTACTTGAGCCCTTCCTTCAGGGTGTACGTCCACACGGTCGCGTTCTCGCTCGGGCGCCCGGTGTCGGTGGCGAGGTCGGGGACGACCTTCGCGCCCGCCGCCCCGCTCTCGCGGTTGCGCGTGGTGAGCGTACGGAAGACCAGTGAGGGGACGTTGCCGCCGCCGGAGGTGTACAGCCTCGCGGGGTCGAAGTCGTCCTGCGGCCTGGAGTTCAGGACGGTGAGTGTGCCGCCCTTCTGCGGCTTGGAGTCGCCGCTTCCCGCGCCCTTGGCATCGTTGTCCTTCGGACCGCATGCAGCGGCGCCCGCGGCCAGGACAAGGCTGACGGACACCGCTGCGACGCGGCGCGCTCTGACGGACGGTTGGGGCATCGGAAGACGACCTCTCGAATAATGAGACGGAATGACGAGGGATGAGACGGAAAGGAACACACGTCCGCCCGGCGTCACAACACGCGTCAGGTCGCACCAGAAGCACCAGGTCACCAGTGGCACCAGGTAGCACCAGTGGCATCAGGTCATGGAGAACCGCCGACGACGAGACGACGACAGAAGTCGAAGGTCAGTCGGTGACGGCAGAGGTGCAGATCGCGACACGCACGCCGGGGGCGGGTGTCAGCGACAGAGAATGTCGGCCACGCAGAGCGGGGTCACGCCGATCAGCGCCAGCTCGATGGCGGCGCGACGGACAGCATGACTAGACCACATGCGCAAAAATATGAACGAACTTTCCACCGGTGTCAACGTGACATCTGAGCCATGTGTCAACTTCCGGGGAACGGCCAGGGGTTGGCCAGGCAGTGGATCCCGTCGTGGTCGAGGAACTTGGTCTGCTGCTGCATGACCGGGGCGAGTTCGCCGTCCTTGTCGCAGGTCACATGCCCCTTGCCCAGGCGATGGCCGACCTCGTGATTGATCAGCATCTGCCGGTACGCGTAGATCTTGTCGCCGTAGGTCACGGAGCCCTGCGCCCATCGATACGCGTTGATCATCACGCGGTCGGTGGACGCCGAGTCGCAGGACACATTGTCCTCGGTGGTGTCGAGTTCGGACTTGGCGCACCAGAAGGCGGTGGTGCCGGGGCTGGCCAGCGTGATCACGAAGTCGGGCCGGCCGGAGGAGATCCGCTCGAACGTACGGCCGCCGTTGTGCGCCCAGCTGCGGTTGTCGTTGAGCGTCTTCTGCACGGCCTGCGCGAACAGTTCCCCGTCGAGTCCGAGCCCCTGCTCGACGTCCACCCGGTACCTGTACTTCTGCCCGGTCCCCGGCGCCTTGGCGAACCCACGGATCGCGTCGAACTTCCCGGAGCCCTTGAGGGCCGCTCCGAGTGCGTACTCTTTGGCCATCTTCTGGTCGTAGGTCAGCGTCGCCGCCGCGTCCGGTGCTGCCGGAACGGCGTCAGTGCGCGCTCCGGAGTCCCCGTACCCCCGTACGTCCTGGCCCGAGCCGCTCGCGGTCTGTGTCCGGGTACCGCCGTCGTCGTCGTCCGTCTGGCCGCCGGTGACCTGCCCGGCCACGACGACCGCCAGCACGGTGGTGACGGCGGCAGCCGCGATCCCGGTGAACGCCCGCCCCTTGCCGCCCTTGCCCTTGACCGCCACCTCGGGCGCCGGCGCGTGGGCGTGGCCGGTCCCGGGCGGGTCGGAGGGGTGCGAGGTCCGGACGCGGGGCGCGAAGAGGTCGACGTCCTCGGCTGCGGCGCCGTGCGCGCCCGTACCGTCGAAGGCGTCGACGTACGCCTGCCGGGGGCCGGAGGCGTGCGGGGGCGCGGGCCGCTGACGCGGTATGGCCGGACCGACCCCGGGCCGCCCGCCCAACTCGCCCCAGCCACCGCCGGCTTCACGCTGCTCGGGGTGTCCGCCGCCCCGGACCCGGGGGAAGCCGTGGGCGGGGGTTCCCTCCGGGAGACGCGGCGTCCCGTGCGCCGGGGTGCCGTCGGAGAAACGCGGGAAGCCATGAGCGGGCGTGCCGTCGGGAACAGGAAAGCGGGGGGCTTCCTGCCCCTGCTGCGGTTGCCGTCCCTGTTGAGGTTGCCGTCCCTGTTGAGGTTGCCGTCCCTGTGGCCCCACAGGGGTGTTCGCCGTGTTGCCCGTACTCGGGCTGCCGCCGGATCGACCGCGCCGGCTGTGACGTCCCACCTCGCGTCTCAGCTCCCCGCGTTCGCGGCGTCGGCCCTGCTGCCGACCGTCCTCGCTGCCACAGTACCGGCATCCGCCGCCAACTCACCTGCGTCCTCGAGCAGTTCACGGAAGGCCGAGGCCACGACCTCCGGGTACTCCATCATCGCCACATGTCCGGCGTCGGGCAGTGTCAGCAGCCGGGAGTCGCGGAAGGCACGCGACGCGCGCTGGGCCATACGGAAGGCGACGAGCTGATCCCGGCCGCCGTAGACGAGGAGTGTCGGCGCGAGCACACGCTCGGCCTGACGCCACAGTCCGTGCTGACCGCCGAGCGTGTACGCGTTGACGATCCCGCGCGCGGAACGCGCCATCGCGTCCCAGAAGTACGGCAGTTGCAGCCGCCGTTCCATCTCCTCGACCGCGTTGCGGAATCCCTCGGGCGTCACCTGCCCAGGATCCCCGTAACAGAGCGCGGTGACCCCGCGGACGCGCTGTTCGGCGCTCCAGTCCTTGGTCAACCGGGTGAACAGACGGGCCACGCCGGGCAGGGCGAGCAGCCCGGTCGGCACCGCGTTGCGCTGCACGCGGATCTCCGGCAGCGCGGGCGACACGAGCGTGAGCGTGCGGACGAGGTCGGGTCGCACCGCCGCGACACGCGTGGAGACCGCGCCGCCCAGCGAGTTGCCGAACAGGTGCACGGGACCGCGTCCGGAGGCGTCGAGGTAGCGGATGACGGCACGCGCGTGCCCGGTGACCGAGTAGTCGCCGTCGTCCGGTGGCGGGGAGTCACCGAAGCCCGGCAGGTCCAGCGCCTCGCTGTCGACGAGCTCGTCGTTCAGCGGCATCAGCGCCGACCAGTTCTGCGAGGAACCGCCCAGGCCATGGACGTACAGCGCGGGCGGCAGCCCCTCGCGCACGGGGGGCCGTGACCGCACGGTCAGTGTGATCCCCGGCAGACCGACCGAGCGCAGCCGCTCACCCTCCGCGACCCTGACAGGAGTCACCTTGGGCAGCACGTTGGTGGCCGACACGTACGGCAGCTCGGTCGAAGACATGCGGCAATGTTACGAGACGATCACGCAGTGGTTCGTGTGTTCGGCATCACAGGCCGGGTTTGCGGTCGCACGGGGACCCGATCGCATGGCATACCGCCTCCGTGTCTCCTACGCTCGTAAACAGGGCACCCGTAGGAGAACCACACCCCTGGAAGGGAGCCCAGCATGGCCGCCGACCCCACCGACCCCAAGGCCTTCGAAGAAATCACGGACCCCGAAAACGCCGAGAGCCCCGGGGACCACGAGGATTACGAAGCCGAGGACGACACCACCGAGGTCGCCGTGGAGGCCCCCGAGGGCGACGCGGCCGAGCAGCACAGGGAAGTCACCCCACAGCACGACGAGCGGCTGACCGGCGAGAACACGGACCGCGCCAACGAGGCCGACCTCGCGGAACAGGCCCGCGTCGTGGAACTGGACGAGGACGACTACCGGTAGCCGTCCATGTATTCCGCACCCAGCCCGGGATTTGTTGCCATTTGAGCAAATAGACCGGAACATACAGTCGCTCGGTCGAGGAATTTCTGCGCTTGGACCGCGCACACCAGGGTTACCGAAAAGTACGATGGCGGCGCGGCGCACACCGCATGTGGACGAAATTGGGAGGCGGCGTGACAGCCATCGAGCAAACTGAGGCGGCACGCCCGCGGGGCACGCGGTTGCCGCGTCGCGCCCGACGGAACCAGCTGCTGGGCGCCGCCCAGGAAGTGTTCGTGGCGCAGGGCTACCACTCCGCCGCGATGGACGACATCGCCGAACGGGCCGGCGTCAGCAAGCCGGTGCTCTACCAGCACTTCCCGGGCAAGCTCGACCTCTACCTCGCCCTGCTGGACCAGCACTGCGAGGCACTCATCGAGTCGGTCCGTACGGCCCTGGCCTCGACCTCCGACAACAAGCAGCGCGTCCGGGCGACGATGGACGCGTACTTCGCGTACGTGGAGGACGACGGCGGCGCCTTCCGCCTGGTCTTCGAGTCCGACCTGACGAACGAGCCCGCCGTGCGCGAGCGCGTCGACAAGGTGACGCACCAGTGCGCGGAGGCGATCTCCGAGGTCATCGCCGAGGACACCGGCCTCTCCCCCTCGGAGTCGATGCTGCTGGCCTCCGGTCTGGGCGGCCTCGCCCAGGTGGTGGCGCGGTCCTGGCTGCACAGCGACCGCAGCGTCCCGCGCGAGCAGGCGGTCCAGTTGCTGGCCTCGCTGGCCTGGCGCGGCATCGCCGGCTTCCCGCTGCACGGCACCGAGCACCACTGACCGCCCGTTTGTTCCCACTGGTTGTTCGCTCCTGGCGTTCCCGCGCGGAACATCAACGTCCCCTCACCGGGCTAATGTGTGCTGGGTACGGCGCGGACGCCCGCGCACTTCACTGACCGTCGGAGGGACATAGCCGTGGAGGTCAAGATCGGCGTGCAGCACGCGCCCCGCGAGATCGTTCTGGAGAGCGGTCAGAGCGCCGAGGAGGTCGAGCAGGCCGTGGCCGATGCGCTGGCCGGTAAGTCGGCGCTCCTGAGCCTCGTGGACGACCACGGCCGCAAGGTCCTGGTCCCGGCCGACCGTCTCGCGTACGTCGAGCTGGGCGAGCCGACGGTCCGCAAGGTGGGCTTCAGCGCGCTGTAGGGCACGTACGACACGTATATGGGTGGGGCCCGGCGGTCTTGAACCGCCGGGCCCCACCCATGTCGGCGCCCGTGTTCGTGACCGCTGTCGATGTTCACAGGTTGACCACACGTCACCCTTACAAGGGGATTGCCCTGCGCAGGTCACGGGTATGACGGGCTGAGAACGTCACGCGCCGGCAGGCTGTGGGAGGGACCCCGACATGTTCTTTGAAGCACTCGGCTCCGCGATCCTCGGCCTCGCCCTGGCCTGGGCGGCGGCCCACCGTCTGCCCGACCGCCTCCCCGCACGGCACCTGGTCCTGTCGACGGGAGTGGCCGGAGCCCTTTTCGGCGCCTTCCTGACGCACAGTGCGCTGAGCGCCGGCCACTTCCTGCTGATCCTGATGGGCGCGACGGCCGTCAGCGCCGCGTCCCTCTCCCTGCTGCTCCGCCCCAAGGGCGGATTCCGCCGATCATCGGCGACGGCGTAGCCGTCGCCGACAGGGGCGCGCGGAACGCCGCGACCGGCCACCGCGCACCCGCGGACAACTACGCGGCCAGCCCCAGTGCCGCCATCCGCTTCGTGTGCGCCTCGGTGATCCTGGAGAACATCCGGCCGACCTCGGCGAGGTCGAACCCGTCCGCGACACCGCCGACGAGCATCGTCGACAGCGCGTCCCGGTCGGCCACGACCCGCTGCGACTGCGACAGCGCCTCGCCCATCAGCCGCCGCGCCCACAGCGCGAGCCGCCCGCCCACCCGGGGCTCCGCGTCGATGGCCGCGCGCACCTTCTCCACGGCGAAGCTGGCGTGCCCGGTGTCGTCGAGGACCGCCAGCACCAGCTTGCGGGTGTCCGCGTCGAGGCGGGCGGCGACCTCACGGTAGAAGTCACTGGCGATCGAGTCACCGACGTACGCCTTGACGAGCCCCTCCAGCCAGTCGGAGGGCGCCGTCTGCTTGTGGAAGCCGTCGAGCGCGGCGACGAACGGCTCCATCGCCTGCGTGGCGTCGGCGCCGATCTCCGTGAGACGGTCCCTGATCTGCTCGAAGTGATGGAACTCCGCGGACGCCATCTTGGCCAGTTCCGACTTGTCGACGAGGGTCGGCGCCAGCTTGGCGTCCTCGGCGAGCCGCTCGAACGCGGCCAGTTCGCCGTACGCGAGCGCGCCGAGCAGGTCGACGACGGCGGCGCGGTACTGCGGGTCGACGGCAGCCTGCGCCCAGTCCTGGGCGGCGACTCCGGTGGGTGCGGGAGCGGCTTCGGCCGCTGTCTCTGCTGCGCTTTCGTCGGGGGTCGCGGGGGTACCGGAGGCATTGTCAGACGTCGTCATGAAGCGCACAATAGCCCGCTGGCCGCAGCGTGGAAGTCCCTGCTCAATCAGTGTGACGACCACTACGTGACCGAATCGGCCATCGCATGTGCGCGATTCCGGGGTATGGTGGTAATGCGCCCGCTGAGTTGAAAGACGTAGCTCGACGGGCCACACGAATGAGGATGCCCGGTCGGTGGCCCGATCGGCTCCGACCCGACAGCTCTCCTCATCCGTACGGCACGATGCGTACGGAATTCGGAGGGACCCTCAGCGGTACGAGCGCTCGAGCGTCGGCAGTGGTCCCGTGCCACTCGGCCCGCCCGTGAGGCGACCGAAGTTCCCCGGCCCGGTCCCCGACACGACCCCCGCGCTCGCCTCGCACCGCGTACACAGAAGAGGCATTGCCCTGACTACGACTTTCCGGGATCTCGGAATCCTTCCCGAGACCGCCGAGGCGCTCGAAGCCGTCGGCATCATCACTCCCTTCCCCATCCAGGAGATGACCCTCCCCGTCGCCCTCACCGGCACGGACGTCATCGGCCAGGCCAAGACCGGCACCGGCAAGACGCTCGGCTTCGGGCTCCCGCTCCTCGAGCGCGTGACCGTCCCCGCCGACGTCGAGGCCGGCCGCGCCCAGCCCGAGCAGCTCACCGAGGCCCCGCAGGCCCTCGTCGTCGTCCCGACGCGCGAGCTGTGCCAGCAGGTCACGAACGACCTGCTGACGGCCGGCAAGGTCCGTAACGTGCGCGTTCTCGCCATCTACGGCGGCCGGGCGTACGAGCCGCAGGTCGAGGCCCTCAAGAAGGGCGTCGACGTCGTCGTCGGCACCCCGGGGCGCCTTCTCGACCTCGCCGGCCAGAAGAAGCTGAACCTGAAGCACGTCCGCGCGCTCGTCCTCGACGAGGCCGACGAGATGCTCGACCTGGGCTTCCTGCCCGACGTCGAGAAGATCATGAACATGCTTCCGGCCCGCCGTCAGACGATGCTGTTCTCGGCGACCATGCCGGGCGCGGTCATCGGTCTCGCGCGCCGCTACATGTCGCAGCCCACGCACATCCGCGCCGCCGCGCCGGACGACGAGGGCAAGACGGTCGCGAACACCGCGCAGTACGTCTACCGCGCGCACAACATGGACAAGCCCGAGATGGTCGCGCGGATACTGCAGGCCGAAGGCCGGGGACTGGCCATGGTCTTCTGCCGTACGAAACGTACGGCGGCCGATCTCGCCGACCAGCTCTCCCAGCGTGGCTTCGCCTCCGGCGCCGTCCACGGCGACCTCGGCCAGGGTGCCCGCGAGCAGGCGCTGCGCGCGTTCCGCAACGGCAAGGTCGACGTCCTCGTCTGCACGGACGTGGCGGCGCGCGGTATCGACGTCGAGGGCGTCACGCACGTCATCAACTACCAGTCTCCCGAAGAGGAGAAGACGTACCTGCACCGCATCGGCCGTACGGGCCGCGCGGGTGCCAAGGGCATCGCGATCACGCTGGTCGACTGGGACGACATCCCGCGCTGGCAGCTGATCAACAAGGCGCTGGAGCTGAACTTCAACGACCCGCCGGAGACGTACTCCACCTCTCCGCACCTGTTCGAGGACCTGAGCATCCCGGTCGGCACCAAGGGTGTTCTGCCGCGCTCGGAGCGCACGCGCGCCGGCCTGGGTGCCGAGGAGCTCGAAGACCTCGGTGAGACGGGCGGACGCGGTGGCCCGCGTGGTCGCGGTGGCCGCAACTCCGGCCCGGCGGCTGCTTCCGCGCCGTCGGCGGAGCGGGAGCGCCCGGCGCGTACGCCGCGCAGCCGCCGCCGCACCCGTGGCGGTGCCGCCACGGACGCGCAGACGACTCCGGTCACGTCGGCCGCCCCGGTCAGCGAGGCGGTCACCTCGTCCGAGCAGCCGACCGAGCGCCGTACGCCGCGTCGCCGTCGCCGTACGCGCGGTGCCGCCGCCGAGCAGGTGACGGCCCCGACGGCGACGTTCGTCCAGCCGTCGGCCGAGGCCGCGGTCGCGACGGCGGAGGGCACGGCTCCGGAGTCCACGGAGCGCCCGCGCCGCCGCCGCACCCGCAGGACGGCGGAGCCCGCACCGGCCACGGTCACACCGACCGAGACCACCACCGAGGCACCCCAGGCCGAGGTCCCGGCGGAACAGCCCCGCCGACGCCGTACCCGCAAGGCCGCAGAGCCCACGCTGACCACCCCGGCCCAGGCCCTGCCGACCGAAGCCCCGGCAGCACCCGAAGCCGAGGCCACGGAGGAACAGCCCCGCCGACGCCGTACGCGCAAGGTGGCCGAGCCGACACTGACCACCCCGGCCCAGGCCCTCCCGACCGAGACCCCGGCAGCACCCGAAGCCGAGGCCACGGAGGAACAGCCCCGCCGACGCCGTACCCGCAAGGCCGCAGAGCCCACGCTGACCACCCCGGCCCAGGCCCTCCCGACCGAGACCCCGGCAGCACCCGAAGCCGAGGCCACGGAGGAACAGCCCCGCCGACGCCGTACCCGCAAGGCCGCAGAGCCCACGCTGACCACCCCGGCCCAGGTCCTCCCGACCGAAGCCCCGGCAGCACCCGAGGCCGAAGTGGCCAAGGAGCAGCCTCGCCGCCGTACGCGCAAGGCTGCGGAGTCGGTCGTCGAGGCCGAGGTCGTCGCGGAGGCCAAGCCGCGCCGCGCAACCCGTAAGGCGGCGGCGACGGCTCCTGCCGAAGCCGCCGTGGACACCGTCGAGGCCGTGGAGGCCAAGCCGCGCAGGACGGCCGCCCGCAAGGCGACCGCGACCGCGCCGGCCGCCGAAGCCGCCGTCGACACCGCCGAGGCAACCGAGGCCAAGCCCCGCCGCCGTACGACGCGTAAGGCCGCCGAGCCCGTCGTGGCCGTCGTCGAGGCCGCTGCGGAGACTCCGGAACCCGAGGCCGTGAAGCCCCGCCGGACCCGCAAGGCCGCGGTGGCCGCCGTCGACACCGCCGAAGCGGTCGAGGCCAAGCCGCGCAGGACGGCCGCCCGCAAGGCGACCGCGACCGCGCCGGCCGCCGAAGCCGCCGTCGAAGCGGTCGAGGTGAAGCCGCGTCGGACAGCGCGCAAGGCCACCGCGGCTGCCGCCCCGGCCGCCGAGGCTGCCGTCGACACCGCTGAAACGGTCGAGGCGAAGCCGCGCCGCCGTACGACACGTAAGGCCGCCGAACCGGCGGTCGTGACGGAGACCGTCGGCATCCCGGCCCAGCCGACCTCGGCCGACGCCCCGGCGCCGAAGCGCCGTGCGACGCGCAAGGCGACGGCACCAGCCGCGGAGGCCGCCGTGGACACCGCCGAAGGTGTCGAGGCCAAGCCCCGCCGCCGTACGACCGGCAAGGCCGCCGAACCGGCGGTCGTCGCGGAGCCGGAGGCAACCGAGGCGAAGCCGCGTCGTACCCGCAAGGCGACGGCCACGGCCGCTGAGGTCGCAGTCGACACCGCCGAGGCCAAGCCGCGCAGGACGGCCGCCCGCAAGGCGACCGCGACCGCGCCGGCCGCCGAAGCCGCCGTCGACGCTGCCGAGGCGACCGAGGCCAAGCCCCGCCGCCGTACGGCGCGCAAGGCCGTCGAGGTCGTCGCGGACATCCCGGCGCAGGCCGCCGAGGAGCCGAAGCCGCGTGGCCGGACCCGTAAGGCCGCCGAACCGGCGGTCGTGACGGAGAGGGCGACGGCGGAGGCCGCAGCCGAGGCGAAGCCCAGGCGACGTGCCACCCGCAAGGCCACGGTCACCGCGCCGACCACGGACTCCGTGGAGGCCTGACCACCCCGAGGGCCCCGGCCCTCCGCAGTACCGGCCACACCCCGACGGCCCGGACCACCACCAGGTGGCCGGGCCGTCGGCGTTCCCGCCGGCGCCTGTCCGGCGGAGCAGGCGCCCCGGAGGCGGGCAAGCCGCCGATGCGTCGCGCCGCGCCCCCAGCCCGGACGCACGCGCCCGCTGTTGGCGCGACCCGCCGCTCCTGCGACAGCCCCCTCGGCCCGGCCGGACAGACTCGCGCCCACCGAGAACCCGCCTGCCCAGCCCCACACCTGCTCACTCACCCCCTCACCCCCTCACCCCCGCCGCCGACCTCCCCTGCCCTCCTCTCGCCTCCTCCGGATAACCTCGACGCATGAGCAGGCCCGCGACCTTCGCCCCGCCCCCCGGCGCCCGTGCGTACGCCCTGCGTACCGCGCGTGGTGAGTTCGCCGTCATCGACGCCTCCGCCGGTGTCGGTGCCGAGCCGAAGGGGACCGTTCTGCTGCTGCCCGGGTTCACCGGCAGCAAGGAGGACTTCATCTCGCTGCACGAGCCGCTGGCCGCGCGCGGGTACCGTACCGTCGCCGTGGACGGGCGCGGCCAGTTCGAGTCGCCCGGCTCCCGGGACGACGAATCGGCGTACGCACAGGCCGAGTTGGCGCAGGACGTGCTCGCCCAGGCGGCAGCCGTCGGCACCCCCGTGCACCTCGTCGGGCATTCGCTCGGCGGGCAGATCGCCCGAGCCGCCGTCCTGCTCGACCACACCCCGTTCCTCTCGCTGACCCTCGTTTCCTCAGGTCCCGCCGAGATCTCCGAGGCACAGCAGCAGCGCGCGAAACTGCTGCGGGACGCGCTCGCCGTGATGAGCATGGCCGACGTCTGGGCGGCCATCCAGGCCATGGACGACCCCCAGGGCGGTGGCGGCGACCTCGACTCGGTGGACGCCGTGGACGCCGGGCTCGACGACCGCGAGGACCTGCGCCGCCGTTGGATGGGCAACAGCCCCGCCCAACTCGCCGCCACGGGGCTTCAGTTGTGCACCGAGCCGGACCGGGTGGCGGAGCTCGCCGCCGTACCCCTGCCCTTCCATGTCCTGTCCGGCGAGGAGGACGGCACGTGGGCCGTCCCACTGCTCGACGACATGGCCGTACGACTGGACGCGCACCGGACCGTCATCGCGGGCGCCGAACACTCCCCCAACACGGACCGCCCGCTGGAGACCGCACGCGCCCTGGCCGACTTCTGGGACACCCTCGCGCAGTAGGCAATGCACCGGAATGGCCCAGTGGTGACGGCCTATGGGTGACGGCCTAGTACTGGGCCTGCAGATGCTCCCAGAAGCCGTCCCGCAGCGCCCGCCGCAGTTCGGCCTGGCCGCGCAGCGAGTACTGCAGCAGCCCCTCCGCCTCCACCAGCAGGTCCTGGTCGACGGAACCGGGCAGATACGGATGCCCGGGCAGCAGTTCGACCAGCGCCTCGCGCCCCCGCGCCGCCAGCCACTTCGCCGCGATCTGCGCGCCCACGAACCGCACGTCCTCGCGCGTGGGCCGCGTCCCTCCCGACGCCTCGTAGCTCGCGGCCGTGCGCCGGGCGACGTACGGCTTGAAGAAGTCGAGGTCGAACGTACGCTGGCTGTCGACCTCCCAGAGCAGCGGCTCGGCCTGGTTGCGGCCCTCGGGCGCCTCGATGCCCCACAGGTGGACGCGCGCCCCGTACCCCTGCGCCGCCTCGACCGCCGACACCAGGTCCTCGTCGCCGCCGATGAGCGCGGCGTCGCTGATCGCGCGATGCCGGGCCAGGGACTCCAGGTCGGTGCGGATCAGCGAGTCGACGCCTTTCTGCTGGTTGTTGGCGTTGAGGTTGCCCAGGCGGACCTTCACATCGGGAAGCTCCGCGATCGACTGCTGCTCGATGGTGTGGATGCGGCGCCTGGCACCGTCGTACCAGTAGACCCGCAGCAGCCGGCTGTCCGCGAAGATCGTGCGAGCCTTGTCGATGAGCGCCTCGATGAGACCTTCCGCGTCCAGCTCGTAGGAGCGGCGGTCCTCGGTGCCGGCGACGAGCCGTCCCGCCGCCGCGTACAGATATCCCGCGTCGACGAAGATCGCATGCGTCGAGGGTGTCTTCGCCACCTCGGCGAGCATGCGGTGGAGGAGTTCGTTCGTGCGGTCGATGCGGGCGCTCAGTTCCGCGTGGTCGTCGTTGTTCATATGCCGTCCATTGTTCCGGCGGTCACGCTTCGAACACAACCGGTCCCGGTCAGTCTCCTGCACAGCTTGTGTACGGCTCTTACCGGTCAGTAGTTAGGCGTTCGAAAAATTTATTTAGCGTAGGGAATGTTCGTAACACCCGGGTAGTTGACTACCTACGTAACCGAGTAGTTCTCCTCAGGAGGATGACCAGACGAAGGGAGAAGCCCATGCGCTTCGAAATCATGCGTCTCGACGATGTCGACGGAACCCCCGTTGACAGCACGGTCGTGGACGCCGCCTCCGTCAACCGGATCGTGCAGCAAGCAGCCGCCATAGGGCAGCGCCTCTGGATCCGCCCGGCCGACACCACGGCCTCATAACGCGCCAACGCGCGGACACCGCTCGCGGACGACGAGCAGACTTCAGAACCCCCGTACGGCACCCATGCCGTACGGGGGTTCTGCGTACGAACCTCGTCACGGTCGACCGGCTCAACTCTGCTGGATCACCTGGGTGATCCCGTTGATGATCTGCTGCACGGCGATCGCGGACAGCATCATCCCGGCGAGCCGGGTCACCAGCACCACACCCCCGTCCTTGATGACGCGGATGATCAGCAGCGAGTACCGCATCACCACCCACAGCACGACATGGACGGCCAGGATCGCCGCCCACACCGACACCTGCATGGCCGCGCCGTCCGCCTTCTGGACGGCCAGGATGACCGACACGATCGCACCGGGGCCCGCGAGCAACGGCATGCCGAGCGGCACGAGAGCGACGTTCACGTCCTTGGTCTGCTTGGGTTCGTCCGTCTTGCCGGTGAGCAGGTCGAGGGCGATCAGCAGGAGCAGCAGCCCGCCGGCGATCATCAGGGCCGGCACGGAGACGTGCAGATAGTCCAGGATCTGGTGCCCGAGCAGCCCGAACACGGTGATCACGCCGCCGGCCACGCACACCGCCTGGAACGCCATCCGCTTCTGGACGCGGGCGGGGCGACCGGCGGTGAGCGCGAGAAAGATCGGGGTGATCCCAGGGGGATCCATGATCACGAACAGGGTGAGGAAGAGCGAACCGAAAATGGCGACGTCGAACATGGGTGGGCGAGCCTTGCGTAGATACGGGAAGCGGGAAGGGCGCAGCGCAGAGCGGCACGGCTCATGCGAGGCGAGGTGAGGTGAGGTGAGTTACGGCGAGGAGGGAGGCCGCGTCCTGGGGCTCAGGCTCCGCCGGTGCCCGGTACCGGGAACGCGCCTGTGGCCCGCCGGGTGATCTCGCCGTACACCTCGGGGTCCGTGGTGTACTCCCCGAGCACGCAGGTCTTGCGGCTGCCGTGGTAGTCGGACGAGCCGGTGCCCAGCAGTCCCAGCTCCGCCGCGAGGCCGCGCAGTCGCGACCGGGTCGCCGGTTCGTGGTCCATGTGGTCGACCTCGATGCCGTCGAGCCCGGCGGCGGCCAGCTCCGCGATCACGGACTCCGGCACCGTCCGCCCCCGCTTGCTCGCGGCCGGGTGCGCGAACACGGCAACCCCGCCGGCCCCCTTGATCAGGCGCAGCGCCTCGAAGGGGTCGGTCTCGTGCTTCGGTACGTAGGCCCGGGCGCCGTCGGCCAGCCAGCTCCCGGTGAAGGCGTCGTTCACGGTCGGTACGACGCCCAGCTCGACCAGCGCGGTGGCCACGTGCGGCCGGCCCACGGAACCGTCACCGGCGATCCGCGCGACCTGCTCCCAGGTGATCGGTACGCCCAGCTCCTGCAGCTTGGCCACCATGGCCCGGGCCCGCGGCACCCGGTCGTCCCGCACCAGCTCACGCTCGGCGAACAGCTCGGGCTCCTCGGGGTCGAACAGGTAGGCCAGCATGTGCAGGCTGATTCCGTCGAGCCGGCAGGACAGCTCGGCCCCGGTGACCAGCGTGAGCCCGGCGGGCAGCGCGGCGATCGCCTCGGCGTACCCCCGGGTCGTGTCGTGGTCGGTCAGCGCGACGACGTCGAGCCCGGCAGCGGCGGCGTTGCGCACCAGCTCGGCGGGCGTGTCCGTACCGTCGGAGGCCGTGGAGTGGCAGTGCAGATCAATGCGCACGGTGCGGACTCCAGGCAGCGACGGGGTGAACAAGACACGCCAAGCATACCGGCCTCCAGAGGTCCACGTGTCACACCTGAAGCAGGAGAACACCCCTTACATGAGCCGACCCCCAGGGGTGCGGGGAACTGCGCGACAAGCCCCCACCGACCGCAAGCCCGCCCCACACACCAGCCACCCCAAACCGATTCGCCCCTGAAGCGCGGCTCGAAGAACTAAGGCTGAAGCAACCGGGGCGACAACGCCCCGCAAGGCACCAACTCCACCTCGGCCCCCGCATCCCGCAGATCCGTCAGCACCAGTTCGTCGTACATCAGCAACCCCGACTGCTCGGGCCACACCACCGCCCACAGCCAAAGCCCCAGCGCCTCACCCGCGAACACCGCACGGTCGTCGGGCCCACCCGCGACATGCCACAGCGGCGTCGGCCGACCCGCAGCCAGCACCTTCGCCTCGGCCGGCTTCTCGACGTTCATGTACGGCCCCGGGTCGGGCCCGTCGATGCCCGCGTACCGCGCACCGAGTCCGACACCGAGTTCCTCCGCGACCAGGATCAGCTCGCCCATGCCGCCGAGGGGGCCGGGGCCCGTACAGGCCACCGCCGTCGCACGGCCGCCGCTGCGGTCGTCGCCCGCGCAGCCCACGCCCGTGAACAGCCAGCCGACCGGCAGCGGCCACGGCATCCACACCGGCACCTGCGTGCGGTGCACCACGACACTGAGGGCCTCGACGCTGGGCGGGATCACGGGCTGCAGCGGATGCACCGTCCCGTGCGCATCACACTGCCAGGAGTCGGAGAAGAGTCCGGGAGCCCTGACCCGGCCACCACACTTCGGGCAACTGGGTTCGCCCCTCATAGAGCCCCACGGTCCTCCCCGTCCTCCCTCCCGTCAAGGACGATCACCCGTCCGGAGTGACAGGTTTCCACCCTTTCCATCAGACGAAATAGATGTAGCTTGCATTAATTAGCTACTCTAACTTAGTATGTGCATACACCAACGATCCCCTCGCGGGTCGGGTGCAGCGGGTCGAAGTGAAGGAGAAGGAGCGGGCATGCACAGCAGCACGGAAAACACGGGAGGACTCCTCCGCCAGCCGAAGGCCGTCTGGGCGACCGCGGGCGCGTCCGTCGTCGCCTTCATGGGCATCGGGCTCGTCGACCCGATCCTGCCGTCCATCGCCAAGGGCCTGGACGCCACGGCCGGCCAGGTCTCCCTGCTCTTCACGTCGTACTTCCTGATCACCGCCGTGGCGATGCTGGTCACCGGCTTCGTCTCGAGCCGCATCGGCGGCAGGAAGACCCTGCTGCTCGGACTCGCGTTCGTCGTGGTCTTCGCGGGCCTGGCCGGCACATCGGGCTCGGTCGCCGAACTGGTCGGCTTCCGGGCCGGCTGGGGGCTCGGCAACGCCCTCTTCGTGTCGACGGCCCTCGCGGTGATCGTCGGCGCGGCGGCCGGCGGCAGCGCCACGGCGATCCTGCTGTACGAATCGGCCCTGGGCCTCGGCATGGCGTGCGGCCCCCTGCTGGGCGCCCTGCTCGGCAACGCGAGCTGGCGCTACCCCTTCTTCGGCACCGCGTTCCTGATGGCCGTCGGCTTCCTGTGCATCACGGTGTTCCTGAAGGAGCAGCCGAAGCCGGCCCGGAAGACGTCACTGCTCGACCCGATCAAGGCGCTCGGCCACGGCGGACTGGCCTCCGCCGCGATCTCGTCCTTCTTCTACAACTACACGTTCTTCACCGTGCTGGCCTTCACCCCCTTCGTGCTCGACATGACGCCCTACCGGTCCGGGGCCGTGTTCTTCGCCTGGGGTCTGCTGCTCGCCGTCTCGTCCGTGCTCGTGGCACCGCGCCTGCAGCGGCGGTTCGGCTCGCTGACGGTTCTCGGCGGCTCACTGGTGCTGCTCGCCGTCGACGTACTGGTCCTGGGCTACGGCAGCCACACCGTCGCCGTTGTCTGCACGATCCTGTCGGGCGCGTTCATCGGCGTGAACAACACCGTCTACACCGAACTGGCGCTGGGCGTGTCGGACGCGCCGCGCCCGGTGGCGAGCGCCGGTTACAACTTCGTGCGCTGGTTCGCGGCGGCCGCGGCCCCGTACTTCGCGCCGAAGATCGAGGAGTGGAGCGACATCCACATGCCCTTCGTGGTCGCGGCGGTCACCGCCGTGCTCGGCGCGGCGGTGGTCGTCGTACGGCGGAAGTCGCTCACCCACGAGGTCGAGGAACTGGAGACTCGGCACGCGACGGAGGACAGTGTCGCCGTGTTCGCGAACTGAGCGCTGCACCTGATGGACCGTTCGCCGTCAACTGGCTTCCTCCGGGCGCCGGTTGGTGACATCGGTCACTTCGAGAAGACGTACGAGGGTCAGTCCAGCGGGACGGATCTGCGGGCCGGGTCCCGTAGGTCCGTCCCGTTCGTGAGCCAGCGTTCCTGGAGGGCCTGGGCGCCGTGGACGCGCTTCCAGGCGGCCTCGTTGGGGGTCATCGGCAGCAGCGGCAGGAAGCGTACGGGGTCCAGGGGCTCGTCGAGCTCCAGGTCCTCGACCAGGCCGCCCGGTTCGGCGACCAGCACCGAGGTGAAGGGGGCCCCGGGCCACAGCGGCTCCCCGACGTCGAGTGAGGCGCCGGGGGCCACGATCACACCCTCGACCTGCGGGGACGCGGCGAGGATCGCGAGCGGGCGCAGCACCTTGTCGGTGTCGGCGAGGCCGGCCCGGACGGAGATGAGCAGTTCGGCGCGCGGGCCCTTCACCGGGTCGGCGAGCACCGCGGTGGGGTCGGCCATCGGCTGGGCGGACATGCCGAGCGTGGCGTAGCGGACGAGTTCCCCGTCCTGGTCCCGGTCCCTGAAGCGCAGCACCTCGACGCGGTCCGTACCGAGGAAGGTGACCGCGGCGCGCGCGTCCGGTTCGCCCAGCGTCGTACGCAGCCGGGCCTCGACCAGAGGAAGAACATCAGCCATGCGGCGAGCATAGAACTCGTCAGTTACGGGCAAACGAGCACCTTGACAGTTCTGTCGGCTGTTACCCTAGGCCGGGTTCGGGCAGCACGCGCAAGCGTCGGTACAACGTCCCGCACACCGCTGAAGTTCCCCTCAGGGGGCTCCCCTTGACGGGGAATGGATCGTCCCTCACGAGGGACCGGCCGGAGGAGGTGGGGCTGCAATGGATCGAAGTCATCCGTGCAGTAGCACCCGCTCTTCCGCCCGCTGATGTAGTCGCTTGACGTAGTCGCTCCGGCCTACTCCCGCTGGCTGTCACTCTCGCATTCGCGTCATCGCGTTCGCGTCGTCGCGGAAGAGCACTTGGTTTCGTTTTGCCTGATCCATGTGATCTCAGTCAGTTCTGAATCAGCAGCGAAGCTCACCACCGCGACGGTGCGGTGCTCCCCGCTTTGTGGACGTGCCAAACATCCTCAGTCAGGACGTCCCCATTCCGGGCAGTTCCAGTCGTTGTCGGCGGTCTTTCGTTGCGTGTCGCGAAGGAGCCTGCCACATGTCGATGATCCACAACCTGCGTGCCGCGGTCCGTCCGTCCCGTCCGTCCCTGCGCAAGGACGGCAGCACGTACGACACCACCCGCGACCCCTCGACGCCCTCCGCCGTCGTCGACTGCGCCGTCTACCGCGACGGCGCCCGGGTCGAGACGCCGAAGACGCTCACGCCGCACGAGGCGATGCGCAAGGTGCGGCGCGACGGCGGCTTCGTGTGGATCGGTCTGCACGAGCCGACGGAGGCCGAGTTCTCCGGTATCGCCAGCGAGTTCGGGCTCCACCCGCTCGCCGTGGAGGACGCCATCCAGGCCCACCAGCGGCCCAAGCTGGAGCGGTACGACGACACGCTCTTCACCGTCTTCAAGACGATCCACTACGTCGACCACGCCGAACTCACCGCGACCAGCGAGGTCGTGGAGAGCGGCGAGGTCATGTGCTTCACCGGGCGGGACTTCTTCATCACCGTCCGGCACGGCGGCCAGGGTTCCCTGCGCGCCCTGCGCCACCGCCTCCAGGACGACCCCGAGCTGCTCGCCAGGGGCCCCTCCGCCGTACTGCACGCCATCGCCGACCACGTCGTCGACGGCTATGTCGCGGTCGCGGACGCCATGCAGGACGACATCGACGAGGTCGAGACGGAGGTATTCTCACCGGGCCGCAAGGGCACCCCGCGCGGTACGGACGCCGGCCGGATCTACCAGCTCAAGCGCGAGGTCCTGGAGTTCAAGCGGGCGGTGTCGCCGCTGCTGCGGCCCATGCAGCTGCTGAGCGAGCGGCCGATGCGGCTGATCGACCCCGACATCCAGAAGTACTTCCGCGATGTCGCCGACCACCTCGCCAGGGTCCAGGAGCAGGTGATCGGCTTCGACGAGCTGCTCAACTCGATCCTCCAGGCCAACCTCGCCCAGGCCTCCGTCGCGCAGAACGAGGACATGCGCAAGATCACGTCCTGGGCGGCGATCATCGCCGTACCGACGATGGTGTGCGGGGTCTACGGCATGAACTTCGACTACATGCCGGAACTGCACTGGAAGTTTGGCTACCCCGTGGTCATGACGGCCATGATCGGCATGTGTGTGGGCATCCACCGCACGCTGAAGCGCAACGGCTGGCTGTGACGAGGCCCCACCTCGCTGTCACAGGGCATCGCTACGCTTTGCCCATGACTGACACGCTGCTCGACCGGGCCCTCGTCGAGGAGGCCACGAAGAAGTCCGGGCTCATCTGGGTCCAGGGCCCCACCGGTCCCGCCCGCGCCCTGTGGCACGTGTGGCACGAGGGCGCGGCCGTCCTGGTCGGCGACGGGCCCGGTGAGCAGCCGCTGCCGGGGCTCTCCGAGGGGGCGGAGGCGGAGGTCACCGTCCGCAGCAAGGACAAGGGCGGGCGGCTGGTCACGTGGGCGGCGACCGTTGTGGAGGTCGCGCCTCGGTCCCCCGAGTGGGAGGGGGCTGTCGCCGAGCTGAAGGGGAAGCGGTTGAACGCGCCTGACGGGGAGGCCATGCCCGATCGGTGGGCGCGGGAATGCAGGGTTGTGCGGCTCGTTGTTCGCGCCGGGGAGACGCGGCCATTGCCGGACGGATCGTTGTCGGCGCCGCCGGTGCCTACGTCTGCGACGACGCGGGAAGCAATCCCGGCGGGGTTGCCGCGGCTGCTGTTCAGAAAGCGGAAGCGGTCCGTTGGCTAGTTCGTTCGCTGCGGGGCGGCGGGGGCTTGTCGCGCAGTTCCCCGCGCCCCTAAAAGCCTGCGGTTTCCCGCGCCGGAGATGAATTCAGGAGGTCGGTAGTTGTTGGCCGTAGTCGACCGTTTCGTCCTTCTTGGGTTCTTCCAGGGGGAAGTCCTTGCCCCAGTCGCTCAGGAGGAGGGTGCCCGCGCCGCCCGCGCGTACCAGGCGCAGGGGGTAGGGGGCTCCCTCGAGGGAGACGTCCAGGGTGCCGCCCGAGCCCTCGTCGCCGGTGATGCGAATCGTGCGGACGCCCGACTGCTTGTGGTGGCCGTCGGTGGCGAGGCTGCCGTGCAGGGTGAGCAGGCCGTCCAGGAGGACGTCCTTGTCGGTGAAACCGCTGAACTTCTTGTACGAGGGGTCGCCCGTCGGCACCTTCACGAACAGGCCCCCGAGCTTCTCGGCGGCTGCCGCGTCCGAGTCGCTGTCGTCGCCCTTGGCGCCGTCCTCGTGGCTCCAGAACGCGGCGTCGGCCTTCAGGAACAGGTGCTCCCCGACCCGCAGCAACCGGAACGTCGACCCCTTCGCGGTGACCGAGCCGGTGCCGCCGTCGCTCTTGAGCTGCATGTCCAGGGTGTACGTGGTCCCGCTGGTCACCACGGTCCCGGACAGCCGTACCGCGTCGGCGGTCGTGGCGGCCTTGCGGGTCTTGGTCTGGATGGTGTCGGCCGGCAGCTTGCCGACCCCGTTCGTGCCCTCGTCCGGGTCGGCACCGCAACCCGTCAGCAGCCCGGTCCCCGTCACCACCAGCGCGCACATCGCGCTCACCAGTCCGGCGCTGCGGGTACGGCCACGGGGTTTCACAGACACAGGTGGGGCTGCCTCTCGTACGGGTGTCCTGAGGGGTGTGGACGGCAGCGTACCGGTGCCGTGGGCCCCCGGCGGAGCCAGTCCGTCCGGACCCCCCACCAGGGCGCGGCCGAACCGGACGGGCTAGCCTGAAGCGCATCCGAGCAGGCAATTCGGAACCCTTGGACGCAATCCGACGCGCTCCCCACAGCGCACCCGAGGCAGGAGGCTTGGCATGGCGGCAGGCTCCTCCCGGGTCTTCGTCTCGCACCTCGCCGGTACGGCGGTCTTCGACCCGAACGGCGACCAGGTGGGCCGGGTACGCGACCTCGTCGCCATGCTGCGCGTCGGCAACCGCCCGCCCCGGCTGCTCGGCCTCGTCGTCGAACTCACCACCAGGCGCCGCGTGTTCATGCCCATGACCCGCGTCACCGGCATCGAGTCGGGCCAGGTCATCACGACGGGTGTGCTCAACGTCCGGCGCTTCGAGCAGCGCCCCACCGAGCGGCTCGTCCTCGGCGAACTGCTCGACCGGCGCGTCACCCTGGGCGAGACCGGCGAGGAGGTCACCGTCCTGGACGTGGCGGTACGACAGCTGCCGGCCCGCCGCGACTGGGAGATCGAACGGGTCTTCGTACGGAAGAAGGGCCGTGGCGGAGCCTTCCGGCGCAACACCGGCGAGACGCTGACCGTGGACTGGTCCGCCGTCACCGGTTTCTCCCTGGAGGAGGACGGACAGGGCGCCGAGAGCCTCCTCGCCACCTTCGAGCAACTGCGCCCCGCCGACCTCGCGAACGTCCTGCACCACCTCTCCGCCAAGCGGCGCGCGGAGGTCGCCGCCGCTCTCGACGACGACCGGCTGGCCGACGTACTCGAGGAGTTGCCCGAGGACGACCAGATCGAGATCCTCGGCAAGCTCAAGGAGGAGCGGGCCGCCGACGTCCTGGAGGCGATGGACCCGGACGACGCCGCCGACCTGCTGGGCGAGCTGCCCGAGGCCGACAAGGAGCGGCTGCTGAGCCTGATGCAGCCCGCCGACGCGGCCGACATGCGCCGGCTGATGGCGTACCGGGAGGACACGGCGGGCGGTCTGATGACGACCGAGCCGATCGTGCTGCGCCCCGACGCGACCGTGGCCGACGCGCTGGCCCGGATCCGCGAGCCCGACCTGTCCCCCGCGCTCGCCGCCCAGGTGTACGTGTGCCGTCCGCCGGACGAGACGCCGACCGGCAAGTACCTGGGCGCCGTCCACTTCCAGCGGCTGCTGCGCGACCCCCCGTACACCCTGGTCGGCTCGCTCGTCGACGACGATCTGCAGCCGCTTTCGCCGGACGCCGAACTCCCGGTCGTCGCCGGTTTCTTCGCGACGTACGACATGGTGGCGGCGCCGGTCGTCGACGAGAGCGGGTCGCTGCTGGGCGCGGTGACCGTGGACGACGTCCTCGACCACATGCTGCCCGAGGACTGGCGGGAGACGGAGTTCCACCTCGACGACAACGACACCGATGGTGACACCGACGCCGACGCCGACGACTCCGAGGCCGAGGAAGGGGGTGTCCATGGCGCCCGAGCGTGAGCGTGAGGGCGGTGCCCGGGAGCGCGCCGCCAGTGGCGCCACCGCGGCCTCCCGTTCCCGGGTGCGCCTCGACCAGCCGCGGGCGCCCCGGCGCCGGCTGCTGCCCGAGTACGACCCGGAGGCCTTCGGACGGCTGTCCGAACGCATCGCGCGCTTCCTCGGGACCGGGCGGTTCATCGTCTGGATGACGGTCGTCATCATCGTGTGGGTGGTGTGGAACGTGTCCGCACCCGCCGACCTGCGGTGGGACCACTACCCCTTCATCTTCCTGACGCTGATGCTGTCGCTCCAGGCCTCCTACGCGGCCCCGCTGATCCTGCTCGCGCAGAACCGGCAGGACGACCGCGACCGCGTCAACCTCGAGCAGGACCGCAAACAGAACGAGCGGTCGATCGCCGACACCGAGTACCTGACCCGCGAGATCGCCTCCCTGCGGGCCGGCCTCGGCGAGGTCGCGACCCGGGACTGGATCCGTTCCGAGCTCCAGGACCTGGTCAAGGAGCTGGAGGAGCGGTACGCGGACGGGTCTCCGGACCGACCCGGGGTATTCCCGGCAGAACGGCCGCGGGGGCGTGACGTAGAAGACCGGTGACGGGCTTTCCGGGGGCCAGGTGCGGACCCGTACCATCGGGGCTATGGCTACGGAAGACGCGGTGCGCGAGGCACTGGCGACGGTGAACGACCCCGAGATCCAGCGACCCATCACCGAACTGGGGATGGTGAAGTCGGTGGAGATCGGCGCGGACGGAGCGGTCGCGGTCGCCGTGTACCTGACGGTCTCCGGCTGCCCGATGCGCGACACGATCACGAAGAACGTGACGGAGGCGGTCTCGCGGGTCGAGGGCGTCACGAGCGTCGCCGTCGAGTTGGACGTCATGAGCGACAACCAGCGCAAGGAACTGGCGTCCGCCCTGCGCGGCGGCCAGGCCGAGCGCGAGGTCCCCTTCGCCAAGCCGGGCTCCCTCACGCGCGTGTACGCGGTCGCGTCCGGCAAGGGCGGTGTCGGCAAGTCGTCGGTCACCGTCAACCTGGCGGCGGCGATGGCGGCCGACGGCCTCAAGGTGGGCGTGGTCGACGCCGACATCTACGGCCACAGCGTGCCGCGCATGCTGGGCGTGGAGGGCCGTCCGACCCAGGTCGAGAACATGATCATGCCGCCGTCGTCGAACGGTGTGAAGGTCATCTCCATCGGCATGTTCACCCCGGGCAACGCCCCGGTCGTCTGGCGCGGCCCGATGCTCCACAGGGCTCTGCAGCAGTTCCTGGCGGACGTGTTCTGGGGCGACCTGGACGTCCTTCTCCTCGACCTCCCGCCGGGCACCGGTGACATCGCGATCTCGGTGGCCCAGCTGGTCCCGAACGCCGAGATCCTGGTCGTGACGACGCCTCAGCAGGCGGCGGCCGAGGTGGCCGAGCGGGCCGGCGCCATCGCCGTCCAGACCCACCAGAAGATCGTCGGCGTGGTCGAGAACATGGCCGGGCTGCCCTGCCCGCACTGCGGCGAGATGGTCGACGTCTTCGGCACGGGCGGCGGCCAGACCGTCGCCGACGGCCTCACCCGCACGACCGGCGCCACGGTCCCGGTCCTCGGCTCCATCCCGATCGACGTCCGCCTCCGCGAGGGCGGCGACGACGGCAGGCCGGTGGTCCTCTCCGACCCCGACTCCCCGGCAGGCACGGCCCTACGCACCATCGCGGGCAAACTGGGCGGCAGGGCACGGGGTCTTTCGGGACTGTCGCTGGGGATCACTCCGAAAAACAAGTTCTAGAGGAGCGGACCCAGGGGCGCGGGGAACTGCGCGACCAGCCACGGACGGCCCGCAGTCGCCCGAACTCCTGAAGACGAATGACGATGGGGCGCCGAAAACCAACGGCGCCCCTCTCTCATGCGTACACGCCAATATCCTTGATCACGGCAAAGCCCAACCCGTACGCACTCATCCCCCGCCCATACGCCCCCACATGCACCCCCGCCTGCGTAGACCCGGCCAGCACCCACCCGAACTCGGACTCCCGGTAGTGGAACGGCGTAGGCACCCCGTCGACCGGCAGGGACAGCGTGGTCCAGTCCTCACCGGCGAGATCGTCCGCGAGAACCCACGCCGTCTCCGTCTGCTGGTCCAGCCAGTCGTCCCGCAGGGTGTGGTCCATCTGTCCGGGCCAGGTGAAGGACAGTAGCCCCACACCGGCCAGCCAGGCCGCCGAGGACACCGACGTGGCCTCCAGCAGCCCCGTGCCGTCCGCACTGCGCCGTACGGGGTTCGCGGCCACGGTGACGACCACCGCGAACCGCTCCTTGTCCTCCCCCATGGCCTCGTGCCGTACGGAGGGTTCGTCGCCGTGCCCGATCGAACCGTGTTCGACGGCACCGTCGGCCGCCGTACCCACCTGCATCAGCCAGCGCGGTCCCGTGAAGGCCTCGTCGAGGCCGTACCACGGGAAGGGCGCCAGCAGATAGCCGTCGACCGTGCGCCGGGCGGAGGGGACCTGTTGTCCACCCTCCGCGGCCGGCGCCTGCGCGCCCACCCGACTTGTCGTCTCCATGTACCCGGACGCCTCCTCGTTCTCGTAGGCCCGGACGGCCCGCCCCCCTTCGGGCGGCGTTGTTCGCCCATATACGGCCCCACAACAACTCGGCAGCATAGCCACACCGCTCCGAGCAGCAGGGAAAGCGCCCGGCACGCGGGCCGCGCGGACGTCCGGATCAGGCCGTACGGGGCCCGGTCGGAGTATGAATCACGTCACGCGCGGACCTACGACGGTCAGGTGGCGTCCGCGTCGAAGGGCGGGCGCTCGTCCGGCTCGGGCTTCTTCGTCATGTCGACGGTGCCACCGGAGGAACCCGCCGAGGACGACGACGAAGAGGAGGACGACGACGTGTCCGAGTCGCGGCCGTGGACCGCGTCCGTGACCTCGGCCATCTCCTTCTTCAGGTCGAAGCCGTTGCGGATCTCCTTGAGCCCCAGCTCGTCGTTGTCCAGCTGCTTGCGGATGAACGTCTTGGGGTTCAGGTCCTCGAACTCGAAGTCCTTGAACTCCGGGCCCAGCTCCTGGCGGATGTCCTGCTTCGCGCTGTCCGAGAACTCCCGGATCTTGCGGATGGTGCGCGTGACGTCCTGGATCATCTTCGGAAGCTTCTCCGGGCCGAAGACGAGCACGGCGAGGAGCACGAGCGTCACCAGCTCGAGCGGTCCTATGTCATTGAACACCTGAAGCTCCTTGCGATGTCCTCGGTCCTCGGCCCTCGGCGGTCCGTGCGGTCTTCGCGGTCTTCCGTGGTCCGGGCCGGTTCCACGGTACCCGGCCATCCTGTCCCACCGGTACCGTCCAGGGGACCAAGAGTGTGTGTACACGGCCTGTTTTCCGCGATGTTTGCCTTGCGGCAGGCCGTACGGGCACACCACCTGTGACGTTTCTGTCAGTTGCCGCCCGAGGAGCCGAGGACGAGGGAGACCGTCCGCTGCCTGCCACCGCGCAGCAGGGACAGCTCCAGCCGGTCGCCGGGGCGGTGGGCGCGGATCTTGACGATCAGTTCCTCGCCGGAGTGCACGCGTCGGCCGTCGACCTCGGTGATGACGTCGCCGGCCTCCAGGCCGGCCCGGTCGCCGGGGCCGCCGGTGGTGACCGAGGGCCCGCCGTCCTCGCCGTTCGTGCCCACGCGCGCGCCGTCGCCGTTGTAGTCCATGTCGAGGGTGACGCCGATGATGGGGTGGGTCGCCCTGCCGGTGTTGATCAGTTCCTCGGCGACCCGCTTGCCCTGGTTGATGGGGATGGCGAACCCGAGCCCGATCGAACCGGCCTGTGCGCCGGCCGACCCCGAGCCGCTGCCGGCGGAGCGGATCGCGGAGTTGATCCCGACGACCCTGGCCCGGGCGTCGAGCAGCGGTCCGCCGGAGTTGCCCGGGTTGATGGACGCGTCGGTCTGGAGCGCGTCGACGTACGAGACGTCGCTTCCGTCGCCGCTGTCGCCCCCGGCGGTGATGGGCCGTTCCTTGGCGCTGATGATGCCGGAGGTGACGGTGTTGGCGAGGTCGAAGGGGGCTCCGATGGCGACGACGGGGTCACCGACGGCCACGTTGTCGGAGTTCCCGAGGACCACCGGCCGCAGTCCGTCGACTCCGCTCACCTTGACGACGGCGAGGTCGTAGCCGGTGTCCCGTCCGACGATCTCGGCCTCGGCACTCTCGCCGCCGCTGAACGTCACCGTCACCTTGCCGTCGGCGCCGGCGGGCTCGACGACGTGGTTGTTGGTGAGGATGTGGCCCCTGCCGTCGAGCACGAACCCGGTGCCGGTGCCCTCGGCTCCGGCGCCGCGCACCCGTAGCGTCACCACGCTGGGCAGCGCACGCGCGGCGATCCCGGCCACGCTGTCGGGTGCTCGCCCGACGGTCTCGTCCTTCCCGGTCTGCGACAGCCGGATACGGTCGCTGTCCCCCTGATGCCGCTGCAGATAGGACCCGACGACCCCGCCGACGCCCCCGGAGAGCAGCGCGATCACCAGGGCGCCGACGAGCAGCCCCCGCTTGCGCGTCCCCGGCGGGCCGGCGGCGGTGCCGGCACCGTTCTGCTGGAGGGGGCCGACGGGCGCCCAGGGGTCGTAGCGGCGCCAGGGATCGGGGCTGTCCGCAGGCGTCTGCGGCTCCGGTACGGCCGTACCGTGCGCCGGGGCCATCGCGGGGTGCTGGACCGGCGGAGCGGGCGCCCAGGGCCCGGGGCTGTCCGCAGGCGTCTGCGGCTCCGGTACGGCCGCACCGTGCGCCGGGGCCATCGCGGGGTGCTGGACCGGCGGAGCGGGCGCCCAGGGCCCGGGATGGCCGTAGGGCGGGGTGCTGTAGGGGTCGGGGTCGTGCAGCGACCGGGGGCCCGCCTCGACGGCGGGCCCGGAGTCGGCGGCCTCCGCGGGCTCCGGTACGGGCGGCGCGGCCGGAGCCGGCGGCCCAGGGGCTACCGGCGGTGGCAGCTCGAAGTCGCCGCCGGAGTCGGTTCCGGCGGCGACTTCGACGGTTACGGAGTCGGCCGGGGCCTCGCTACGCGCGTCCGGCTCGGCCGGGCCCGGCCCTGGCAGCGGCTCCGCCTCCGACTCCGGTTGCTCGTCCTCCCGAGACCGGCTCCACCAGTTGGCCTTCGCCGGTTTCCCCTCGTTCATGTTCTCCCCACACCTGGCCCGCCGTTGTGCGGCCCGCACCTCGGATTCAACCAGGTTCGTGGGATCAGCGGACCGTGTCCGACGTGGACGTGGTCGTGGAGGCCGACGAGGACGGTGAGGGGGACGAGTCGGGCGCCGGTGCCATGAGCAGGCCCTGGACCGCGGTCTCGGGGGCCGAGGACCACGAGGTCAGGGCGATGTTCGGGGCCGCCAGCGGCTGTATGAGCGGGGACAGCACCGCGGCGGCGGCCACGACGGGCGTGGTCAGCGGATGCATGGCCGCGCGCTCCCGGACCCCGGAGGCAGGCGCCGGTATGCCCGGCAGCAGCGGCGCGGACGCCTCCGTCGACGCCACCGGCGCCTGTCCGAACGTCCCCTGTCCCAGGCCCTGGGTGAACAGCGGGCCGGCCGATCGGCGCCGCTGGCTCTCGGGAGCCGTCGAGGTCCCGCCGCCCTGCGGGCGCATCGGCGTCACATTGCTGCCCCCGGAGGTGCCCCGGGCATCGGTGTCGCCGGGAACGCCCGTCGACACCCCGCCCAGCGCGATCGCGGCCAGCGACACCGCGCCGGCGGCGGCGAACGCGAACCGCAGGCCGCGCGAGGACGAGCGGTCGGCATCGTGACGTCCGACGTCGTGGATACGGAATCCCCGGCCCGGCGCGGACGACGGGAGCACGGAGGTGTGCGGCCGGGCGGGAACGTACCCGAACCCCTCACCTCTCACCCCGAAGACCCCTGAGCCGGAACCCGCCCCTCCGGGGAACCCGGAGAGTCCGTCGGCGAATCCTCCCCCGCCCAGCGGTGAGCCGCCGGAGTCGGAATCACCTCCTCCGGGCAGACCCTGGAGACGTGCCAGGAAGCTCTCCGAAGGTGGCGGCGGGGCCATCTCCGCGAAGACGTTCTTCAGTCGGCGCTGTGCGTCGGCCTCCGCCTTGCACTTCGCGCAGGTGGCCAGGTGCGCCAGGACGCGTTCCCGCGTCTCATGACCGAGTTCTCCGTCCACCAGGGCGGAGAGCCGGTCTCCCAGATGCTGCTCGGCGAGGCGACGCTCGGCAGAGTACGGCCGTGATCCACTCACGCGGTCGCGCCCCCTCCTCCCAGCGCGGCCACCCGTGGCACCGCGAAGCGGCGCTCGGAACGGGCCTCCGGAGAGCGGTGCGCGAGGGCCTTGCGGAGCTGGGAGCGACCACGGTGGATACGCGAGCGGACCGTACCGAGCTTCACGCCGAGAGTCGCGGCGATCTCCTCGTACGACAGTCCCTCGATGTCGCAGAGGACGACGGCGGCGCGGAACTCGGGCGCGAGGGTGTCCAGCGCCTGCTGGACGTCGGCGTCGAAGTGCGCGTCGTTGAAGACCTGCTGCGGGGACGGCTCGCGGCTGGGCAGACGCTCGGCCGCGTCGTCGCCGAGGGCGTCGAAACGGATGCGCTGCTTGCGGCGGACCATGTCCAGGAAGAGGTTGGTGGTGATGCGGTGCAGCCAGCCCTCGAAGGTGCCGGGCGTGTACGTCGACAGGGAGCGGAAGACGCGGACGAAGACCTCCTGCGTGAGGTCCTCGGCGTCGTGCTGGTTGCCGGTCAGGCGGTATGCCAGGCGGTAGACGCGGCCGCTGTGCGTGCTGACGATCTCCTCCCACGTGGGCGGAGTCCACGCCTGCCCGTCCGCGTCGGTGGTGAAGGTCGCGGTCTGGGCTCGGTCAGCGGCGTGGCTGGGGTCAGCAGCGGTCTTGTTCACGGATTTCGGCCTGCCCGCTGATCCAAGAAGGCGCCGGAGCGCTCCTCCTCGATCCACAGGCGCAGCCGCACCTCCCCTGTCGGCTCTGGTGGTGTCCAGTGGAGCCCCTACCATAGCCACCTCGCCCGTTAGCTCCGGATAAGCGGTTTTACGAGAAATTGATGCGTGCTGATCCGGCTCATCCGGCCGCGCCAGCACCTGTACCGCGTCGCCGGTGTACCCGGTGTGCCGGTCCATCCGCTCATCCCCCTTGTCCTTCTCTTGTCTCTTGTCCCTGGTTCCTCGACCTGTCTGCCCCACCTCGTCCCGCACCCCTCTAAACGCCCGGTCCCATCAGCAGGTTCCCGGCCGCAACGGATACAGTCACGCCCAGGCAACCACGGGGACAGGAGAGGGTCATTACCGGCAACCGGCAGACGAGCTGGGCGTTCGCCGACGCCTTTGTCGCCGAGGACGAAGCACTGCGCTGGGCCCGTGACCGGGCCCGCGAGGCGGGGCTGCGCTCGGTCGCGCCCAGCACGGGCGCCGCGCTACGGCTGCTGGCCGCCTCCGTGGACGCGAAGGCGGTGGCGGAGATCGGGACCGGGACGGGCGTCTCGGGTCTGTATCTCCTGCAGGGCATGCGCGCGGACGGGGTCCTGACGACGGTCGACCCCGAGCCGGATCACCAGCAGTTCGCCCGGCAGGCCTTCCGCGCGTCCGGATTCGCCAGCAACCGCGCCCGCTTCATCCCGGGCCGCGCCCTGGACGTGCTGCCCCGGCTCGCGGACGCCGGTTACGACCTCGTCTTCTGCGACGGCGACCGGCTGGAGAGCCTGGAGTGTCTAGCTGAATCGTTGCGTCTGCTCCGTACGGGTGGCCTGGTCGTTTTCGAGGGCGTCTTCGCCAATGGCAGGACGGTCGATTCGGGGCCCCAGCCCACCGAGGTCATACGGCTGCGGGAGCTGCTGCGCGCGGTGCGGGAGAGTCCGGAACTGGTGTCGTCCCTGCTGCCCGTGGGCGACGGACTGCTGTGCGCGGTCAAGCGCTGAGGCGCTGAAACCTCTCCGGGGCGGGCCAGGTGGTCGGGGCGGGCGGGGCGGGGGGCAAAACAGTGCCCCGGCACCGTAAGCGCACGATGCCGGGGCAGCTGAAAGGGTATGGACGCGTCCGCGCGTCAGCCGACGACCTTCTTGAGGGCATCGCCCAGGGCGTCAGCCTCGTCAGGGGTCAGCTCGACGACGAGCCGACCGCCGCCTTCGAGCGGAACTCGCATGACGATGCCCCGCCCCTCCTTTGTCACCTCGAGCGGGCCATCGCCCGTCCGCGGCTTCATGGCCGCCATGCTCGTTCCCCTTCCTGAAACCAGCTCATCGTCGCCGACGGCCCCTTAGGAGGGCACGCAGATCCCCTCATGGGACACACGTCACCGGCATCGAACACATTGCTTCCAGGCCATTATCCCGCATCTCAGGACCCTATGACCAACATCAGTCGGCATCGCTTGGGCAACGCGCGCGAGCAAAACCACCCAATTCGGCGATGTGGCTGCGATACTGCGCCGCCCCGCCGACTCGAACAGACCGCGGCCGAACCGGAATTCTTTGACGCAGGTCACATGACCCGCCCGCTCCTCCGCGCATGATCTCCGCCATGCTGTCATGGGACGAGGACGTACTGATCAGTAGTACGTACGACGACGCATCCGCGACACCGGAGGGGATCCCCATGGCCGACACCGTGCTCTACGAGGTGCACGACGGGCTGGCGACGATCACGCTGAACCGCCCCGAGGCGATGAACGCGCTGAGCATCGCGACCAAGGTCGCACTCCGGGAGGCGGTCCAGGCGGCGGCCACGGACGACGCCGTACGGGCGGTGCTGCTGACGGCCGCCGGTGACCGGGCGTTCTGCGTGGGCCAGGACCTCAAGGAGCATATCGGGCTGCTGGCCTCCGACCGTGAGGCCGGCACGGGCCAGACCATGACGACGGTCCGCGAGCACTACAACCCGATCGTGCGGGCGCTGACGGGCATGCCCAAGCCGGTGGTGGCGGGCGTGAACGGCGTCGCGGCCGGGGCCGGCTTCGGCTTCGCGCTCGCCGCGGACTACCGGGTCGTCGCGGACACGGCCGCCTTCAACACGTCGTTCGCCGGCGTGGCGCTGACCGCCGACTCGGGCGTCTCCTGGACGCTCCCGCGCGTGGTCGGCCCCGGCCGCGCCGCCGACCTGCTGCTGTTCCCGCGCAGCATCAAGGCGCAGGAGGCGTACGAGCTGGGCATCGCGAACCGGGTCGTCCCCTCGGCGGAACTGCGGGCGGAGGCCGAGAAGACGGCACGGGCCCTGGCCGAGGGCCCGACGGTGGCGTACGCGGCCCTCAAGGAGGCGGTGGCGTACGGGTTCACCCACTCCCTGGAGGAGACCCTGGAGAAGGAGGACGAACTCCAGACACGCGCGGGTGCGTCGGCGGACCACATGATCGCGGTGGAGGCGTTCGTCAACAAGGAGAAGCCGAAGTACCTGGGGCGTTAGTCCGGTACGGGGCGCCTCTTGCCACGCAGGTCTCCAGGTGGTCGTCCACCAGTCCGCACGCCTGCATGAGCGCGTACGCGGTCGTGGGGCCCACGAAACGCAGCCCGCGCTTCTTCAGGGCCTTGGACAGGGCGGTGGACTCGTCGGTGATCGCCGGTACGTCGGCGAGGGTCCGGGGAGCCGGGCGGTCGGCCGCGTCGGGGGCGTGGGACCAGATCAGTTCGTCCAGCTCGCCCGGGGCCCAGTCGGCCAGCACGCGCGCGTTGGCGATCGTCGCGTCGACCTTCGCACGGTTGCGGATGATGCCGGCGTCGGCGAGGAGCCGTTCACGGTCGGCGTCCGTGAAGACCGCGACGGACGAGATCTTGAAGTCGGCGAAGGCGGTACGGAAGCCCGGGCGGCGGCGCAGGATGGTGATCCAGGAGAGGCCGGACTGGAAGGCCTCCAGGGAGAGCCGTTCGAACAGGGCGTCGTCGCCGTGGACCGGGCGGCCCCACTCCTCGTCGTGGTACGCCACGTAGTCAGGTGTGGACAGCGCCCAGGGGCAGCGCAGAGCGCCGTCCGGACCGGCCAGGGCGCCTCCGGCGTCGCTCACTGCTCGCCGTCCTCGGCCTGCTTGTCCAGGGTGACCCGGGACACGGCCTGGGCACCGGCCAGCGCGGACTCCAGGTTGGCGATACGGGCGTCCCGCTCGGCGAGTTCGGCACCGAGGCGGGTGAGCGCGTCGTCGACGTCCGACATGCGATAGCCGCGGGCGGCGACCGGGAAGCGGAGGGACTCGACGTCGCCGCGGCCGACCGGGCGATCGAGCGGCAGGAGGTCCTGGAGCCGTTCCGGCGCGACCTCCGGCAGGACGGCGGTCTCGCCGCCGCCGACCACGGCCAGCGTCACCGCGGCGACCACGACGGCGAGCGCGACGACCAGGAACAAGAACATCAACATCGCTGGGTCCCCACGGGGTTCGGACGGATCGGGTTGAGCAGGTGGATCGGGTTGATCCAGTTGATCAAAGTGCCTGTGCCGAATGCGGCAGGCTCCGATCGTGCCATGCGAGTCTGGCAGTTAGGGTCGCAGGCGGCCTAATACAGGGCTGATTACTAGGAGGGGTCGCAGGCGATGCTCAGACTGGGCAGGCGTGAGTTCGACGCGCACGAGCCGGTGATCATGGCGATCGTGAACCGCACCCCCGACTCCTTCTACGACCAGGGAGCCACCTTCCGCGACGAGCCGGCGCTCGCGCGCGTGGAGCAGGCGATGTCAGAGGGTGCTGCCATCATCGACATCGGCGGGGTGAAGGCGGGTCCGGGCGAAGAGGTGACGGCGGCGGAGGAGGCGCGGCGGACTGTCGGCTTCGTCGCCGAGGTGCGGCGCCGCTTCCCCGACGTGATCATCAGCGTGGACACCTGGCGGGCCGATGTGGGCGAGGCCGTGTGCGAGGCCGGCGCGGATCTGCTGAACGACGCGTGGGGCGGCGTCGATCCGCGGCTCGCGGAAGTCGCGGGGCGGTACGGGGTGGGGCTGGTGTGCACGCACGCGGGCGGTGCGGAGCCTCGGACGCGGCCGCATCGGGTGGCGTACGAGGATGTCATGGCCGACATCCTGCGGGTGACTGTCGGGCTGGCCGAGCGGGCGGTCGCGCTGGGGGTGCCGCGGGAGTCGGTGATGATCGATCCCGGGCACGACTTCGGGAAGAACACGCGGCACAGTCTGGAGGCGACGCGGCGGCTGGGGGAGATGGTGGAGACGGGGTGGCCGGTGCTGGTGTCCCTGTCCAACAAGGACTTCGTGGGGGAGACGTTGGACAGGCCGTTGAAGGAACGGCTGGTGGGGACGTTGGCGACGACGGCGGTGTCGATGTGGTTGGGGGCGCGGGTCTATCGCGTGCATGAGGTGGCGGAGACGCGGCAGGTGCTGGACATGGTGGCGTCGATCGCGGGCCACCGGCCTCCGGCGGTGGCCCGGCGGGGGTTGGCATAGGGGTTTCCTTCGCCCCCGCCGCCCCTACCCGTCCCGTCCTTCTGGGGCTCCGCCCCAGACCCCGCTCCTCAAACGCCGGAGGGGCTGAAATGCCAGCTCGTCCGGCGTTTGGGGGCGGCGTCTAGCGGCCCGCCTCCTTGGACACCAGTGCTACCGCCTCGTCCACGTCGTCCGTAACGTGGAAGAGGAGCAGGTCCTTCTCCGATGCCTTGCCCTGGGCGATGAGGGTGTTCGTCACCCAGTCCACCAGACCGCCCCAGTACTCGCTTCCGAAGAGGACGATCGGGAAGCGCGTGACCTTCTGCGTCTGGACGAGGGTGAGGGCCTCGAAGAGTTCGTCCAGGGTGCCGAGGCCGCCGGGCAGGACCACGAACCCCTGTGCGTACTTTACGAACATCATTTTTCGTACGAAAAAGTACCGAAAGTTCAGGCCGATATCGACGTAGGGGTTGAGCCCCTGCTCGAAGGGAAGCTCGATACCCAGCCCCACCGAGACACCCTTCGCCTCGCACGCGCCCTTGTTCGCCGCCTCCATCGCGCCGGGTCCGCCGCCCGTGATCACCGCGAAGCCGGCCTCGACCAGCCCTCGGCCGAGACGGACGCCCGCCTCGTACTCCGGCGAGTCGGCCGGGGTCCGGGCCGAGCCGAACACGCTGATCGCGGGCGGGAGTTCGGCGAGAGTGCCGAAGCCCTCGATGAACTCCGACTGAATGCGCAGGACCCGCCAGGGGTCGGTGTGGACCCAGTCGGAGGGGCCGCCCGCGTCGAGGAGACGCTGGTCGGTGGTGCTCGCCTGGACCTGCTGGCGTCTGCGCAGCACCGGTCCGAGCCGCTGCTCCTCCGGTGGCTGCTGCTTGTCCTCGGGGTTGCCGGTAGCCATGGCCGCTCCCTTCCTCCACCTACTGTCGTTCCACCTCAGCGTAGATCTCCGCCGGTTACGGGCGGGGGACGTGAGCATGTCCGCCGTGAAGCGCCGCTCCCCGGCGCGCTCGGGCACGCTCAGGTGCTGTGCCGGGTCATGACGTCAGCCAGGCCCGCAGCCGTTCCTCGCCTGCCAAAATCTTTCCGGTTTCCACCCGTTCGTCCCGCTTGTGCGCCAAGTGCGGGTTGCCGGGGCCGTAGTTGACGGCGGGGATGCCGAGCGCGCTGAAGCGGGAGACGTCCGTCCAGCCGTACTTGGGCTGCGGGATGCCGCCCACCGCCTCGATGAAGGCCGCCGCGGCGGGATGGGAGAGGCCGGGGAGCGCGGCGCCGCTGTGGTCGTCGACGACGAACTCCGTGACCCCGCAGTCCGCGAACACCTCACGCACGTGCGCGAGCGCCTCGGCCTCCGAACGGTCCGGCGCGTAACGGAAGTTGACGGTCACCACGCACTCGTCGGGGATGACGTTGCCCGCCACTCCGCCCCCGATGCGGACCGCGTTCAGCCCCTCCCGGTACTCCAGGCCGTCGATCACCGGGTAACGCGGCTGGTACGCGGCCAGTTTGGCCAGGATCGGGGCCGCCGCGTGGATCGCGTTGGAGCCCATCCAACTGCGCGCCGAGTGGGCCCGCTCCCCCGCCGTCTTCAGCAGCACCCTCAGCGTGCCCTGGCAGCCGCCCTCCACCTGACCGTCGGACGGCTCGAGCAGCACCGCGAAGTCGCCCTCCAGCCACTCCGGGTGCGCCTCGGCCACGTGCTTGAGGCCGTTCAGCTCGGCCGCGACCTCTTCCTGATCGTAGAAGACGAACGTCAGGTCCCTGTTCGGCTCGGGCACGGTGGCCGCGATACGCAACTGCACCGCGACCCCGGACTTCATGTCGCAGGTACCGCAGCCCCACAGCACCCCGTCGTCGTCGAGCCGCGACGGGACGTTGTCGGCGATCGGGACGGTGTCGATGTGGCCGGCCAGGATCACGCGTTCCGCGCGGCCCAGGTTCGTGCGGGCGACGACGTTGTTCCCGTACCGCTCGACCGCGAGGTGCGGGAGGGCGCGCAGGGCGGTCTCGATCGCGTCCGCGAGTGGTTTCTCGCTGCCGCTCTCGGAGGGGAAGTCGACGAGCCACGCCGTGAGGAGGGCGGCGTCCAGCGAGAGGTCAAGGGGGGTATCGGCCATGCCGACGACCCTAACGCGCCGCCGCACCGCCGCCTGCGGCGCCCGGCTCCGCGCCACGGCCCCCCGCCGCGCCCGGCCCCGCGCCACGGTCTCCCGCGCGCCCGGTGGGGGCTGGTCGCGCAGTTCCCCGCGCCCCTGAAGGGCGCGCGTGCCGCGCCGCCCACCACGCCCCCAAGCCGCCCCACTCCCCTCCACACCGTCCTCTCACCTTCTTCCGACTGCTCTCCTCACCCGTCACGGAAGTCGCACTCCTTACTCTCCAGTACCTTGTACGGATGCCGGAGTCGTCTGCCACCTACACTCGTCGCGGCCGCCTTCTCCGTCGGGGGGCGTCCTTTCTGGTGCTGCTCGCTGTCGCGGGGTATCTCGCGGTGCAGTACGTCACCGGTGGCACCGGGGACAGGGACTGCGAGGTCGTCTCGGCCGGGGGCGACGGGGCTGCCTACGCGTTCACCCCCGAGCAGGCGGTGAACGCGGCGACGATCACCGCGGTCGGTACCACGCGCGGGCTGCCCGAACGGGCCGTCGCGATCGCCCTGGCGACCGCCATCCAGGAGTCGGGGCTGCGCAACATCACCCATGGCGACCGGGATTCACTGGGCCTGTTCCAGCAGCGGCCCTCGCAGGGCTGGGGCACGGAGAAGGAGATCCTGGACCCGACCTACTCGGCGGGCGAGTTCTACGACCACCTCGTCAAGATCCCCGACTACACGCGCCTCCCCCTCACCGTGGCCGCGCAGCGCGTGCAGCGCAGCGGCTACCCCGAGGCTTACGCGAAGCACGAGCCGGACGCCGTACTGCTGGCCGCGGCCCTGACCGGGCGCGCGGCGGCCACGCTGACCTGCGAGGGCCGCACTACCGACACCCCGGCCGGCGGCCCGGACGCCGTACGGGCGGCGCTCGTACGGGACTTCGGCCGCGACGCGCTCGCCGTGGCCGGCGCGGAGGTGCGCCGCAGTCCCAAGGCCACCCCTTTGCCCTCCCCCACCGCGACGACGGACACCGCGAGCCGCACCGTGGCGGTTCCCGTGCCGCCCGGCACCGGCAAGGCCGCCGGGACGACGGTCCTGCGGCGCGGCTGGCAGCTGGCCCAGTGGGCGGTGGCCAACGCGTCCGCGCTGCACATCCAGAACGTCACGTACGCGGGGCGCCGTTGGACGGCCGGAAACACCGACAGCCAGTGGCTCCCGGTCGGCACGGGCAAGGGCACAGGTGAGGGCACAGGTGAGGGCACGGACGTGGTCCGGATCGTCACCATGCAGTAGTACGAGCAGGCGTACGGGACATCACTCGCGAGGGTTACTCCTGGCGGGTGCGGGCGGAAGTCTGCGCGGGTTTTCGCCGAGTCGCTCCCACATCCGCGCACTGTCCGCCAAAACCCTTGCGAACAAAGGGCTGCAACCCATCACAAGGATTCACCCGACTTTCGGACCGGGTGGCCTTTGCCCGTTTTTATCCGCAGCCGATAATGCGACGCATTGCCAACTCTTTACATTACGGCGCCGCAACCTTCAGGGGCCTTCGAGCGGTAGTCACTGCGTCCGAGTCCGGACGATCAACAGTCAACCGACACTCAGGAGCATCATGTCCCTCCCCCTGACCCGCCGGATCGCCCGTGCAGCGCTGCTCGTCGCAGCGGGAGCGGCAGCCGGGGTCGGTGCGGCCGGCTCGGCCAGCGCGGCCCCGGCCGGTCTGCCGGCCACCCCGAACCTCGGCGGCCTGACCGCCCTGGACGGGGCGAACGTCGGCAACACGGTCGACGGCGCGGCTCAGAACGTCTCCGGGCTCGCGGGCCAAGCCGGTGGCGACACGGTCAAGAAGGCCGTGCCGGCGGCGGGCGCGACCGGCGGCAAGGTCGCCAAGAAGGCCACGCCCGCCGCGCAGAAGACGGCCGGTGGAGCGACGGGCGACGCCGGTGCCCTTCTCGGTGACACCGCCGAGACCGCCACGAAGGGCGGCCTGCCGACGGACGCGCTCCCCACGAAGGGCCTGCCGGGCGGCGGCCAGCTGCCCCTGCCGGGCGGGCTGCCGCTGGGCTGACCAAGCAGCGGTGACCAGGTGATGGCGGAGGGGCCCGGGGATCTTCCCCGGGCCCCTCCGTCGCACTGACGACCGTCGCGCTGACCGTCGTACGGACTACAGGCGGGCGACCGCCGCCGCGACCCGCTCGTCCGTCGCCGTCAGGGCCACGCGGACGAACGTCTCGCCGGCGGTGCCGTAGAAGTCACCAGGCGCCACCAGGATGCCCAGGTCGGCGAGGTGGGCGACGGTGTCCCAGCAGGACTCGTCGCGGGTGGCCCACAGGTAGAGGCTGGCCTCGCTGTGCTCGATGCGGAAGCCGTGCCGTACGAGGGCCTCGCGCAGGGCCGTACGCCGGGCCACGTACCGTTCGCGCTGCTCGCGCACATGCGTGTCGTCGCCGAGCGCGGCCACGACCGCCGCCTGGGTGGGCGCCGAGGTCATCATGCCGCCGTGCTTGCGGATCTGCAGCAGCGGGCCGAGGACCTCCGGATCGCCGGCGAGGAAGGCGGCGCGGTAGCCGGCGAGGTTGGAGCGCTTGGAGAGGGAGTGGACGGCCACGATCCCCTCGTACGAGCCGCGGCACACGTCCGGGTGGAGCACGGAGACCGGGTCGGCCTCCCAGCCCAGCTCGAGGTAGCACTCGTCGGAGAAGACCAGTACGCCGTGCTCGCGGGCCCAGGCGACCGCCCTGGTCAGCTCCTCCTTGCTCAGCACCCGGCCCGTGGGGTTCGAGGGCGAGTTGAGCCAGAGCAGCTTGAGGTTCGTCGGGTCCAGCTCGGTGGGGTCGTCGTAGACCTCGTACTCGGCGCGGGCCAGCCGGGCGCCCACCTCGTACGTCGGGTAGGCCAGGCGCGGGTGGGCGACCTTGTCGCCGGGGCCGAGGCCCAGCTGGGTCGGGAGCCAGGCGACCAGTTCCTTGGAGCCGACGATCGGCAGGACGTGGCGGTGGGTGACGTCCCGGGCGCCGAGGCGCCGCTCGACCCAGGAGGTGAGGGCGTCGCGCAGTTCCGGCGTGCCCCAGACGGTCGGGTAGCCCGGCGAGTCGGCCGCCGCGACGAGCGCCTTCTGGATCAGCTCGGGAACGGGGTCGACCGGCGTGCCGACCGACAGATCGACGATGCCGTCCGGGTGCGCGGCAGCCGTCTTCTTGTACGGCTCCAGCTTGTCCCAGGGAAAAGTGGGAAGGCGGTCGGAGACTGCGGAGGACACGGTCACTGGCTCACTTTCGTACGTACGGCAAACGCCTCGGTCCCGTACGGCCGTCAAGATCGGGGCGATCAGGCCGTACGGGACCGGGGTGGCGCAGGCTCTACGGGCCGAACTCAGCCGTTCTGCGGCGGCAGCGCGGCGATGAAGGGGTGGTCGCGCTCGATCAGGCCCAGCTTGCTGGCGCCGCCGGGCGAGCCGAGGTCGTCGAAGAACTCGACGTTCGCCTTGTAGTAGTCCTTCCACTCCTCCGGAGTGTCGTCCTCGTAGAAGATCGCCTCGACCGGGCAGACCGGCTCACAGGCGCCGCAGTCGACGCATTCGTCCGGGTGGATGTACAAGGACCGGGAGCCCTCGTAGATGCAGTCGACCGGGCACTCTTCAATGCACGCCTTGTCCTTGACGTCGACACAAGGCTGCGCGATGACGTAGGTCACGCTGTCGTTCCTCCTCGATAGGGCGCTGGCGAGCCGTCTTCAGGCTCCGCCACCTGGCGCGCGGGAGCGCGGCGTCGTCGATGCCCGCACCTAGTATCTCCGTTCCCGGGCATGATCCATACAGGAGGGGTGAACTGACCTGTGGAAATCTCTGCGGCCGGCCGTCTCGAGGTCCGCATTACCGCTGCTGACGTGGGCAAACGTGTCTCTGTTCGACGGCTGAACGAAGAACCTCAGGGTGCAGAGAAGTTCACCGACACGGTCGGAGTTCTCACATCATGGGACGAAGACGCCGGTGTGCTTCTGATCACACGGCGCGACGGCGAGCCGGTCCGGGTCGCGGAGGCGTCCCTGGTGGCCGGCAAGGTCGTCCCCGCGGCCCCCGCCCGCCGCCGCGGTCCCGCCGCCTCGTACGAGGAGCTGGCGCGGGTCTCCGCGCGGGCCTGGCAGCCGGTGGAGAGCGAGCGGCTGGGCGAGTGGGAGCTGCGGGCGGCCTCCGGATTCACCCGGCGGGCCAACTCCGTCCTGCCGGTCGGCGACCCCGGCATACCGCTCGACGAGGCGCTGACCGCCGTACGCAACTGGTACGGCGAGCGCGGTCTGCCCGCCTACGTCCAGACCGCCACCGGCGCCGAGGGGACGCAGGAGCTGCTGTGCGCGCAGCTGGAGGCGCGCGGGTGGACGCGGGAGGTGACGGCCGAGCTGTGGGTCGGAGGGCTGGCGCCCGTCGCCGACGCGGGTACGGGCGGGGCGGAGGTCGTGCTGTCGCGGGAGGCCGATGACGCGTGGCTCTCGCGGTATCAGCGCAAGGGCGTGAGTGACGTGGCCTTGGCCGTGCTCGGGAGCGGTCCTTCCGTGTGGTTCGCGACCGTGTCCGGTGATGAGGGTGAGTCGCCCGCCGCGATCGGGCGGTGTGTCGTGGAAGGGCGGTGGGCCGGGTTCGGCGCGGTCGAGGTGGATCCCGCCCAGCGGCGGCGGGGGCTGGCCACGGCCGTCATGGCCGCGCTGGCCGGCCGGGCGCTGGAGGAGGGGGCGTCGGCGGCCTGGCTCCAGGTCGAGGCCGACAACGCGGGGGCGCGGGCCCTGTACGCCGGGATGGGGTTCGCGGCGCATCACTCCTACCATCACTATCGAGCCATGTGACACGAGACGGGCCTGGTATGCGTTTCCCTCATCCCCCTCCGTATCCGCCGGGTCCCGAACGGTCCGCCGAGCTGCGCGCGCTCTTCGCCGACGAGGCGCGGTCCGAGCGGCCCGATCTGACGACGCTGTGCCTGCTGATGAGCGCGGTCGCCGACCGGGCGCTCGACGACGCCGGTATCGACGCCGTGCAGATGGAACTCGACCGGCTGGCCGGGCAGTTGCCGTACCAGCCGGGCGGGCCGCGCTCCTGGGCGACGGCCCTGCGTGAACTCCTCGGCGAGCGGGAGGGGTTCGGCGGCAGCCCCGCCGACTACCAGCGGCTGCAGTCGTCGCTGCTGCACGAAGTGCTGGTACGGCGGCGGGGGTTGCCCATCCTGCTGTCCGTGGTGTGGATGGAGGTCGCACGGCGGGCGGGGGCGCCGGTGTACGGGGTCGCGCTGCCCGGGCACTTCGTCGTGGGGTTCGGCCCGGTCGACGAGCAGGTGCTCGCCGATCCCTTCGACGGGGGGCGGGTGTTGAGCGGGGTCGACGCGGAGTTGCTGGTGGCCGGGGCCACGGGGGAGGCGCTGGATCCGTCGATGCTGGCGCCCGCGGATCCGCTGGATGTGGTGTTGCGGGTGCTGAACAACATCCGGGCGTGGGGGGCGGCGCGGCCGGAGCGGTCGGAAGTGTCTTTGTGGGCGGTGGAGTTGGCGTTGCTGTTGCCCTCGCATCCGGCTCGGTTGCGGTACGAGCGGGCTCAGTTGCTGGTGCGGAGGGGGGAGTTTTTGGCGGGGGCGACTGAGCTTGAGGGGTATGCGGAGGTTGTTTCCACGTTTGACGGGCCGTCGGCTGAGCGGATGCGGGGGCAGGCCCGGGCTGCTCGGGCCCGCCTCAACTGAGGTCGTGTTTTGCGTGCGGGTGCGTTGTGGCTTGTCGCGCAGTTCCCCGCGCCCCTGACGGAGTTGCCCTCACGCGTGCTTACAACCAGCCCTTCTCTCTTGCTATGCGTACCGCTTCCGTTCGGTTTCTTGCCGTCAGTTTTTGGATCGCCGTCGACAAGTAGTTGCGGACCGTGCCCTGGGACAGGTGCAGGGTTTTCGCCAGTTCGGCGTTCGTCGCGCCGTCTGCTGCCGCGCGCAGGACCTCGCGTTCGCGGTCGGTCAGGGGGTTGGCGCCGTCCGCCAGGGCGGCTGCTGCCAGCATCGGGTCGATGACTCGCTCGCCGGCCAGTACTTTGCGTACCGCTGCCGCTAGTTGGGCGGCCGGGGCGTCCTTGACGAGGAAGGCGTCGGCGCCGGATTCCATGGCGGTGCGGAGGTAGCCGGGGCGGCCGAAGGTCGTCAGGATGACCAGCTTCAGGGCGGGGAACTCCCGGTGGAGCCGGGCCGCCGCCTCGATGCCGGTGGCACCCGGCATCTCGATGTCCAGGAGGGCCACGTCCAGGTCGGGGTGGGTACGGGCGGCCTCCAACACCTCGTCACCGCGCGCCACTTGGGCCACGACCTCGATGTCGGGCTCCAGGCCGAGCAGCGCGGCCAACGCCTCGCGGACCATCGACTGGTCCTCCGCCAACAGGACCTTGATCGTGCGGGTCATGAAGCGGATCCTACGTCCGTCGAGGCCGGCCGGGGACTCGACGGCACCCTGGCCACCAGACGGAAACCGCGTTTCGTACGGGACGTCTCCAGCGAACCGCCCGCCTGCTCCAGGCGTTCCGCGAGGCCGGTGAGACCGTTGCCGGGGGTGCCGTCGGAGCCGTTGCCCGAGCCGTCGTCCTCGACCGAGAGTTCGAGCATCGGGCCTGCCAGGGTCTGCCGGGTCAGCACCTCCACCGAGCAGCGCCGCGCCCCGCTGTGCCGTACGACGTTGGTCACGGCCTCGCGCAGTGTCCAGGCGAGGGCGGACTCCGCCTCCTCGTCGACGTCGGTCGGGGCGGCGTCGGCGGGCAGTTCGGCCTTGATGCCGGCCGCCGTCAACGCGACCTGTGCGCCCGCGAGTTCACCGGCCAGGCGGGGACGCCGGTAGCCGCTCACCGCCTCGCGTACGTCCACCAGGGCCTGCCGGCTCACCTTCTCGATGTCGGCCACCTGCAGGGCGGCGGTCTCGGGGTGCGCGGGGAGCATCCGGCCCGCCAGCTCGCTCTTCAGGGTGATCAGGGAGAGGGAGTGGCCCAGCAGATCGTGCAGGTCACGGGCCAGCCGCAGCCGTTCCTCGTTCGCCGCGAGCTGGGCGACCGTGGCCCGGGCCTCGCGCAACTCGATGGTCGTGCGCACGAGTTGCCGTACCCCCGCCATGGCGGCCCCGCCGAGCAGGGCCGGGACGAGCAGGCCGGCCAGATAGGAGTGGCCGCCGGGGACGGCCAGCGCGACCGCCGTCATCAGGGCCGCGTTGGCGGCGATCGCCCAGCGCGACATCCGGAGCGGCAGGGCGGCGCCGGACGAGGTGGACACGTACACGAACAGAACCAGCCACTCGCGGCCCAGGCTGAGGGCCAGGACGGCCGACTGGGCCGCGAGGACCCCCAGCGAGCCGACCACCAGGCGGGTCGTCTCACCGCGACCCGTACGGAACACCAGGGCCGCGTACCAGGCCACGAAGGCGACCAGGCCCAGCCAGCCGAGGATCCGTACGCCCGTGCTGTGGCCGCCGTGGAGGAGGTCGTTGACGGGGGCGCCCAGGTAGAACAGCCAGACGCCGATCCACAGGGACTTCATCACCCGCCGCTTGGGGGTCGTGGGGCGCTGCCCGATGCCGACGCTGCTCACGCCTTCAGCGTGTCCTTCCGGTACAGCCAGGCCGCGCCGCCCGCGAAGAGGACGAACGAGACGGCCAGGATCGCCATGTCCTTCGCCTGTGGGGCGTTGCCCAGTTCTATGGACCGCCCCAGGGCAGCGTACGCGTGCGTGGGCAGCCACTTGGCGATGTCCTGCAGCCACTGGGGGAAGGTCGTCGTCGGCATCCACAGGCCGCCGAGCATGGACAGGCCGAAGTAGACGATCATCGTGATCGGGCGGACCGCGTCCCCGCTCGCCAGATAGCCGATGGCCACCCCGAGCGCGGCGAAGACCAGGCTGCCGATCCAGATGGCCGCGGTGAGCGCCAGCCACTTCCAGGCGTCCAGGCGTACGTCCTTCACCGCCGCCGCGACGACGAAGACGATCACGATCGACGGGAGGCTGATCACGGCCGCGCTCGCCGTCTTCGCCAGCACGAAGCCGCGGCCCGGCAGCGGGGTCAGCCGCAACTGCCGTACCCAGCCGCTCTCCCGCTCCTTGGCGATGCGCTCGCTGTTGCCCATCAGGACGGCCGTCAGCGCGCCGAAGGAGGCCATGGAGACCATCATGTACGTCGGGACGGTCAGGCCCGTTCCGTCGACCTTGGTGGTGGCGTCGGCGCTGCCCGCGATCAGCAGGAACAGGGCGGACGGATAGATCACCGAGAAGAACAGGAACTTGCGGTTGCGCAGGGCCCGGGTGATCTCGAGTCGGATGAGGTTGTTCATGCTGTGCGCGCCTCCTCGGCTGCGGCGGTGAGGGTGACGAACGCCTGCTCGAGGCCCAGGCCGGCCACTTCGAGGTTGCGCGGGTAGAGGCCGAGGCCGTACACGGCGTGGACGGTCGCGTCGGCGTCGGAGGACTGGATGCGGACCGTCTGACCGGATATGTCGAGGGAGGTGAGGAAGGGCAGGGAGCGCAGTGCCTCCTCGTTCACCGGGGTCTCCAGTGCCTCCAGGTCGAACGAGATCCGGCGCGCGCCCGCCTTCGCCTTGATCTCGGCGGCCGTTCCGTCGGCCAGCAGCCGTCCCCGGTGGAGGACGAGGACGCGGTCGGCTATCGCGTCCGCCTCCTCCAGGTAGTGGGTGGCGAACAGGACCGTACGCCCCTGGTCCGCCTGCTCGCGCATGGTCGCCCAGAAGGCCTGGCGGGCGGTGACGTCCATGCCGGTGGTGGGCTCGTCCAGGACGATCAGGGCGCTGTCCCCGGCCGTGGCGAGCGCGAACCGTACGCGCTGCTCCTGGCCGCCGGACAGCTTGTTGACCTTGCGGTCGGCGAGCTGGGTGATGCCGGCCCGGGAGAGGACCTCGCCGACCGGGAAGGGGCGCGGGTGCAGGGCGCAGACCAGCGACACGAGCTCGCGGACGGTGACCTCGTCCATCAGGCCGCCGCTCTGGAGCATGGCCCCGACGTCACCGGCGACGATGGCGTCCCGGGGGCTCTTGCCGAGGACGCGAACCGTGCCGCTGTCGGGCTGCTTGAGACCGAGGAGCAGGTCCAGGGTGGTCGACTTGCCGGCGCCGTTGGGGCCCAGAAGGGCGACCGTCTCACCGGGCCGAAGGGTGAGCGCGAGCCCGTCGACGGCCCGTACGTCGCCGTAACTCTTGGTGACCTGGTCGAACGCGACCACGGTGGTGGTTTCCATGCGCCCATGGTGGCCGCGGGCCGGGTCGGCGTGGCAGTGCCGGGGATCCTGACTGCCGGATGACAGATGTCATGTGCGCGACCCCGCGCCCCCCTTCAGGGGCGCGGGGAACTGCGCGACAGGCCACCCACCGGGCCGCGGCCGAAGAACCGCGTATCCGGCTGACCGCTCAACTCGGGTTGGTCTCGATGACACCGACCCGATTGGTGGTGCTGACCAGAGCCTGCCGCAACGCCCCGATGACATCCTCGACGGTGACCGGCGTCTTGTTGCCGTTGCCACGGGCGATCAGAACCTGATCGAACGTCCCGCCGTACAGCTCCTTCAGCGCGGCCTTGTCATAGGCCTCGACGAGCGTGCCGTTGATCGGCTTCACCTGGAGAAACTTCCACAGCGAGTTCTTCGGACTGAACTCCAGCTCCGGCGCGCCGGTGTCCGGGCGGACGGTAACGTTCGCGGACATCGCCGGGATGGCGAACTTCTTCATCATGCGATCGACCTCGGCGTTCGAGATCGTCGGCTCCTGCGTCTTGGTGGGGACCTGGATCGGCGTACTCGTGCCGGTCTCCACCTGACTGCGGTAGGCGTTCTCGACCGACTCGGCGGCCGCGCCGGCGTCGATGCCCTTGCCCGCCTTGCCGTAGACGGCGACGGCCTTGCCGGACACGAACTTGATCGTGCCGTCGGTCGCCGAGCTCGCCCCGCCGGCCACCCGCTGGAGCGCGGCGGCCAGTTTCTCCTCGTCGACCGGCATGACGGGTTCGACGACCCGCTGCTGCCCGAAGAGCGAGCCGACCACCGACACCGGGTTGTAGTCGCTGACGGCCGCCGCCCGGACCGTGGCCTGGGTGTCGAACTGGAGTCCTGCCTGGTCCGGCTTGAGCTCGACCGTCTTGCCGTCGACCGTCAGCTTCAGGGGCTGGGTCATCCGGTCGTCGAAGGCGTCGTCGAGCTTCTTGACGGCGTCGTCACGGGTGCCGCCGCCGATGTCGACGCCGAACACGGTGGTGCCCTTGGGCACGTCGGAGTGGTTCATCAGCAGCCCCGCGCCGTACACGGCACCGGCGGCGACGAAGACGGCGACGAAGAGCAGCGTGACCTTGCTGCGGCCCTTCTTCTTCGCCTTCTTGCCCTTGGGCGCGGCTGCGGCGGGCGTGCTCGGCGACACCGGCTCGGGCAGCTTCGGCGGGGTGTGCGGAAGCGGACCGTCGGAGTGCGTGCCCGGCCCGAACAGGGAGTTCCGCTCGTCCGGTACGACGGGCATGGCGCTGGTGAGGGTGGAGCTGGAGATGTTGTCCACGGAGCCGCCGTGGAAGCCGCCGCCCGGTTCGGGGGCGTGCTTCTGCGGGGTCAGGATCGCGGTGTCGTCACTGAGCCCGGCGGCGAGCCGACCCGTGCCGGAGACGCCGGGGGCGCCGGGGGCGACGGAGCCGTTGCCGGTGACAGGCGGGACGACAGGGCCGTCTCCGGTGACGGGACCGCCGGTGGGACCGGCGGGACCGCGTCGGACGGGACCTCCGGGACGGGCTACGGGGCCGCCGACCCCGAAGCCGTTCTGGCCGTTCTGGCCGTTCTGGCCGTTCTGGCCATTGGGGCCGCCCTGGCCATTCGGGCCGCCGAAGTCACCGAAATCGCCGAAGTCGTTGGGCGCGGTGAAGTCGTTGGACGCCGTGAAGTCGTGCTGGGGCCCGAATGCGCCGGCCTGACCGCCGAAGCCGTTCTGGCCGTTCTGGCCGTTCTGGCCGTTCTGGCCGTTCCGGTCTGCGTGGCCGTTCTGCGCGTGGGGGCCGCCCTGGCCGTTCGGCCCGGCCTGACCGCCCTGCGTATTCCGCCCCTGCCCGTTGTCCGAGAAGTACGGCAGGTCGTCGCGACGCGGCTCACCACGGCCGTCGTCGAGTCCGACGCCGAAGCCGGGATCGCCCTGGCCGGGGGGATTCCCGGCCGACGGGCGGGGAGACGTGCTCAGCGGTCCCGCCCCGGCCGCCAGCGCGGACACGTCGAAGGAACCGGTGCCGCCGCCGTGCCCGGGCGCCACGGGACCGGCGCCGGTGGCACCGGGGAGCCCGGCACCCTTCGTACCGCCGCCTGCGGCACGTGGGCCGCCCGCGTTGCCCGCGGCGCCCATGACACCGAGGCCGGGACGCGAAGAGCCCGTGGAACCCACGCCGTTGGGACCGCCGGGACGTGAAGCACCGGCCGACCCTGTGCCGTTGGGACCGGCGGGCCGGGGACCGCTGGGCACGGGGCCCGAAACACCGGGCATACCGGCCCCGTTGCTCGCGCCGCCGCCCGGAGTGCCCTTGGGCGCACCGGACTTGCGCGGCGCGAACCAGTCGCTGGTCTTGTCCCCCGGCTGACCGGCGGATTCGGCGGAGGGCTCGGCGATGCCGGGGGACGGGGCCGCGCCCGGCGTCGCTCTGCCGTCGCCTCCCGTCTTCGGCCGCGCGTGCGTGCCGGTCTCCTCGGAGGACTCGGTGTCCGCGACGGGGGTGCGGACGACGACCGGCGGAATCGGCCGGGATCCGGGGATGTTGATCCGGATCCGGGTCGTCAGCGTGGTCTCGGTCTTGGGCCCGTCGGGCTCCGCGGCCGAACGGCCCGCGTCCGCACCGCCGTCGGACGCCATGGGCGTGCCGTACGGCGGTGTCCCCGAGGGGTAGGCGGCACCTCCGCGCCCGTTGGGCCCGGAGGACGGACTGTCAGTTTCACGACTCAAGGCAGGTTCTCCCGGTTGGCTCCGCCGCCCGACGCGACCTCACGCGGGCAGCTCGGCGGCGCGCACCACCATACTGGCCACTCCTGGCGCGTATCCCACGACCGCTGAGGAAACCATCACTGGACCCCCACGTGGTTGCGGCGGCGAAGTAGTACGTCACTTGCCAAGTCGGACGGCGGAGCCGTCCGGTTGCCGCGTCCTGGCGAGGGTGGCGCACATCACAGCTACAGCCATCCCACCGAGGAGGAAGAGGTACGAGCCGACTCCTGCGGCGAACAGGAAGTCCCCCTCCGGGCGGCTGGCGGTGAGCAGGACGACGGCGATCATCCAGCCGGCCGCCGGCGCGACCGCCCCGGCGCGCGTGCCGACGCCCCGCGCCCCGCCGAGGAAGAGCCCGGCCGCTCCGCCCAGCGCGAGCAGCAGCCCGCCCGGAAACCAGGCGGCCTGTACGAGCGCCCCCGCGGCCCCCACGACGGCTCCGAGGACGAAGAGCCCCAGATAGACCGCCGCACGCCCCGGAGAGGGCCCGACAAGCGGCTGAGCCAGCAGACTCCCTCCGCCGCCCCCACCGCCCCCGGCTCCCCCGACGCCCGTCACGGCCTTCCCACGCGCCCCACCCGCGGCGATCTTCCCGTTAGCACTCTTCGCACTATCGCCACGCGCAGCTTTGTTTCCACTCGCAGCGCTCTCTCCCCTTGCCGCGCTCCTGCCACTCTTCCCACTCCCGGCACTCATCGCACACCGCTCTCCGTGAGCCCGTCGAACAGATCCGTCTCACGCACCGCGCCGTGTTTGCCTTGCTGCTCCCCACGTACCAACTCGTAGTACTCGTCCGTGAAGAGCGGCTGGGCCTGCTGGTTGGAGAGGGCGAACCAGGGCTCGGCCACCTCGATCTGCGTGGCGTGGGCGCGCATCGCGGCGGCTTTGGCGGCGGCGTACGCGGTGCCGTCGAGGGCCGTGGTGATCCGGTCCTCGTCCACCACACCCGGTACGTCGTCGATCGCGGCGACCTTGGGAAAGGGCAGCCCGGGCAGGGCCTCCTGAAGACGCGCGAAGCCCTCCTCGGCGACCGGACGGGGCACCCGGTTCCAGTACACCTTGGGGACGCTCCAGCCGGCCTCGGCGGCCAGCTCCACTGCGCGCATGGCGACGCGGTGGGCCTGGATGTGGTCGGGGTGGCCGTAGCCGCCGTCCGGGTCGTATGTCACCAGGACCTGCGGGCGGACCTCGAGAATCACCTCGACGAGGTACGCGGCCGCCTCGTCGACGTCCGCCTGCCAGAAGCAGCCGGGGTCGTCGTTGTCGGCGAGCCCCATCATCCCGGAGTCACCGAAGCGTCCGGCTCCGCCGAGCAGGCGGTGGTCGGCGACACCGAGGGCGCGCATCGCCTCGTCCAGCTCACGCAGCCGGTACTCGCCGAGGGCGGCCCCGGTGAGATGCGCGAGCTCGGGCGGAATGACCTCGCCGTGCTCACCGAGGGTGCAGGTGACCAGTGTCACCAGGGCACCCTCGGCCGCGTACCTGGCCATGGTCGCGCCATTGTTGATCGACTCGTCGTCCGGGTGCGCGTGCACCAGAAGCAGACGCCGGTCGGGCAGTTCCGTCATGGGCCAAGCCTACGAGGCGCAGGGCTGCGTCCCGCCGCCACCTGCCCGGCCGTCACTCCTGTGGGTAACGCGGCAGACCGGAGGTCGCAATCGTCCAGTCGACGATGGTGACGTCCTCGCCGTAGACGAAGTCCTTGCGGGTCGCGTAGCGGGGGCCGTCGGGGGTGGGGCGGATGTCGCTGAGGACGGCGCCGGTGCCGGTGCGCGGGTCGAAGATCGCGTAGACGGGGATGCCGATCAGGGGGTAGTCGCGCAGCTTGGTGACCCAGTCGTTGGCCGGGTTGGAACTGGATACGACCTCGATCGCGGCGATGAGGGTGCGGGGGTCGAACGACCCGGCACCCTCCATGCCCGCCTCCGCGAGCAGCATGACGTCGGGACGGCGCATGATGCCTTCGAATTCATCCTCCACATCCGGGGTCCCGGTGTGGGCCACGATTCCTTCCGGCATGACCGCCTCAAGGCCTCTCCGAAGGCGGGCCACAGTCAGTTCGTGGCGACCATTGGGCCGCAGCAGGTCGTGGACAATCCCTTCCTTGGTGACCTCGAACTTCCCAGGCAACGCGTCGTCCATCGTCCGAACGAAGTCCCGCATGGTCCGGTACGCGTGGGAGGAGGTGCTCAGCTGTGGTCTGTCCGGGCCGGTGGCCATCGCGTTCGTTCCTCATTACCCCAGGTATGTGATCTGAACGGCGTAAACGCGCTCGTTCCGCACGACGCCCTTCCAGCTCACTCGCGGGCCGCCCTCATGGCCTCGTCCAGGACGGCACTCAGTTCCCGTAGTGCATCCCGCGCTCTGCACAGGGCTGAGGGACTGCCACTCCACCGCCTTGGCGAAGGCCTCGTCCTTCTGCGCCTGCATCTCCTCCAGACGTCCCGGTTCGACGGCCGCGAGGGCCGCGCGCAGAGCGTCAGGGGCGTGCTCGGGACGGGGGATCAGCTCGTGTCCGTGGTCAGACTGGGTGCTCATCGTGTCCTCCTGGGGATGCCCCCGCCAGCGTATCGAGCCAGGGTGGCAGCCAAGCGAACCTCGGGAGGAGGCGGGTGGACGGCGGTCGGGGTGCCCCTCGCCCACCCCGGCATGAGTGGCAGGATTGAGCTGCTGAAGTTCGCGGACGGCACGGCGGTTGGTCGCTCGGACGGCGCGTTCAACGGCCGCCCGATTTCCGATCCGAAGCAGCTGAGGATCGTTGAGCTGCGGTTCGGCACCATCCGGGCGTTGGCTCTCCCACCTGGGGAGTCACTGGCCCTCATCGAGCAACTGCTGGGAGAGACATGATCCGCGAGACCTCAGCCAAGGACGCCGCAGAGCTGGCGTGGTTCAAGAGCAGCCACAGCAGTGGCCCCGACGGAGACTCCTGCGTCGAGATCGCCACCACCCCGAAGACGATCCACGTCCGAGACTCCAAGCACATAGAAAACGGCCCGCGTCTGGGCTTCACCCCCTCCGCCTGGGCCGGCTTCATCCCCCACGCGTCCAAGTGATGGGCGAGCGCGGCAGAGCGTTCAGGACCTGGGAAGGCTTCGCACTCGCAGGGGTGGTGATCGCCCTCGGTGCCGGTGTTGTCATGGCGCTGGGCCTGTGGAAGTGGTTCGCCCGGGCGACAGCGCCCGTCGTGGTCGACTGGCCAGGCGGGTCATGGGCGTTCGGGGTCGCCGCCGGGGTGATCGTGACCCTCGGCTTTGTCGGCGCCCGGTGGTTTTCCGGACTGGCCTCCAGCGGATCGCGGCTGCGGCGGGCAGGGCATGAGCTCGGCATGGCCCTCTGCGCGGGGACGGCATTCGCCGTACTCATGTACCTCCTCGCCTCCCTGCCCGGCAAGAACTGCCCGTCGTGCAGGGACGGTTGCGAGTACATCCCCGGAACCGGAAGCGCCCTCATCGCCTGCCTGCTCACGTCAGCGCTCCTGGGATGGGGCGGGTACCGCCTCCAGAACGCCCGGGCCGAGGAGCGCCGGGCACGTGAGCGTGAGCGCATGCGGAAGCTGCGTAAGAAGGGCAAGGGCAAGTCGCGTACGGCGCGGTAGCCCGCGACTCGAGAAGCGGACGTCGCACTGGATGGGCGTCCGGCGAGGTCCGGCTCCGGTCGTGCACTCACCGGAGCCCATCAGAGCCCTACCAGCAGCCCATCCACCGCCACCGGCGCCGTTCAGCGCGCACGATCAGAACTTCAGATCGCCGATCATGCCCGCGATGCTCGTCGTCAGGTCGCTGATCGTCGGGGCGAAGGTCGATGAGGCCATGTAGAACCCCAGGAGCATGCACACCACCGCATGCCCTCCCTTGAGCCCTGACTTCCTGATCAGCAGGATGACGATGATCGCCAGCAGCACGACCGCCGAAATCGAAAGTGCCACGGCGGCTCACCTCCAAGGGGCCCAGGGACGCGGGGGGTCGGACTATGGGGGCAGTAAATCCATACAGTGGCCAGCAGGTTCATACCCACTCGCTGTCAGTGATCATAACTATTCGCCCGCGCGCATCGGTCGGCGCACTGCCGCACAAGGGGGCGCATGGCCAATATGGTCGGGGCATGACGACCGAGCCTGTCTCCTTCCCCCGCCGGCACGCCCGCACCCAGCGATTCACGCTTGGCGCGCCCCGCGCGTTCACCGTGGCGCCCGACGGTTCGCGGGTCGCCTATCTGCGGTCCTCCTCGGGTACCGACCGGGCCAACAAACTGTGGGTGCTGGACCTTTCGGACGGCGGCGAGCGCGTCGCCGCCGACCCGTTCGCGCTCCTCGGCGGGGCCGACGAGACGCTGTCCCCCGAGGAGCGGGCGCGCCGGGAACGCAGTCGTGAGGGCAGCGCCGGGATCGTCGGCTATGCCACCGACTCGGCCGTCGAACTGGCCGCCTTCGCCTTGTCCGGGCGGCTTTTCGTGGCCGAGCTGCGAGCCGGGACGGTGAACGAGATCGCCACCCCGGGGCCCGTCATCGACCCCCGCCCCTCCCCCGACGGCCGGCTCGTCGCGTACGTCGCGGACGGCGCCCTGTGTCTCGCCGACCTCACCGGCGAGTGGGCCCGCACGCTCGCCGAGCCCGAGTCGGAGACGGTGACGTACGGGCTGGCCGAGTTCATCGCGGCCGAGGAGATGGCCCGGTCGCGGGGGTTCTGGTGGTCCCCGGAGTCGGACCGGCTGCTGGTCGCGCGGGCCGACGACGCGCCCGTGGACCGCTGGTGGATCGCCGATCCCGCGCATCCGGAACGTGAGCCGCAGCGGGTCGCGTATCCGGTGGCGGGAACCTTGAACGCGGAGGTGCGGCTCTTCGTACTGACCCTCGAGGGTGTGCGCACCGAGGTGGTCTGGGACCGGGCGCGGTACCCGTATCTGGCGCGTGTGCACTGGTCAGCGGCGGGTGCGCCGCTGATCCTGGTGCAGTCGCGGGATCAGCGCGGGCAGCTTTTCCTGGCCGTCGACCCGGACACGGGGGCGACCCGGATGGTGCACGCGGAAGAAGATCCACATTGGCTTGATCTTTTCCCTGGCGTGCCCTGTTGGAGCCCCTCCGGGCAGCTCGTGCGCATCTCCGACGAGGGTGGCGCCCGGGTGTTGGCTGTTGGGGAACGGCCTCTGACCGGCGGTCAGTTGCACGTCCGCGCGGTGCTGGACGTCTCGGCGGACGACGTGCTCGTGTCGGCGTCCGCAGGGCCGGGTGCGGATGCGGGCGGCAACGAGATCGGTGAAGTGCACGTCTATCGAGTGAACGAGCTCGGATTGGAGCGCGTCTCGCAAGAGTCCGGCGTGCACTCTGCGGTTCGCGCCGGGGGCGTGACCGTGCTCGTGTCGGCGGTGCCGGACCGGCCGGGGGCCCAGGTGCAGGTGCTGCGCGACGGAAAGCCCGTGGCGACCGTCGCCTCGTACGCCGAAGACCCCGGTTTGTCCCCGCGCATGACGCTCACCGAGGGGGGCGCACGCAGAATTCCATGCGCCCTGCTTATGCCGACCGACTACGACGGCGTCACTCCCCTCCCCGTCCTCATGGACCCCTACGGCGGTCCGCACGGCCCCCGCGTGGTCGCCGCGCACAACGCGCATCTGACCTCGCAGTGGTTCGCCGACCAGGGCTTCGCGGTGGTCGTCGCGGACGGACGTGGCACCCCGGGGCGCTCGCCGGCCTGGGAAAAGGCCATCGACGGAGACCTCACCCTCTCGCTGGACGATCAGGTCGACGCCCTGCTGGACCTCGCCAAGCGTCACCCTCTCGATCTCTCCCGGGTGGCGATCCGCGGCTGGTCCTACGGCGGCTGGCTCGCGGGGCTGGCGGTCCTGCGGCGCCCCGACATCTTCCACGCGGGTATCGCGGGGGCCCCGGTGACGGACTGGCGTCTCTACGACACGCACTACACGGAGCGGTACCTGGGCGACCCTGCCACGGCACCGGAGGCGTACGCGAACAGCTCACTGGTGACGGACGCCGGGCTGTCGTCGCCCGCCGAGCCGCACCGGCCGCTGATGGTCGTACACGGCACCGCGGACGACAATGTCGTCTTCGCGCACGCCCTGCGGCTGTCCTCTGCCCTGCTGGCCGCAGGCCGCCCGCACGAGGTGCTCCCCCTGTCCGGCGTCACGCACATGACCCCGCAGGAACAGGTCGCGGAGAACCTGCTGCTGCTTCAAGTCGACTTCCTGAAGCGGGCGTTGAGGCTCGCGTAGGTCGCAGGGCACGGGGTACGGCAACGGGCCGGGGCTACATGGCGAGCCCCGGCCCGTTTACGGCACCCGCACGGCCGTACGTTCCTCAGAGTGGCCCGTCCATATATCGAGATCGGGTCGGCCAAGTTGCCTGCGTGTAAACGCGGTTCGTGTGCGTTTGTGCGGTTATCGGCATCCGTCGACAAGATCGTCCCGGAATTCCGAGGTCACCTCGACCGCCCCGCGCTTCCCTCCCGCTTTGGTCATGGCCGTCAAAAGCTGAACCAAGTGGCACACCACACCTGAGTCAAAGGGCAAAAGTCCAGATCAAAGGCGTCAACAAAACATTGACGGCGACCGAAGCGGCGCTGAAAAGTCCCCAATGTGACCTCGTCTATACCTTCCGCCACCGCACCCCAGGTGGCGGCCGATTCCGGTGCTGAACCGCCGGCGCCCACCGCGCCGGCCCGCGGCGGCACCGGCCGCTCGCCGGGCAGGATCGCCTGGCTGCGCTTCAGACGCGACCGGACCGGCGTCGTCTCGGCCGTCGTGGTCGTGCTGTTCTTCGCGGCGGGTATCGCCGCCCCCCTGATCGCCAAGCTCTACGGCAAGGACCCGTACACCACGTACGGCCAGAACGGCACCGGACTGCTCAACGAGTTCGGTTTCCCGATCCGGCCCAACGGCGGGATCAGCGGCGACTTCTGGTTCGGGGTAGAACCCCAGCTCGGCCGGGACGTCTTCACCCTGCTGCTCTACGGCATCCGCAACTCGCTCCTCATCGCCACGGTGACGACCGCGCTGGTCACCCTGCTCGGCATCGCCGTCGGGCTCACCGCCGGCTATCTGGGCGGGCGGATCGACGGGTTCGTGGGCCGGGTCATCGACATCCTGCTGGCGTTCCCCTCCACCCTGTTCTTCATCGCCTTCTGGCCCGTGATGATCTCCGTCTTCGTGTCGCCGGAGGAGAACACCCCGACCTGGCTGACCGTCGTCAGCCTCATCTCCGTGATGACAGCGTTCGGCTGGGCGCCCATCGCCCGGCTGCTGCGCGGTGAGGTACTCGCCCTGCGCGAGCGGGAGTTCGTGGAGTCCGCCAAGGTCACCGGCGCCTCCCCGGCCCGGATCATCTTCAAGGAACTGCTGCCCAACCTGTGGACCCCGGTCCTCATCCAGGCGACCCTCGCGCTGCCCATGTACGTCACCACCGAGGCGGCGCTCGCCTTCCTCGGGGTCGGGCTCAGCGACCCCACGCCCGACTGGGGCGTGATGATCCAGCGCGGGGCGCAGGTCTACCAGAACGACATCACGTACATGCTCTTCCCCGGCCTCTCGATGGTCATCTTCGTCATCGCCTTCAACCTCCTCGGCGACTCCGTGCGCGACGCACTGGACCCGAAGACGAGGCGCTGAACAGCAGCGCCGCATGCCCACGCCACACCGTCCGGCCCCGCACCGGCCCCGCCCAGGAAAAAACCGGATGCGTCCGGAAACACCGGGAAACACCCCTTCTCCCTGATTCAGGCAGGACAACCCATGTCTCTCTCGCGCAGAAACTTCGTCATCGCCACCTCGGTAGCCGCCGGCGGCTCCATGGTCCTGTCCGCGTGCAGCAGCGGTGGGGGAGGCGGCGGCGGCACCTCGGGCGGCGGTGGCGCGGCCGGTACCGCCAAGTTCGCGGCGGTCAGCATCGGCACCAAGGAGGACTCCACGGGGCCCGCGCCGGAGATCCCGGGGGCGAAGAAGGGCGGCACGATCCGGCCGATCGGCCCGCAGGACTTCTCGCACCTCGACCCGCAGCGCATCTACTACTCGTGGAACTCCGAGATCGGCAACCTCTACATCCGCTGCCTCACCGGCTACCGCATCGACGGCGGCGCGATGAAGCTGGTCGGCGACCTCGCCACCGACACCGGCACCATGTCGGACGGCGGCAAGACCTGGACCTTCACCTTGAAGGACGGGCTGAAGTGGGAGGACGGCAGCGAGCTGACCGTCGAGGACGTACGGCACGGCATCGAGCGCGGCTTCGCCAGCTTCACCACCGAGGGCGCCACCTACCTCCAGGCCGCGCTGACCGGCACCAACGACTTCCGCTCGGTCTACAAGGGCCCGTACAGCGGCAAGCACCTCGACTCGGTCGTCACGGACACCGCGAAGAAGACGATCACCTTCCACCTCAAGACGGCCCGCCCGGACCTCAACTGGACGCTGGCGATGCAGTCGTACGGGGCGGTGTCGGCCAAGCACGACACCAAGGAGAAGTACGACAAGGACCCCTTCTCCTGCGGCCCGTACCGGCTCAAGGCGCACTCCGTCGACAAGTCGCTGACGATGGTCCGCAACACCCACTGGGACCCGGCGACCGACCCGATCCGCAACGCCTACCCGGACACGTTCGCCTTCGAGTTCGGACCCGAGGCGCTGCAGAGCACCGACCGGCTGATCGCGGACTCCGGGACCGACCAGTACGCGATCATGGCGTACAGCGGGGTGCCCGCCGAGCGCATCCAGAAGGTGCTGACGACGCCCGCGCTGAAGAGCCGTACCGTCGACGGACTGCTGACGGGCCTGTACTACTACGCCATCAACTGCAAGCGGATCACCGACCTGAAGGTCCGTCAGGCGCTGAACTACGCCTGGCCGTTGCAGCAGATCCGGACCATCTACGGCGGCCCGTCGGCCGGTGACTACGCGACCACGATCCTCGGCCCGGACATGGCGGGCCGGGTGAAGTTCGACATCTACGGCAAGCTGACGAAGCCGCAGGGCGACACCGCGAAGGCGAAGGCGCTGCTGAAGGAGGCCGGCAAGCTCGGCCAGAAGATCGTCTACACGTACCCGCAGGGCGGCAACGACGCCTACGAGAAGACGAAGGTCGTCATCGCCAACGCCCTCAAGGAGGCGGGCTTCGACCCGGTGATCAAGCCGGTGGAGTCGACCAGCTACTACGACCAGGTCCAGCAGATCGACAACTCCTTCGACGTGATGTGGTTCGGCTGGGCCCCCGACTGGCCCACCGGCTACACCATGATCCAGCCGCTCTTCGACGGCCGGACGATCGCCAACGGCGCGAACAACGTCTCGCAGCTGAAGGCGAGTTGGGTCGACGCGGCGATCGACAAGGCCGCCGCGCTCACGAGCCCGACGCAGGCGAACGCGGCGTGGGCGGCGCTGGACAAGGACATCATGGAGAAGGAGGCGCCGATCATTCCCGAGACGTATCAGCGGCGGTTCTATCTGTACGGGAGCAAGGTGGGGGGTACGGAGTACGACCCCCTGAACTCGTCGTTCGTTCTCTACAAGCTGTACGCGAAGGCATAGGCGGTTTTTCAGCTGCGGGCCGTGGGGGCTGGTCGCGCAGTTCCCCGCGCCCCTAGAGGGGGCCTGCCGGCCCCCAATCCCCGCACAACCCGACCACCCCGGCACCGGTTCTGCCCACCAGGGACCGGTGTCGGGGTTCCGCCAGGGAATCGATCGCCATGTTCCGCTTCATCCTCCGCCGGACAGCCAGTGCGCTGATGATCCTCCTCGTCATCAGCGCGATCACCTTCGTCCTCTTCTACGTCGCCCCGCGCGACCCGGCCCGCAGCGCCTGCGGCAAGCTCTGCACGCCGGAGACGCTCGCGCTCGTCCGGCGCAACCTGGGCATCGACGACCCGCTGCCGGTGCAGTACTGGCACTGGCTGGCGGGTGTGTTCGTGGGCCGTGACTACGCCGGCCTCGGCCACTGCGCGGCGCCCTGCCTGGGCTACTCCTTCACCAACCACGAGCCGGTCCTCGGCCTGATCACCAACCGCTTCCCCACCACCCTGTCCCTCACCCTGGGCAGCACGGTGATCTTCGTGGTCCTTGGTGTCGGTACGGGCATGCTGGCGGCGGTGAAGCAGGGCCGGCCCCTGGACAAGATCGCGTCGTCGGTCTCGCTGATCGGCTCGTCACTGCAGATCTACATCGTCGGCGTGGTCGCCATGTACTACCTCTCCGACGAGTGGGGCATCCTCCCCCGCCCCCAGGACAGCGTCGGCTTCAGCGCGGACCCGGTGGCCTGGTTCAAGGGGCTGCTGCTGCCCTGGTTCGTCCTCGCGATCATCTTCACCGCCAACTACACCCGGATGACCCGCTCCCAGCTCGTGGAGACCCTCGCCGAGGACTACGTCCGTACGGCCCGCGCCAAGGGCCTGTCGCGGCGCACGGTGTTCTTCCGGTTCGCCTGGCGGGGCGCGATGGGCCCGATCGTCACGATCCTGGGCCTCGACATCGGCTATCTGCTCGGCGGCGCGATCATCACCGAGGAGACCTTCGGCCTGCACGGCATCGGCGCCCTGTCCATCAAGGCGGTACGGGACAACGACCTGCCGCTGCTGCTGGGGGTGGTCCTGGTGGCCGCGGCGGCGATCGTCGTGGCGAACATCGTGGTGGACGCGGTGTACGCGCTGATCGATCCGCGGATCAGGCTGGCGTAGGAACACGCACGGTGACCTCAAAGGCCGAGTCGACCGCCACCGCCGCCACCACCCCTGCCCCCGGCCCTGCACCCGCCCCTGCCCCTTTCCTGTCCGTACGGGACCTGAAGGTGCACTTCCCCACCGACGACGGCGTGGTGCGGGCGGTCGACGGCCTGTCCTTCGACGTGGGGCGTGGCCGGACCCTGGGCATCGTCGGCGAGTCCGGCTCGGGCAAGTCGGTGACGAACCTGGCGATCCTGGGCCTGCACGACCGCACGCGCACGACGCTGACCGGGGAAATCGTCCTGGACGGCAAGGAGTTGCTCACGGCTCGGGAACGGGAGCTGGAGAGGCTGCGCGGCAGCAAGATGGCGATGATCTTCCAGGACGCGCTGGCGTCCCTGTCGCCGTACCACACGGTGGGCCGGCAGATCGCGGAGACGTACACCAGGCACAAGGGCGCGTCCCGCAGGGAGTCCAGGGCGCGTGCGGTGGAGATGCTGCGGCGAGTGGGCATCCCGCAGCCGCAGCTCCGCGCCGACGACTATCCCCACCAGTTCTCCGGCGGCATGCGCCAACGGGTGATGATCGCCATGGCGTTGGTCTGCGACCCGCAGCTCCTCATCGCCGACGAGCCGACGACCTCCCTGGACGTCACGGTCCAGGCCCAGATCATGGACCTGCTGAAGGACCTCCAGCAGGAGTCCGGCACGTCGATCGTGTTCATCACGCACGACCTGGGCGTCATCTCCCGTATGGCGGACGACATCCTGGTGATGTACGCGGGCCGGGCGGTGGAGCACGGCACCCGCGCCGAGGTACTGAGGACGCCTGAACACCCGTACACCTGGGGCCTGTTGGGCTCCATGCCGACCCTGAAAGCCCCGGTCGACATCCCCCTCTCCCCGATCCCGGGCGCACCCCCGTCCCTCCTGGACCCCCTCCCGGGCTGCCGCTTCGAGCCCCGCTGCGCCTTCACGGAACAGGTCCCGGAGGGCCACTGCGCGACCCGCCGCCCCCACCTTCCCCGCACCCCGAGCCACGGCGCGGCCTGCCATCTGACGGCGGCGCAGCGCAGAGAATTCCACGCGGACTACGTCACCGCGCAGGTCTGCTGATCAGCCCAGGTCGCCGCGTTCCACGCAGAACTCGTTGTCCTCCGGGTCCGCCATCAGGACCCAGCCGGTGCCGTCGGGGCGGCGGTGGTCCGCTACGACCCGGGCGCCCAGGGAGACCAGCCGCTCAACCTCCTCGTCGCGGGTGCGGCCGTGTGGCCGCAGGTCGAGATGGAGGCGGTTTTTCACCGACTTGCCCTCCGGCACGCGGATGAACAGGATCCTCGGACCGCCGTCCGGGTCGTCGATCAGCGCCTCCGGGTCGCCGGGCTTGTCGTCGTCGGCCAGGGGGCGGCCGAACACCGCGCTCCAGAACAGGCCGAGGTCGTAGGGGTCACCGGTGGTGTCGAAGGTGATGTTGTGGATCGTGGCGAAAGACAACCTGGCCTCCGGGCCGTGTGAGGGATACCGCGTGTGAGGGATACCGCGTGCGAGGGTTTCTCTTCCGCGCCCGTATGTCGAACGAATAAAGCCGGGGGTGAGGAGCCGCAGCTCCTCACCCCCGGCCGGTTCACGCGTCTCGGGACCTCAGTCCTCCGTGGCGTCCGCCTCCAGCGCCTTGAGCGCCGGGTCCAGGACGACGTCCTCGTCGCGGGCCTCCGTCGTGGGCTCCTCCGGGAAGTGGCAGGCCGTCAGGTGGCCCCCACGGTTGCCGGAGAGCTGGACCAGCGGGGGCTCCTCGCTCGCGCACTTGTCCTGCGCCTTCCAGCAGCGCGTACGGAAGCGGCAGCCCGACGGCGGGTGTATCGGCGAGGGGACGTCACCGGCGAGGCGGATGCGCTCGCGGGCGTCCGTCTCGTCGTCCATCGCCACCTCGGGGACGGCGGACAGCAGGGCGTGGGTGTACGGGTGACGCGGGCGGTTGTAGATCGAGTCCCGGTCGCCCACCTCGACGATCTTGCCGAGGTACATCACCGCGACGCGCTGCGAGAAGTGCCGCACGATCGCCAGGTCGTGGGCGATGAACAGGAACGCGATGCCCATCTCCTCCTGGACCTTCTTGAGGAGGTTCACCACCTGGGCCTGGATGGAGACGTCCAGCGCGGAGACCGGCTCGTCCGCCACGATCAGCTTCGGCTGCAGGGCGAGCGCGCGGGCCACCCCGATGCGCTGACGCTGGCCGCCGGAGAACTCGTGCGGGAAGCGGTTGTAGTGCTCGGGGTTGAGCCCGACCAGCTCCAGCAGCTCCCGGACCTTCTTCTCCCGGCCGCCAGCCGGCTCGATCCCGTTGACCTCCATCGGCGACTTGATGATCGTGCCGACGGTCTGGCGCGGGTTCAGGGAGCTGTACGGGTCCTGGAAGATCATCTGGATCTCGGAGCGGACCGGCGCCAGCTGCCTGCGCGAGGCGTGCGTGATGTCCTGACCGGAGTAGGTGATCTTGCCACCGGTCGGCTCCAGGAGGCGGGTGATGAGCCGGCCCGCGGTCGACTTGCCGCAGCCCGACTCGCCCACCATGCCGACGCTCTCGGCGACACCGATGCTCAGATCGATGCCGTCGACCGCCTGCACGGCGCCGACCTTCCGCTTGATCGGGAAGCCGCCGTAGATCGGGAAGTGCTTGGTGAGGCCCTCGATCTTGAGCAGTTCCTCGGTCGACGTGCCGGTGGAACCCTGCTGGGTGGGGAGGGTGAGGTTGTCGCTCATGTCTCGGTGCTCCCTAGCGCAGCCGGGGCTGGATCTTGTCGATGAAGATGGTCTGCTTCTGCTCCGCCGACAGGTGGCACGCGGAGGCGCGCCCGTCCCCCAGCGAGGGCCGTACGTCGGTGCAGAGGCTGCCCGACACCTCGCCGGTGAAGGCGCAGCGCGGGTGGAAGGGGCAGCCCGAGGGCGGGTTGAGCAGCGAGGGCGGCGAGCCGGGGATCGGCGTCAGCGCCTCGTTGATGTCACCGTCCAGGCGCGGCATGGAGGTGAGCAGACCCCAGGCGTACGGGTGCTGCGGCGTGCGGAGGACTTCCTTCACGCTGCCGCGCTCCACGGCCCGGCCCGCGTACATCACCAGCAGGTCGTCGGCCATGTTCGAGATGACGCCGAGGTCGTGCGTGATGAAGATGATCGCGGAGCCGAACTCCTGCTGGAGGTCCTTGAGCAGGTCCAGGATCTGGGCCTGCACCGTCACATCCAGCGCGGTGGTGGGCTCGTCGGCGATCAGCAGGTCGGGGTCGCACATCAGCGCCATGGCGATCATCGCGCGCTGGCGCATACCGCCGGAGAACTGGTGGGGGTAGTCGTCGAAGCGCGTCTTGGGCTGCGGGATGCCGACCTTCTCCAGCATCTGCACGGCCCGGTCCTTGGCCTCCTTCTTGGAGGCGCCGGTGTGCTTCATGAAGGGCTCGGACAGCTGGCGGCCCACCGTGTAGTACGGGGAGAGCGCGGTCAGCGGGTCCTGGAAGATCATCGCCATCTTGTTGCCGCGGAGCTGCTCGAGCTCCTTCTCCGTGGCGGTGACGAGCTCCTTGCCGTCGAGGACGATCTCGCCGTCGACGGTCGTGCTCATCGGGTTGTGCAGACCGAGGATCGTCAGGTTCGTGACGGACTTGCCCGATCCGGACTCGCCCACGATGCCCAGGGTCTTGCCGCGCTCGACGTCGAAGGACAGCCCGTCGACCGCCTTGACGATGCCGTCCTCGGTGGAGAACTGCACCTTGAGATCGCGGACCGAGAGGAAGCTGTCCGGACCGGTCGGGGCCGGTGCGCCCTCGGGCTTGGTCAGTGTGGTCACGGTGGTTCGTTCTTCCTAGGAGAGCCGGACGCGCGGGTCGATATAGGCGTACACGATGTCGGTAAGGATGTTCAGGAGCAGGATGAAGAAGGCCCCGAACAGCATGATGCCCATCGTCAGCGGAAGGTCCTTGGTGACAGCCCCGTCCACGGCGAGGCGGCCGATTCCCTGCAGGGAGAAGGTCAGTTCGGTGACGACACCGCCGCCGAGCAGGGCGCTGATGTCGATGCCGAGCACGGTGACGATCGGGATCAGCGAACCACGCCAGGCGTAGCGGAAGAAGACGTACTTCTGTGACATGCCCTTGGCGCGGGCGGTGCGGACGTGTTCCTCCGCGAGCTGCTCGATCATCGAGGCGCGCGCCATACGCGTGTACTGCGCGGTGAAGATGGTGGCCATGACGACCATGGGGATGGACAGTCCGACGAGCCAGCCGACCGGGTCCTCGGTGAACGGCACGTACTTGGGGTCTTCCATCCAGCCGGTGCTGTAGACGAAGATGATCAGCGCGATCGGTCCGAGGAAGTAGATCTGGAACGAGCTGAGCACCATGGACGCGCCGGTGGAGATCTTGTCCACCAGGGAGCCGCGCTTGTAGGCGGAGAGCATGCCCGCGCCAAGACCCACGACCAGGAAGACGACCAGCGCGCCGATCGTCAGCGACAGGGTCAGCGGGAAGCGGTCCTTGATGAGGTTCCAGACCATGTCGTTGTAGTAGAACGATTGTCCGAGGCAGGGTGCGCTGCAGTGGCCCTGCGGGAAGTCACGGCCGGTCACGATGCCGGACATGAAGTCCCAGAACTGCTGTGCGAGGGGCAGGTTGAGCCCAAGGGCGGTACGGATGTCCTCGAGTCTCGCGGGCGAGCAGTCCTTGCCACAGGCCAGTGAGGCGTAGTCGGAGGGCGCTGCGACGAACAGGAAGAACGTGGCGGCGCCGATCAGGAACAGGGTGACGACGGCACCGACCGTGCGCCGGAGGATGAACTGAAACATGGCGGGGGGCTGCTCTCTGCGGAGACGTGCGGAGACGGGATGGGACGGGTTCACGGAACCGCGGGGGTGCGCTCCGCCTGGTGCGCACCCCCGCGATCAGCCGTACAGAGTTACGACTTCAGGAACAGTCGGGTGACGTCGATGTAGCTCGACTCGGTGCTGTAGCGAGCACCGCCGATGTTCGAACCGTAGAGCTGGAACTGCTTGGTGTACCAGAGCGGAGCGGCCGGGTTGACCTTCTCCAGGATGTAGTGGTGCGCTTCCGTCCAGGTCTTGGAGGCCTCGGTCGGCTCCTGAGTCAGGGCCTTCTTGATGAGTTCCTGGACCTTCGGGTCGTTGATGTGCGAGTAGTTCGGCGCACCGTCGGCGACCTGGTCACCGTCGTAGATGGGCGTGACGACCGTGGCTGCCGACGGCCAGTCCTGGCCCCAGCCGGAGATGTACATGTCGTACGGGTTCTTGACCTTGCCGATCTGCTCGTAGTAGCTCGCGGAGTCGATCTCCTTCGAGACTACGTCGATGCCGATCTTCGTCAGCGCGTCCTCGATGGCGACCTTGCGCTTCTGGCCGGCCTCGCTGTTCGAGTAGGCGAAGACGAGCTTCTTCTCGGCGGCCGGAACGTCCTTCAGGAGCTCCTTGGCCTTCTCGATGTTGCCCTGGGGCGTCTTCAGACGACCGTACGGGTCGTACGTGGCCTCGTAGCCCGGCAGGGTCGGGGCGAACAGGTTCGGGGCCGGGTCGCCGCCGTAGGCGCCACCCTCGCCGGCGATGAGCGACTTGGAGTTGATGCCGTAGGTGATGGCGTCACGGACGGCCTTGTTCTTCACCCGGTCCAGGTTGAACGTCAGCGTCATGACGTAGGGCTGGTAGCCCTTGATCGTGCGCTTGTTGACGGCCGCGTCGCTGATGACCTTCTGGATCTGGGTCGCCTCGACGCTACCGGTGAGCTGGATGGCGTTCTTCGAGTCGCCCTGGTCGGCGATCAGACGGCTGGTCTGCGTCGACTCGGTGACACCGAAGTCGAAGTTCCAGCCGTCCACGTACTGGTGGCGCACCGGGTCGGTCTTGGCGTCCCAGTTCTCGTTCTTGACGAGCTTCATGGACTTGCCGACCTTGTACTCGGCGATCTTGTACGGGCCGGTGGAGACGGGGGCCGTGTCGTACTTCGCCTTCGTGTCGCCCTTCGCGGGGACGACCGAGTAGCCGGGCATGGCCAGCGTCTGCGGAAGGTCGGGACGCGGAGTGTCGAAGTGGAAGATGACCGTCTTCGGGTCCGGGGTGTCCAGAACCGAGGCCGGCAGGTGCTTGGAGCCGAAGCCGCCGTCCTTCAGCGCGTCGCGGTACTTCGGGCCGCTCAGCCAGGTCTGCAGGTAGGTCGGGCCGTCGAAGATGAACGGCGCGTACTGGCGCTCGACGGTGTGACGGATGTCGGCGGACGTGATGACGTTGCCGTTCTGGTCCTTCACGCCGTCCTTCAGCGTGTAGGTCCAGGTCTTGCCGCCGTCCGAGGACTTGCCCGAGTCGGTCGCGAGGTCACCGACGACCGAGGTGCCCCCCTTGCCGTCCTCCTCGAAGTTGGTCAGACCGCGGAAGAGCAGGTTGGCGACCTGGCCGGCGTCCGAGACGTAGATCTGGCCCGGGTCCAGGTGCGAGAGGCCCGCCTCCTGGTAGACCTGGACGGTACCGCCGCTCTTGGCGCCGGCGACCTCCTCGGCGGGACCGGTCGACGCGGCGGCGTCGCCGTAGACGACCGCCTTCGACTGCTCGGAGGCCTCCGCCTGGTCCTTCTTGGAGTCCTTGCCGGAGTTGCTGCCCTTGTTCTCGGAGCAACCGGTGAGCGCGAGCGAGCCGGCCGCGATGGCGACCACGATGGCCCGCGTTCTACGCGAGTTGAGCGACTTCATATTGGCGAATACCTACCTGTCAGTTGTTATCCATGAGTACTGCCTGACGTGACCGACAGGCCACGCGGGGGCGGCAGCCACCCCCCACCAATGGACGGTTCAGCGCCCGGACTTGGGGTCGAACGCATCCCGTACGGAGTCTCCGAGGAGGTTGAAGCACAGGATGAAGATCACCAGAGCCAGGCCCGGGAAGAACATGAAGGACGGATCGGGCTCCGCGTACTTGGCACCGGCGGCGAACATGCGCCCCCAGTCGGGAGTCGGCTCGACGAAGCCGACGCCCGCGAAGGACAGGAACGCGATGGTGAGAATTGTGCTGGGCAGCTGGTATGTGAACTGCACCAGGATCGGCGAGACCACGTTGGGCAGGATCTCCTTGCGGACGATCCGCCACGGCGACGCGCCCGAGACCTTCGCGGCCTCCACGAACTCACGGTCGCGCAGGGACAGCACCGTGGAGCGGATCAGACGGGCCATGCCCATCCAGCCCAGCACCCACAGCACGATCAGCATGGCCACCGCGCGGAGGTACGTGGGGGTTTCCTCCTGCGGGTCCACGAAGAACGCGGTCACGACCGGCATGAACGCGATGAAGAACAGCTGTGAGGGGAAAGAGAGGAAGAAGTCCGTGACCCGGCCGATCCAGTAGTCGGTACGACCGCCGGCGTAGCCGCCGATCAGACCGATGAGGACGCCCGTGACCATGACCAGCACGGTCACGCCCACCGCCATGAACAGCGAGGTTCGCATGCCGTACATCAGCATGGCGAAGACGTCACGGCCCAGCTGCGGCTCGACCCCGAACCAGTGGGTTCCCGACAGGCCGCCGAAGTAGCCGAGCGGCAGCCCGAAGTCGTCGAGGACGGGGGTGTCCGCGTACGTGGGGTCCTGGCCGTACAGGGTGTAGGGGTCGGTCCCACTCAGCTTGGTGAGCAGGGGTGCCGCGAGCGCGATGACGAAGTACAAAATCACTACCACGGCACAGATCACACCGGTACGGTCGCGCTTGAAGCGCTGCCACATCAACTGCCCCGGGGAACGACCCTCGAGCTTCTTCGGGCCCTTGGCGGGCTCGGTGTTCGTATCGAGCTCGGGGTCCAAGGCGATCGAGGGCCCGGAGCCTTCAGCCTTGGCTGGACTGGTCATGTGTGTTCTTCCCCCGGGGGGTTGGAGAGTTGAGCGCAGCACAGATACCGGCGGGTTCTGTGGTTTGGGGGAACTTTCGCCAAGTAAGTCAACGCGCGTCAAGGCCGCAAGGCATAGGGATCTCCCTACCGTCCATATTTTGAGCAAAAATTGCAAAGACTGACACCTGCGCGCGCTTGACACGTCGGAAAGCATATCGACTAAACGGACATATGGGTTTCAGTTTCTGTTTACATGTCCGAAACTTGATCGTTGGTTCACCGGTATCCGAACAGCCTTGCACAGCGCACGGACAGGGACAGCGACGGGGCGGCGACAGGGGGACGAACCCGTTTCCGTCCGGGCAACGCGGACATGCCGAAGGCCCGGCTCCCCACAGGGTGGGGGCCGGGTCCTCCTGACGTCACATCAGCCGTGCTTGGCGCGGCTGGCCGTACGGGCGCGGTCGCGGGCGTCCAGGACCACCTTGCGGATGCGAACCGCCTCCGGGGTGACCTCCACGCACTCGTCGTCGCGGCAGAACTCCAGGGACTGCTCCAGGGAGAGCTTGCGCGGTGGGACGATCGCCTCGAACGAGTCGGCCGAGGACGACCGCATGTTCGTGAGCTTCTTCTCCTTGGTGATGTTCACGTCCATGTCGTCGGAGCGCGAGTTCTCGCCGACGATCATGCCCTCGTACACCTCGGTGCCGGGGTCGGTGAACAGCACACCGCGCTCCTGGAGGTTCGTCATCGCGAACGCGGTGACGGCGCCGGACCGGTCGGCCACCAGCGAGCCGTTGTTACGGGTCGCCAGCGGGCCGAACCACGGCTCGTGGCCCTCGTGGATGGAGTGCGCGATACCGGTGCCGCGCGTGCCCGTCAGGAACTCCGTACGGAAGCCGATGAGCCCGCGGGAGGGCACGACGAACTCCATGCGGACCCAACCGGAGCCGTGGTTGGACATGTTGTCCATCCGGCCCTTGCGGACGCCCATGAGCTGCGTGACCGCGCCCATGTGCTCCTCGGGCACGTCGATCGTCATGCGCTCGACGGGCTCGTGGACCTTGCCGTCGATCTCCTGGGTGACCACCTGGGGCTTGCCCACGGTCAGCTCGTAGCCCTCGCGGCGCATCTGCTCGACCAGGATGGCGAGCGCCAGCTCACCACGGCCCTGGACCTCCCAGGCGTCGGGACGCTCGGTGTCGAGGACGCGCAGCGAGACGTTACCGATCAGCTCGCGGTCCAGCCGGTCCTTGACCTGACGGGCGGTGACCTTGCGGTCCTTGACCACGGCCTTGTTCTCGGCACCCTTGCCGGTGCCGCCGCGGCCGACCATCGGCGAGGTGTTCGTACCGATGGTCATGGAGATCGCCGGCTCGTCGACCGTGATGAGCGGCAGCGCGATCGGGTTCTCGGTGTCGGCGAGGGTCTCACCGATCATGATGTCCGGGATACCGGCGACGGCGCAGATGTCGCCCGGGCCGGCCATCTCGGCGGGCTTGCGGGTGAGCGCCTCGGTCATCAGCAACTCGGTGATGCGCACGTTGGACATCGAGCCGTCACGCTTGATCCAGGTGACGGTCTGGCCCTTGCGCAGCTCGCCCTGCTCGACGCGGAGCAGCGCGATACGGCCGAGGAAGTTGTCGGCGTCCAGGTTGGTGACGTGCGCCTGGAGCGGGGCCTCCTCGTCGTACGAGGGGGCGGGGACGTGCGACAGGATCGTGGAGAAGAACGGCTCGAGGCTGTTGCTGTCGGCCGGGACGGTGCCGTCCTCCGGCTTGGTCAGCGAGGCGACACCGTCACGCGCACACGCGTAGACGATGGGGAACTCGATCTGCTCCTCGTCCGCGTCCAGGTCCAGGAAGAGGTCGTAGGTCTCGTTGACGACCTCGTCGATCCGGGAGTCCGGGCGGTCCGTCTTGTTGATGCACAGAATGACCGGCAGACGCTGCTGGAGCGCCTTGCGCAGCACGAACCGGGTCTGCGGCAACGGCCCCTCGGAGGCGTCGACGAGCAGGACCACGGCGTCCACCATCGACAGACCGCGCTCGACCTCGCCACCGAAGTCGGCGTGGCCCGGGGTGTCGATGATGTTGATGGTGATGACGTCCCCCCCGTCCTTCGGGTGGTACTTCACCGCCGTGTTCTTGGCGAGGATCGTGATGCCCTTCTCACGCTCCAGGTCGTTCGAGTCCATCATGCGGTCGTCGAGCGACTCGGCGGCGTGCGCGGCGAAGGCACCGGCCTGCTTCAGCATGGCGTCGACGAGTGTCGTCTTCCCGTGGTCGACGTGGGCGACGATGGCGACGTTGCGGATGTCGTGGCGCGTGGCCATATTGCGGCGTACTCCCGGCTTGAGTGGATGGCCTGCGCGTACGTCAGTGCTACGCGGACCCTGCCGGGCTGAACATGCCACGGCCTTACCCCATGGTACGGGCCCGGGAGCGGGAGGGCTCGCCGGGCCGTACGGGTGAGGCGACCGTCACGGTCGGTGGGAGGCCTTGCTGCCCGGCGTCACACCTTTCTTCAGGAATCCCATGTCCTCGTAGTGGGGGGTCTGGAACCCGAAGGCGCCCACGTTGGCGACGTTCTTGCGCACGGCCGTGAGCTGGGGGCGCTGGAAGAGGGGGATGGACCCGCCGGCCGCCCAGATCCGGGCGTCGGCCTTCCTCACCAGCTTGGCCGATTTGCCCTCGTCGAGGGTCGCGATGGCCTGGTCGAACAATTGGTCGACCAGATCGGTGCCGACGCGGGTGTAGTTCTGCTCGACGTTGAGCGAGCCGTCGGCGGCGGGCACCGGCTTGGCGTAGATGGGCCGGGCGTCGGTGGCGGGGAAGGCGGACGCGGGCCACGAGTACAGGGCCAGGTCGTACTGCCCGTTGGCGATGTGGTCCTTGAAGTAGCTGTCGTCGGACACCTTGGTGACGGCGGTACGGATACCGACCCGGTCCAGCATCCGCGCGATCCGCTCGCCCACGGTGCGCAGCGTGGCCGAGCCCGGCCCCGAGGGCAGCACGAACCGCAGGGTCAGCGGCTTGCCGTCCTTGGCGAGCGCCCCGGCGGCCCCGGCGGGTGCGGGGGTGCCCTTGGGCGCGTAGGCACCGCCGGACGCCCCGCCCTGCTCGGGGTGCTTGCCGGTGAACCGCCGACCGTCCTGGGCGAGGTTCGTCGTGTCCTGGCCGCGCTGGGAGTCGCGGGGGTCCTGGTGGTCCTCGCGCACGGGCTCGCCGTACGGCTTGTCGTCGTCGCCGACGACATAGGTACCGTCCTCGGACGCCCCTGTCTTCTCGGTCTCGTCGCTCTTCTCGGCCTCGTCGGCCACGTCTGCCTTGTCTGCTTTATCCGTCTTATCCGCCTTTTCTTCCTCATCCGCCTTGTCGGCGCTCGGGGAGGGCTTGGGCGTGGCGGAGCTGTCGCCCGCCTTCTTCCCCTCTCCCCCGGCGACCTTTCCGCCGTCCTTCTTCTCCGGCTTCCCGATCGGGCCGCCGTGCACCCAGCCCGCGTCGGCGAGGAGCGCCTCGGCCTCGTCGGTGTCTTCGCCGCCGAGCGCGCCGCTGTTGTCGGCGTAGGCGGCCTGTCCGGAGAGCGCGAGATGACTGCCGACGGGTTCGGCGGGCAGCCCCAGGGGCTTGAGTACGAGGCCGGCGATCTCCTTGCGGTCCAGCGCGCGAGCCACGGCCCGGCGCACCCGCTCGTCGGCGAGGGGGCCGTCGGCGCCGTTCAGGGCGAGCTGGGTGTAGGCGGGCTCGAGGGACTTGCGCACCTCGAACGCGCTGAGCGACTGCTGCTGTTCGGCGTACCCGGCGGTCGCCTCGCGCTGCTGGCGCCGGGCGCCGGGACCCTGGCGGGGCGTGGACTTGCCGCGCGACGCGAGAACGATGCGCTCGGCCTGGGCGGGGTCGACCTCGGCGACGTCCACCTTGCCGGCGGCGAGCGCCTCGGCACGCTTGTCGCGCGGTACGGCGCGCAGCACGAGTTTGTCGAGCCGGGGGGTCTGCCCCCACCAGCGCGGGTTGCGCACGAGGACGACGTCACCGTCCGCCTTGGCGATCTTCTTGAGGGTGAACGCCCCCGCGGTGAGCTTGAGCCTGCGCCGCGCCCCGTCGTTGAAGGAGTCCGGGGTGCCCATGACCTCCTTGGGGTACAGGGGCGAGAACAGCGACTTCCAGTCGGCGTAGGGGCGGCTGAAGGTGACCTTGACCTCGAGGTCGTTCGCGCCGCGCTGCACCTTCTCGATCCGGTCGTACCCGGCGTTGCGGGCGGTCCAGTACGCGGAGTCCTTGCCGGACAGGGCGCGCCACTGGGCGGCGAAGTCGGCGGCGCCGATCTCCCGGCCGTCGCTCCAGACGGCCTGCTGGTGCAGCTTGTAGAGGACGACCTGCTTGGGCTCGGTCTCGACGACCTTCGCGGACTCCAGGAAGTCCGCGTTGCGCTTGGCCCGCCCGTTCGCGTCGAGGCGGTACATCGACGGCAGCACGGCCTGTGCGACCCGGGTGGTCGTCGCGTCGGCGTCCGCCTGGAAGGTGTTGAGCGTCTCCGGCAGGGCGTCCACGGCCCAGCGCAGGGTGCCGCCGTCGGCGAGCCGGCCCCGGTCGGCGGGGGCGATGTCCTGCCCGGCGAGCGGTTTGCTCTCTTCGTTCTGGTCACCGCCGCACGCGGTGAGCAGGGGCACGGCGAGTACGCCGGCGGTGAGGAAGGCGACTGAGCGCGTGACCGCGCGCAGTCCGACGCCGTGACGGGACATCTCTGCTTACCTCCGGGAGCCGCGGACGTTATGATCACTTTTGGTGGTATATGGAGCTGATCGCATGTATTTCCGCCACTGAAGAGGAAAGGGTTCGGCAACGGACGGCGACACGGCGACGACGTCCGTCAAGCCCACCCGTGCGGCGCAGCGCACCCAGGGATGCACCGGCACGCCTCGGCCAATCGGTGCACATCCCTTCCCACCGACAGGTGTGACGCGCAACACTCGCAGGCGCATGAACGTCGCCGCCCAAGGCCCCGGCCTACGGAAGTGAGGTCACGTCATGTCCGTGAACGACGAACTGACATCCATCCAGCGCTCCCTCGACGACCTGTTCCGGTCGATGGGCCGCCTGGAGCAGCAGATCGGCAAGGGCGGCCTGGAACTGCGGCGCCTGCGCACCGACGCCAACCATCTGCGAGAAAGCCTCGCGCTGCTCCGCGAGGCCGCCCCCGGGCTCACCCAGCCCCGTCGCCCCGACCTCGTGCACATCTCCGACACCCCGTACGACAACGCCCTGTGGACGGATTCGGACGACGAGGGTCTCGGCGCCCGCGACCGGCACGCCCCCTGACCGGAGTCCTCCTTGGCCACTGACACGGAACCTCATCCGAAGGGCGGCGGCGTACGGGACCGTACGCGCGCCGCCATCGACGCCCCGCATCTGCGGACCGACCGCTGGTGGCTGGCGCCCGCCGCCACCGCCGCCGGTCTGCTGGCCTTCATCGTGTACTCGACCTGGCGGGCGTTCGCCAACGCCGACTACTACGCGGCCCCCTACGTCTCGCCGTTCTACTCGCCCTGTCTGGCGGACAACTGCGCCCCCATGCGGCACGGCCCCAACGCCGACGTGTTCGGCGGCTGGTGGGGCATCTCCCCGGCGATCATCATCCTGATCTTCCCGCTGGGCTTCCGGCTGACCTGCTACTACTACCGCAAGGCCTACTACCGCGGCTTCTGGGCGTCCCCGCCCGCCTGCGCGGTGGCCGAGCCGCACAAGAAGTACACGGGCGAGACCCGCTTCCCGCTGATCCTGCAGAACATCCACCGCTACTTCTTCTACGCGGCACTGCTGGTCGCCTGCATCCTCACCTACGACACGGCCCTCGCCTTCCGCGACGAGCACTACGAGTGGGGCCACATGGGTCTCGGCACCCTCGTCTTCCTGCTCAACATCACGCTGATCTGGGCGTACACGCTCTCCTGCCACTCCTGCCGGCACATCGTCGGCGGCAAGCTCAAGCACTTCTCCAAGCATCCCGTGCGCTATCGCGCCTGGCAGTGGGTCGGGAAGCTGAACGCCCGTCACATGCTGCTCGCCTGGGCGTCGCTGGTGAGCGTGGCGCTCGCCGACTTCTACGTGTACCTGGTCGCGTCCGGTGCCTTTGACGATCCGACCATCTTCTAGGAGAAAAGGAACAGCTTCTGATGTCCGTGGTCGACCGCCAGGAGTGGGACGTTGTCGTGGTGGGCGCCGGCGGCGCCGGACTGCGGGCCGCCATCGAGGCACGCGAGCGTGGCGCCCGTACGGCGGTGATCTGCAAGTCGCTGTTCGGCAAGGCGCACACGGTGATGGCCGAGGGCGGGATCGCCGCCGCCATGGGCAACGTCAACAGCCACGACAGCTGGCAGGTCCACTTCCGCGACACCATGCGCGGCGGCAAGTTCCTCAACCAGTGGCGGATGGCCGAGCTGCACGCCCAGGAGGCCCCCGACCGGGTCTGGGAGCTGGAGACCTGGGGCGCCCTCTTCGACCGCACCCGCGACGGCCGGATCTCCCAGCGCAACTTCGGCGGCCACGAGTACCCACGCCTCGCGCACGTCGGGGACCGCACCGGCCTCGAGCTGATCCGCACGCTCCAGCAGAAGATCGTCTCCCTCCAGCAGCAGGACAAGAAGGAGACCGGCGACTACGAGTCCCGCCTGAAGGTCTTCCAGGAGTGCACGGTCACCCGCGTCCTCAAGAGCGGCGAGCGCGTCTCCGGTGTCTTCGCGTACGAGCGTGAGACGGGCCGTTTCTTCGTCCTCGAGGCGCCGTCCGTGGTCATCGCGACCGGCGGTATCGGCAAGTCCTTCAAGGTGACGTCGAACTCGTGGGAGTACACCGGCGACGGCCACGCGCTGGCGCTGCTCGCCGGGGCGCCGCTGCTGAACATGGAGTTCGTGCAGTTCCATCCGACGGGTATGGTCTGGCCGCCGTCGGTCAAAGGCATCCTCGTCACGGAATCCGTGCGCGGCGACGGCGGCGTGCTGCGCAACTCCGACGGAAAACGCTTCATGTTCGACTACATCCCGGACGTCTTCAAGGAGAAGTACGCCCAGTCGGAGGCCGAGGGCGACCGCTGGTACGAGGATCCGGACAACAACCGCCGGCCCCCCGAACTGCTCCCCCGGGACGAGGTGGCCCGCGCCATCAACTCCGAGGTCAAGGCGGGCCGCGGCTCCCCGCACGGCGGGGTCTTCCTGGACGTGTCCACCCGTATGCCCGCCGAGGTGATCCGGCGCCGACTGCCGTCCATGTACCACCAGTTCAAGGAGCTGGCGGACGTCGACATCACCGCCGAGGCGATGGAGGTCGGGCCCACCTGCCACTACGTGATGGGCGGTATCGCGGTCGACTCCGACACCGCCGCAGCCCGAGGGGTTCCCGGTCTGTTCGCGGCCGGAGAGGTCGCGGGCGGGATGCACGGCTCCAACCGGCTCGGCGGCAACTCCCTCTCCGACCTGCTGGTGTTCGGCCGCCGCGCGGGTCTGCACGCCGCCGAGTACGCGAACTCGGCCGCCGCCCGCTCCCCCGTGGACGACGACCAGATCGACACGGCCGCCGCGGAGGCCCTGCGCCCCTTCTCGGCGGAGGAACCGGCCCCGGGCGGGGACAACAGCCGCCCGGCGGAGAACCCGTACACGCTCCACCAGGAACTCCAGCAGACCATGAACGACCTGGTCGGCATCATCCGCCGCGAGGGCGAGATGGCACAGGCGCTGGAGAAACTGGCCGAGCTGCGGGTACGGGCCCAGCGCGCCGGCGTCGAGGGGCACCGCCAGTTCAACCCGGGCTGGCATCTCGCCCTGGACCTGCGGAACATGCTGCTGGTCAGCGAGTGCGTGGCCCTGGCGGCGCTGGAGCGCACCGAGTCGCGCGGCGGCCACACGCGTGAGGACCATCCGACGATGGACCGCGCGTGGCGCAATGTGAACCTGCTGTGCCAACTGTCCGACCCGGCCGGTGGGTTGGCGGCGACCGACCCGGCGCACGGCCTGATCGCCCTCACCCGAGAAACCACCGAACCCGTCCGCCCCGACCTGCTCGCCCTCTTCGAGAAAGAGGAGCTGGTCAAGTACCTCACCGATGAGGAGCTCTACGAGTGAGCAGCAGTGTGAGCAGTGTCGGGAGCAGCAGCTACGAGGCCCGTTTCCGGGTGTGGCGCGGTGATGTGAAGGGTGGTGGGCTCAAGGACTTCGCGGTCGAGGTGAACGACGGCGAGGTGGTCCTCGACATCATCCACCGGCTCCAGGCGACCCAGGCGCCCGACCTCGCCGTCCGCTGGAACTGCAAGGCGGGCAAGTGCGGTTCGTGCTCGGCGGAGATCAACGGGCGTCCCCGGCTGCTGTGCATGACCCGGATGTCGGTGTTCAGCCGCGAGGAGACGATCACCGTCACTCCGCTGCGGGCCTTCCCCGTGGTCCGGGATCTCGTCACCGACGTCGGGTTCAACTACGCCAAGGCGCGCGAGGTGCCGTCCTTCGTGCCGCCGGACGGGGTGGCTCCCGGTGAGTACCGGATGATGCAGGAGGACGTGGACCGGTCGCAGGAGTTCCGCAAGTGCATCGAGTGCTTTCTGTGCCAGGACACCTGCCATGTGGTCCGCGACCACGAGGAGAACAAGCCCGCGTTCGCGGGGCCGCGCTTCCTGATGCGGGTAGCGGAACTCGACATGCATCCGCTGGACGCGGCGGCGGAGTCCGGCCTGGACCGCAAGCGCACCGCCCAGGACGAACACGGTCTCGGCTACTGCAACATCACCAAGTGCTGCACGGAGGTGTGCCCCGAGGGCATCCACATCACGGACAACGCGCTGATCCCCTTGAAGGAACGGGCAGTCGACCGCAAGTACGACCCACTGGTGTGGCTGGGCTCGAAGATCAGGAGGCGGTCGGAGAGTTCGTGAGTCTCGCGGGTCGTGTCATGTCTCGAGGCGCCGGCGTGAGGAAAGGGCCTGGAGACAGGCGCCCGCCACAATCATCAGTAGCGCGGCGCCGGACCCGATGTCGACGAGGACCGGGTGTCCGACGAGCACGTGGAGCGCGCCGAACGACATCATCAACAGCAGGCCCGTGCCGAACAGCATCGTTCCGTAGCCCCACGGCCTGGGTCGCACGTTCCGGCTCCGCAGCGATGGCAGCAGCCAACCGGTTCGGGCCGCAACCGCACCGAATACGACCTGCCCGCCCAGCAGCAGAGCGGCAGTCCCCAACAGCAACCAGTGCATCCCCGCCCCCTTCGAACACCTCTGCGCGGACCTTACCCACTACGCCCCTCCCGCCCCCTCTGCCCCGTCCCGGTCGCGGGACCGCGATCACCCCCATACGCTCACAAATGTGACGCCCTCCCTTACCCGGGGCCGGCCTCGGCGAGCCGCCTCCCACATACCCGTGCGCGTGGCGCACACCGCTCTGGGCGGGGTCATCGGCGTGCTGTGGCTGGTGCTGCCCGGAGTGACGGCGGAGCAGGAGAGGCACGAGGTCTCCGTGTCCGCCGCCCCCGCCGCCCCGGCCCTCGCCGCCGAGGAGGACGAGACCTCCACCGGCGATCTGGTCCTGCCCCTGGTGGCGGCGGGAGCCGCGACAGCGGTGGCCGCGTACGGCTACACCCGCCGCAGACGCCGTACCAAAGCCCGGGCGGCTCCCGCCGGCCTGGTTCCCCCCGCGCGGGCCACGACCCCCGAACTCGACCGGCAGGCGCGCAGGTCACTGGTCGCCGCCGACGACTGCCTGCGCACCAGCCGGGAGGAACTCGGCTTCGTGGAGGGGCTGTTCGGGACCGAGTCGGTCGCGCCGTTCACGGAGGCCGTGCGGTACGCCGAGGCCGAGCTGTCGGCCGCCTTCCAACTCCGCCAGGCGTACGACGACAACCCGGCGGCGGCCTCCCGGGACACCCTCGACGAGATCGTCGCCCGCTGTGTGGACGCGGGCAGGCGACTGGACGCCGAGGCCGCCGGCTTCGACCAACTGCGCGCCCTGGAACGGGACATGAGCAGCGCCCTGAGCCACGCCGAGGCGCGTTTCCGTGAGCTGACCGGCCGTACGAGCGCGGCGGAGGCCACCCTCGCCGACCTGCGGGAGCGGTACGGGCCGAGCGCGTCGCTCCTTGTCTCCGGCCAGGTCGAACAGGCGAAGGACCGGCTGGTGTTCGCCACGGATGGGCTCAACCGGGCCCGCCAGTCCGCCGACCTGGACGACCGGGACCGCGCTGTGCTGCGACTGCGCGCAGCCGAGGGCGCGATCACCCAGGCGGAGATGTTCGTGGACGGCGTCGACCGGCTCGCGTCCGCACTGGCCGCCGCCGCACAGGCGCTGCCGGAGGCGCTGGACGAGGCGGAGGCGGCCGTGGTGGAGGCACGGGAGCGACTGGCCGAGGGTACGGCGTCGGGGGCGCAGGACGGCGCGCTGGAGGGGCATGTCAGCCGCGCCGAGGCCACGCTGGCCGCCGTACGGGAGGAGGCCGCCGCCGGGCCCTACGACCCCCTGGAGGCCCTGCGCCGGGTCGCGCTGGTGTCCGCGCCCCTCGGGGCGGTCCCCGGCGCCGTACGGCTCGTCGCGCGCGGGGCCACCGACGCGGCGGACGGTTTCATCGGCACCCACCGGGGCGCGGTGGGCGCCGAGGCCAGGACCCGGCTGGCCGAGGCCCGCCGGCTCCTGGACCGGGACCCGGCGGAGGCCGACGCCTTCGCCCGGCAGGCCCGCGAGCTGGCCGAGCGCGATGTGCGCGCGCACGGCAATCCGTACGGCGGGCGGACCGAGCACGCGAACGGGGTCGCCGGGGCCGTGCTCGGCGGGATCCTGCTCGGCGACCCGCCGGACGCGGCAGCGGAAACGCTGACCGGCGGCGCCCCCGGTTCGTTCGGCGGGCCCGCCACGCGGGCGCGACGGGGGATCGCTTCGTAAGAACTCGCCGGGAATTGAGTAAGGCCTCCCGGACCGCTCCGCGCCGGCGCGTCAGAACAGGCTCAGCAGTGCCTCCGCCGGGTCCGCGAGGACCGTTCCCGCCTCAGGCAGCGGGAGTTCGAACCAGACCGTCTTGCCGCGCGGGGTCCGGCGGGAGCCCCACGCCGCGCTGAGCAGGCCGACCAGCTGGAGGCCGCGTCCGCCCTCGTCGGTGTCGCGGGCGCGGCGGCGGCGCGGCTGGACCAGGCCGGCGTCCCACACCTCGCACACCAGCATGCGGTCGAGGAGGAGCCGGAGCCTGATCTCGCCCTCGCCGTAGCGCAGGGCGTTGGTGACCAGCTCGCTGACCAGCAGCTCCGTGGTGTCGATGAGGGCTTCGAGGCCCCAGGCGGTGAGCTGCGTGCGGGTGTACTCGCGGGCCCGGCCCACGCTGCGCGGTTCGCGGGGCAGGATCCAGTCGCCGACGGAATCGGCGGGCAGCCCCTGGACGCGTGCCATCAGCAGGGCGATGTCGTCCTCGCCGTGGTGGGTGTCGAGGGTGCTGAGGACGTGGTCGCAGACGTCCTCCAGCTGCTGGGAGGGATCGCGCAGGGCGCCGACGAACGCCTGCAGGCCCTCGTCGAGGGGATGATCGCGGGATTCGACCAGTCCATCCGTGTAGAGCGCCAACAGCGAACCTTCGGGTAGTTCGACCTCCACCTCCTCGAACGGCTCGCCGCCGACACCGAGCGGCATGCCCGGCGGCACGTCGAGCATCAGCGCGTCCTCGCCCGGTTCGACGAGCACGGGCGGCAGATGGCCGGCGTTGGCGAAGGTGCACCTGCGGGTCACCGAGTCGTAGACGGCGTAGATGCAGGTGGCGAGGTACACCTCGGAGAGGTCGGCGTCGCGGGGCTGACGGGCCGCGCGGGTGGCCTGCTGGACGCCACCGGGGGTGCCGAGGCCGCGCGCGATCTCGTCCAACGCGGAGAGGACCTCCGCCGGTTCGAGGTCGAGAAGCGCCAGGGTGCGGACGGCGGTACGCAGTTCACCCATCGCGACGGCGGCGCGCAGCCCGCGTCCCATCACGTCGCCGACCACCAACGCGGTGCGGTTGCCGGGGAGTTCGATGACGTCGAACCAGTCGCCGCCGACCTCGGTGGCCGCGTTGCCGGGCAGATAGCGGCAGGCGATGTCGAGGCCGGACGCCTCCGGGTCGCCCGGGGGCAGCAGGGAGCGCTGCAGTATCAGCGCCCGCTCGTGCTCACGCCGGTACAGCCGGGCGTTGTCGATACAGACGGCGGTCCGCGCGGCCAACTCCCAGGCCAGCGCCCGGTCCCGCTCCCCGAACGGCTCGCTGCCCTTCGTACGGGAGAACTGCGCGAGGCCTACGACGGTGTCGTGGGCGACCATCGGGACGGCCAGCGTGGACTGGATGGCGCCCTCGGCGGGGACGAACTGGGGGCGGGCGGTGCGCAGGGCGTCCGCGCAGGGCGAGTTGAACGGGAAGTGGTGCACGGCGCCGAGGGACACGGGTGCCTGGCCGCCGGCGAGGGGCGCGTCGGAGACGGCGCTGGCGAAGGCGACGCGGCGCAGTTCGGCGCTGCCGTCGGCGAGACCGGGCGGGGTCTCTTCGCCGACCAGCAGCCCCTGGTACAGGTCGACGGTGGCGAGGTCGCAGAAGCCGGGGACGACGACGTCGAGGAGTTCGCGCGCGGTCGTCTCAAGGTCCAGGGAGTTCCCGATGCGGGAGCCGGCCTCGTTCAGAAGGGCGAGATTGCGCCGTGCCGCGGCGGCCTCGCGGGCGGCGGCCCGGCGGGCGGTGATGTCGAGGCCGAGCCAGGCGATACCGATGGGGCGGCCGCTGCCGCTGTGCACCCGGTACAGGTTGATCGACCAGTGCCGGCGCTCGTCGGAGCCGGGCACGAACCCGGTGATGTGCATGTCCGTTATCGAGTCGCCGGTCTCCAGGACCCGACGGAGCGTCGCCGAGACCCGCTCGGCCTCGGGAGAGCGCAGGTAGTCGTACACACCGCGGCCCCGGTGGTCGTCGACCGTGCCGCCGTAGATGTTGGCGAAGCGCTGGTTGGCGCGCCGGACCCGGAGGTCGGTGTCGATCAGGATGAAGCCGAACGGGGATTGGCCGAAAATCGCCTGCGAAGCGGCGAGGTCGGTCTCGATCTGCCGCAGCGTCCGGACATCGACGACGATGCAGACGGCGGCCTTCTCGCCCTCCTCCGTCCGCGTCGGCATCACATAGACCTCGGCGAGACCCTCACGCAGACCGTCCTCACCGAGGTCGGGCTCGCGGATACGGAACGGGACCACGCCGGTCCACTCCCGGCCGTCGAGGATCTCCGCCATCTTGCGCTGACCGCGCTCGCGCAGGTCGGGGTCGATGAACGCCTGGATGGGGTCCATGCCCACGGCCCGCGCGGCGGGGATGCCGAAGATCTTCTCGGCGCGCAGACTCCACTGGTCCACCAGGCCGTCGGGGCCGATGGAGAACGACGCCACCTTGATGTAGTCGTAGATCGAGCCGGGCGGGCTGCTCTGCCACATGGGGTCACCTGTCACGTCACGCGTGTGGTCCTGCGCGGTGTCACGTGTCGTATCGCGCACCGAATCGCCCATGGTGTCACGGGCGGTTTCACGTGTCGCATCGCGTACCGCGTCACCGTCGGCGAAGCCCCCGGCGCGCGCCGCACGGCGTGGCGCGCCGGCCGCGGCGTCACCCGCGGCCCTCGCACTCGCGCCGCCCGACGGGTCCTTGGACTCCGTGGCCTTCGCTGGTATCTCGCTCACGCGAACCGTCCCCTCCAGCTCACCGCGTCCGGCACCGGTCACCGGGGGCGGCTGCCCGCAGTATCCAGCACTACGGCGCCCCACAACACGGTGTTCACGATCACAGGACCGTCCCGATGCTTTTCGGACCGGCCCGCGACAACACTCCCAGTCTTCTAACCAGGGGACCACGGGTCGAATCCCCTTTGTCGACAACTGCCAGTGGCCTGAACCAGGTGGTCGACAGGGTGGGGCGGACGTACAGCCGCGGTTACAGTCGCGGTTCATCCCGGTAGAGGGTCCGCGACTGTCGGTTACGTACGCTCATCCCTGCTCACCTGCTCATCCCTGCTCATCCCGGTACGGACAGTTCGAACCACACCGTTTTGCCCGCGTCGGCGGGGCGGGTGCCCCAGCGGCTGGAGGAGCGGGCGACCAGCTGGAGGCCCCGGCCGCCCTCCTCGTCGAGGCGGGCGGCGCGCTCGTGGGGCATGTCCGGCAGTGGGTCGGAGACCTCGACCAGGAGCGTGGCGGCACCGTCGGAAGGCCGCACGAGCCGGACACCAATGGGTCCCGCGGCATGTCTCAGCGAGTTGGTCACCAGCTCGCTGACCAGCAACTCCACGATGTCACCCACATCGTCGAGGCCCCAACTGCGCAGCTGCCCGCGCACCACCGTGCGAGCCCCACGGACGGCGCCGGGCTCCGCCGGAAAGCTCCACTCGGCACAGTCGCCTTCGGTGTCGATCACGCCGATCACTTCCCAGGCCGGCAACCCACCCATGTCCGGTTTCATGGGGTTAATGGGCACATACCCGGTATTCGGCGCTCATTACCGCCCACGAGGGCGCACTATGGCACGAACGGCGTAGGGGCCGCACGCGACGGGCACGCCCAGAGCCTCCTGTCGGGCCTGGTGAGCCCGCGCCCCCCGGCCGGGCAGCTCACCTCACCCGGGCGGCAACTTCCCGTACCGCCGGTACGTCCTGATCCAGCCACTCCACGTCCCAGATCTCGGCGGGAGTCAGCCAGCGCAGCTCGTCGTGATCCTGGAGGGGCTTCGGCTCGGCGGAGTGGTCCAGGAGCCGGGCGGTCCAGACCCACAGGACGTACGGCGCCTTGAGCGGCCACTCCCCGGGGATGCGCTCCACGGGTTCCGCGTCAACACCCAGCTCCTCGCGAAGCTCACGTACGAGGGCGTCCTCGGGCGCCTCCCCCGGCTCGACCTTGCCGCCGGGCAGCTCCCAGCGGCCGGCCAGCTCGGGGGGCGCGCTACGGCGGGCGGCGAGCAGGCGTCCGCGGTGCAGCAGGGCGCCGCCCACGACCACGGTTCGCTTCTCGGCCGCGCGCGCCGGCCCTGCGGCTGCCGCCGCCGGCTCCGTGCGTTCCGTCCGTTCCGTCCGTTCCGTCATGGCCGGAGCCTACGGGAGCCGGATCACCGGGTTCCGTTCTGCCCGACCCGCTCGACCCAGTAGAGCTGTTTGTGGCCACGGTCTTCGAGACTGTCGGCGATCTTCTGAGCCTCCGCGCGGGTCGCGTACCGGCCCACTCGATAGCGATTGCCGTTGTCGTCCTGCCGTATGACGAGCCAGGGAAGAGTGATCGTCCCGTCGCTCATGGAGCCCCTCCACTTCCCGCCCCCGGCTTGCGCCGCGCCCCGCCCGCTAAGGAAACCGCAATCCGCATATGCCCGACCCTACGCCTAACCTTTACGCAGCGAATACGGCTTTTCACAAAGAGGTACGCCAACCGGCCAGAGGGAAGGGGGCGCACGACGTCGAACGCGCCGTCGAAAGGGCATGGTGTGTCCGGTCAGCGGCATAAGGCACCCCTCGGGTCGACCTGCGAGAACGGCCAGAACCCAACACCGGGACGGGCAACGGCGATTGCCGGGACAGGGGTGAAGGGGGGAGCACTCGAGAGCCCAACCGCCCCGGAAGCGCGGGGCACTTCCCCGGGCCGACCCTGCTGAGTCCGGATCGCACGGGATCGCTCCGAGCCGAACAGAATTCGGCCGGATCCGACCGAGATCGACTGCGGGGGCGGTCGCTTGGGGGCGATTGCGGGGCAGGGGGGCGGTCGACTGCGGGCCCGGGGGCGGCGGGCCTGGACCCAAGGGACGGTCGACTGCAGGCACGGAGTGGCGGGCAGAGGCCCAGGGGGCGGTCGGGGGCGGCGGGCAGAGGCGCAGGGGACGGTCGGCTGCGGGGGCGGGGGCGGCGGGCCGGGGCCCGTCGGCCGTACGTCCCGGGTCGGTCGACCGCAGGCGCGGGGGCAGTGGGCCGCAGGCCCGGGTACTCGGCGCAGGCCCGGGGGCGGTGCCCCTGGAGGCGCCCCGCAGGGGCAGCCTCCAGGGGCGCGGGGAACTGCGCGCCCAGCCCCCACCGAGCCGCAGACCCTCGGCCGACGGCCCGGGGTCGGTCGGCTGGGTTACTTCACCGGTAGGTGGTACGCCACCTGGTAGCGGTCCGCTGGGATGACGACGTCTGCTGTTTCTACCGGCCGCCCCGAGGCGTAGTACGTGCGCTGCACCACGAGCACCACATGACCGGGGACGCCCCCCAGGGCCTGGAGTTCCTCGGCCAGGCCGGGGCGGGCGCCCACCTCCTCCGTCACGTTGTCCACGATCACGTCGATCGCCGCCATCCGCTCGACGACCCCCATCCCGCCGAGCGGACCCTCCTCGGGCAGCATCACCGGCGTACGGCCCGTCAGCGCCAGGGGTTCCCAGGAGGTGGACAGCATCATCACCTCCCCGGCGTCCCGGAAGACGTACTTCGTGCACATCACGCGGTCGGCGGGCCGGAGGCGCAACCGCTCGGCGACGGCCGCACTCGCCCCGGTCTGCGCGCTGCTGGACTCCCAGGTGCCGCGCGCCTCCGCGTCGGACTGCTCCTGGCGGAACGGCGTCGCCCCACCCTCCGGACGGAAGCCGGAGCGGGCGATACGGCGCGGCACGGGCCGCTCACGCACATACGTGCCCGACCCGGAACGGCCCTCGACGAGGCCCTCGGCCATGAGCACCTTGCGCGCCTCCAGCGCGACCGTGTCCGAGACGCCGTACTCCTCTCTGATCCTGGCCTGGGAGGGGAGGCGGGTGTGAGGTGGGAGCGAACCGTCGACGATCTTGTTTCGTAGATCACCCGCGACACGCAGGTAGGCCGGCTGCTCACCGAATGTCACGGGCCGCTCCCATCAGGTTGTACAGACAGCAACAGCGTGGCAACCATGGGTTGTGACATGCAAGCAGGGGCCAGAGAATCACTCGATGTGATGACTTGTGCCTTCAGAAGGCATGACGAAGGCAGCCTCGCTGCGATTTCTCCCTACACCTCGATGCCGGTGTCCCCGTCACCGGCACCGTCACCGTCTCCGTTTCCGCCACCGCTTCCGTCGTTGCCTTCGTCGCCGCTGCCGCCCTGCTCGTAGGAGGGCGGGCTCGTCGCCAGCCCCAGAGCCTTGCGGGCGGTGATCGTGCGGTTGACGTCGAGCAGCTTGTCACCGGCGTCGTAGTGGTCGTAGAACGTGTCCGCGTCGGCCGCCTGAGCCGCCTTCGCCCACTCCACGCGCGCGTTGCGCAGATCCCGCACCAAGGCGGCGACGCTCGGCGCGTGGGCCGGGGCGAACCGGTGTTCGGTGAGCAGGCGCGCCTGCTCGTCGAGCGCGGCCGTCACCCGCTGTGCCCATTTCCGGTGCCCGGGCAGGTCGTCCTCGACGTACTCCTCGTCGGGCGCCGTGTCCATCGCCGCGTTGAGCACATGGGCCGCCTTCAGGTACGCCAACTGGTCGGGATCGAGCGTCGTCTCGTCCTTGCGCAGCGAACCGGTGAGGCTGCCGTTCGCGTCGACGCTGCCGAACACGCACGTGACCTCGTGGTCGCCGGCCCGCCAGCTCTGGCGGGTCGGGGTGAGGTAGTAGACGTCGACGTCGTCGGGCACGGCCCAGGCGTCCATCGCGTAGCTGTCCTCGAGGGCGTAGCACCGGTCGTCGGCGATGTCGGTGACGCGGTCGTCGCCGGGGTAGGAGCCGGCCGGCAGCTTGAAGGAGGCGAAGACCTCGCCGTCGTGCGTGCGTGAGCAGGGGACGGTGTCGACGTCGTAGGCGATGCCTTCGAGGGAGCCGTCGGGGGCGTCGAAGCAGTCGCCCTTGACGAGGGAGAAGGCGCTGTCGCTGTCGTTGGCGGCGTCCTTGAAGCCGTCCCAGGCCGCGGTCAGGCCGCCGGTGGCGAGCAGCAGGGTCCACAGGGCGAGTCCGACGGTCGACAGCACGGCGCCTGTGACGGCCATGCCCTTTCCGCGCTCGCCCTTCTTGCGGATCTGGGCGAGGGCGATGATGCCGAGGATGAGGCCCAGGGCGGGGAGGAAGCAGAGGATGCCGAGGACGAGGGAGGCGATGGCGACGCCGTTGACGGGGGTGGGGTTGTTGTACGGGGAGTAGCCCTGGGGCCAGGGGGCGTAGGGGGTTTGGGGGGTGGGGTAGGGGTTGATGTAGGGGCTGGGGTGACTCTGGGGGGTGTTCTGAGGATGGCCCTGGTACGAGGGGTACGGCGGCTGGTCGGGTCCGGGGGGCGGGGGTATGGCCACGAGTGCCGGGCTCCTCGTCGGGGTGGTGTGAACTGGCGTGCGACTTGGCGCATGGTAAGGGAGTTTCGCCCCCCGCCGCCCCTACCCGTTCCCATCCCTGGGGGCTGCCGCCCCCAGACCCCCGCCACGGCCCTGAACGGGCCTCGTCCTCAAACGCCGGACGGGCTGAAAATGCCTGGGCCGCGCTGATCACATGCGGTGAACGGGCGGGTGGGTGGGAAACGCGACGTCCGCCCCATCCCGCCCCGCGCAACTACCCTGCGTACATGACCCCACTGCCGGACTCCTACTGCCCCTCGGACGGCACCCGTGTCCCCGCCGGGACCCTCGTCTGGTGCTGTCCTCTCTGTCGGGGGCCCCTGGACCTCGACTTCGTCCCGACCCCGGCGCCCCTCAAGTCCCTGGGCGGCAGGGTCAACTCCCTCTGGCGGTACGCGGAGACGCTCCCGCTCGCCTCTCCCACGACCACCCTCGGCGAGGGCCGCACCCCCCTCGTGGAACTCCGTGACGGCATCTCGGCCAAGCTCGACTTCCTGATGCCGACCCTCTCCTTCAAGGACCGGGGCGCCGTACTCCTCGCCGAGCTGGCCCTTCGTCTGGAGCCCAGGCAGGTCGTCGCCGACAGCAGCGGCAACGCGGGCACGGCGATCGCCGCGTACTGTGCCCGCGCCCGCCTGCCCTGCACGGTCTACGTACCCGAGGGCACCTCCGCGAAGAAGCTGGAGCAGATCCGGGCCCACGGGGCCCGCGTGAACATCATCGACGGGGACCGGGCGGCCACGGCCGCGGCCGCCCGCGAGGCCGCGGACGGACCGGGGACGTTCTACGCCTCCCACGTCTACAACCCGTACTTCCTGCACGGCACCAAGACGTACGTCCACGAGCTGTGGGAGGACATGGGCGGGCGTCTGCCCGATGTCATCGTCGTCCCCGTCGGCAACGGCACCCTGCTGCTCGGCGCCGCCCTCGCCGTCGCCGAACTGCACTCCGCGGGCCTCATCGACCGGCGCCCCGCGCTGCACGCCGTACAGGCCGCGGCCGTCGCCCCGCTGGCCCACGCCTGGGCGGAGGGCGCCACCGACCTCTCCGGCAGTACCCCTCCCCCGGCCTCGCCCACCCTCGCGGAGGGCATCGCGATCCCCGACCCGCCCCGGGCCCGCCAGATCCTGCGCGCGGTACGCGACTCCGGCGGGACGTTCCTCACGGTCACGGAGGATCAGATCCGGCACGCGCAGACCGACTTGGCGTCCCGGGGACTGTACGTGGAGTCGACCGGGGTGGCCTGCTGGGCCGCCGTACGGGAGGGAGCGGTGCTCGGGGCGAGCGGGGCGAGGACGGCGGTGGTGCCCTTGTGCGGAGCGGGGCTCAAGACCGGGCCGGCGTCGTCAGCAATGGTGCCGGCGCCGCCGGCCTGATACCCGCTACCCGCCACCCGCTCCGCTGGAGCGTCAGGCGTCGTCGAAGCCCGTGGCCCTCGCGCGCTTCTCCCAGTCGGCCACGTCACCCCGTACCTGGTCGAGATGGCCGAGTACGGCGGTCACCGCGTCGTCGCCGAGCGGCAGGCGCAGCGGGGTGTGGCCGGCGTCGGCGTCCAGGGCGGCCAGGATCAGGGCCGCCGCCTTGGCGGGGTCACCGGGCTGGGTGCCGTCCCCGTTCGCGACCATTCGGCGGGTCTCGCCCACCGTACGGGTGTAGACGCCGAGGTCCCGGCTGGCACCCGCACGCCCGCCGTCGAACAACTCGGTCCGGAAAGCGCCCGGTTCGACGATCAGCACCTTGATCCCGAACTGCCTGACCTCCGCCGCGAGCGCCTCGGACATGCCCTCCAACGCGAACTTGGTCGCGCTGTACGCCCCGAAACCCGGCGCGGAGAGCTGTCCGCCCACGCTGCTCATCTGCACGATCGCGCCCGACCCCCGCTGCCGCATGTGCGGCAGGACGGCCCGTACGAGCGCGGCGGGGCCGAACACATGCAGGTCGAACAGGTCACGGAGTTCGGCGTCCGTGGTCTCCTCGACGGCACCGACGTGCGTACGCCCCGCGTTGTTGACCAGGACGTCGATCCGTCCGTGCCAGGCGAGGACGTCCTGGATGGCGACCTCCACCGCGGCCAGGTCCGTGACGTCCAGGCGCAGGGCCTGGACCTGTTTGGGGTGGGCGGCCACGAAGCCGTCCAACGCGCCCGTACGCCGTGCGACACCGACGACCACGTCACCCGCGGCGACCGCCGCCTCGGCGACGGCCCGTCCGAAACCACTGCTCGCACCGGTGATGAACCAGACCCTGCTCATGAGGTCAGCCCTCCCGTAGACCGCAATCCGCCCGTAATCCGCCCGTTCACTGCGCCAACCTGCTCGGACGCGCGGTCAGCAGCCTAGACGGGCAAGGGCTTCCGCAGGTGGCACACGCTTCCAGAGGGCCGAAACGGGACCGTCAAAGACTCGACAGGATCTGCGGGGAGAGAGTCTTGATCATGGTGTTGGTCCAGCGCATCTGACGCAGGGTCTGTGGATGGCACGAGGACGCCAGGGTGAGCAGTTCGTCGTCGCTGGTGGCCTGCGCCACCTGGGCGAGCATCTCCCAGAGGAGGGAGTTCTCCGTGGCGGCCAGGTGCAGTTCCCGGAGATCGTGCAGAAGGAGCAGTCCCGGCTGGGGGTGGCCGTCCGTTGTCCAGGCCGGCAGGTCGTCGGGGTCCGGGTCGGGGTCGGGGGTGAGGTCGGTGTCCCGGTCCTGGGCGGCCCGCGCCAGGCGTCGGGCGTGTTCGCGGGACCAGTGGGCGAGATCCGTGGCCACATGGTGGACCTCGTGCTCCGCGCTGTGGCGTTCGGCCGTCGCCGTCAGGTGGGCGGCGAGCCGCTTCTCGCCGTGGTGGAGGGCGAGCAGGGTGTGGCTGACGCCGTTCACGCCGTTCACACTATTCACGCCGTTTACGCCGTTTACGCTTTTCATTCGGTCGCCTCCGTGACCAGGGCGTCCCGGCCGCCCTCGGTGGCCGGGACGGAGTCCGCGTGTGCCGGGGCCGAGGCGGTGGTCGTCGGTGCGGGGGCCGCTTGGCCGTCTCCGCGTTGTACGAGGTGGAGGGCGGCGGCCGCCGTCTTGAACAGGGGTTGCTTGGAGACCGGGTCCCAGTCGGTGACGGTCGTCTCGTTCGCGGCCCGTCCAGGTGTGTCGCCGTCGGGGGTGTGTCCGGCCTTGGTGTCCCAGTAGCCGTAGTGGAAGGGGACGAACAGCAGTCCGGTGCGGATGTCGGTGATGCGCAGGCGCGCCCGTACGGCTCCGCGAGGGGTGGTGACGTCGACCAGGTCGCCCTCCCGGAGGCCGAGCCGGATCGCGTCGGACACGGACGCCTCGACCCAGACCTCGGGAGCGGCGGCGTTGAGCTGGGGCGTGCGACCGGTCTTCGTACGGGTGTGGAAGTGGTAGAGGGTACGGCCCGTGAGCAGCTGGAACGGGTAGGCGTCGTCCGGCTTCTCGTGCGGCGGCAGGTAGGCGGCGGCCTTGATGACGGCCTTGCCGTCCGGGTTGAGGGCGCGGTAGACGGTGGCCTCGTTCGCGGCGCCGGTCACCAGGTCCTTGCCGTACGACTCGCAGAGGTCGGGGCGGGCCCAGTCGACGCCGTGGGTGTAGAGGCGGGGCGTGCCGTCCGGGGCCCGTTCGTCGCAGGGCCACTGGATGCCGCTTCCGGCACGCAGTTTGTCGTAGGTGAGGCCGGTGTAGTCGCAGGGGCGGCCGGCGCTGCAGCGTTTCCACGCCTCGAAGGCGGACTCCGGGTCGTGCCAGTCGATCAGGGGGTTCGCGTCCTTGTCGCGGAAGTCCATCCGCGCCGCGTAGTCGAGGAAGATGTCCAGGTCGGGCCTGGCTTCGCCGGGTGGTTCGACCGCCTTGTCGGACAGATGGACCGTGCGGTCGGCGTTGGTGAACGTCCCGGTCTTCTCGCCCCAGGTGGCGCCGGGCAGGACCACGTCGGCGAGTTGGGCGGTCTCGGTGAGGAACAGGTCCTGGACGACGACGAAGAGCCGCTCCTGTTCGAGGATCGACCGGATGCGGGACAGCTCCGGCAGGGAGACCGCCGGGTTGGTGCCGCTGATCCAGAGCATGCCGATCGAGCCCTGTTCGGCGTAGCGGAACAGCTGCATCGCGTGGGTGGGCGGGGCGTAGTGCGGGATCGTCTGCGGGTCGACGTTCCACACCCGGGCCAGGTCGGCCACGTGCTCGTCGTTCTGCCAGTTCCGGAATCCGGGCAGGTCGCCGTTGGCGCCGCACTCGCGGGTGTTCTGGGCGGTGGGCTGACCGTTCATCTGCAGCACGCCGGCGCCCGGTCGGCCGAGCATGCCGAGGATCAGGTGCAGGTTGTTGATCTGTACGGCCGCGGCGGTGGCCTGGTGCGACTGGTAGACGCCCTGGAGCACGGTCGACAGGAGCCGGTCGGCCGTACCGAGGAGCTCGGCGGCCTCGGTGATCCGGGCGGCGGGCAGGTCGCAGATCCCGGCGGCCCATCGCGGGGTGCACTCCTCGACCCGGGAGGCCAGTTCCTCGTAGCCGACGGTGTGCGCCTCGATGTAGTCGTGGTCGACTCGGTCCGTACGGATGAGCTCGTGCAGGAGTGCGTTGAGCAGGGCCACGTTCGTGCCGCCGCGCGGCGCGAGGTGTACGGCCGCCCGGCGGGCCACACGCGTGGGGCGCGGGTCGACGCACAGCAGCCGGGGCGGGTCGGCGCCCTCCAGCCTGTCCAGGATGCGCATCCACTGCACGGGCTGGGTCTCGGCGATGTTGTGCCCGAACAGCGCGATCACGTCGGCGTCGTCGATGTCGTCGTAGCTGCCCGGCTGTCCGTCGCAGCCGAAGGACTCCTTCAGCGCCTCGGCGGCGGTGGACGTGCACAGCCGGGTGTTGCCGTCCAGGTGGTTGGTGCCGATCCCGGCCCGGGCCAGCACCGCGAGTGTGTAGTACTCCTCCAGGAACAACTGCCCGCTGGTGTAGAAGCCGACGGATCCCGGGCCGCGTTCCCGCAGGAGGTCCCGCGAACGGGCGACGATCCGCTCCATCGCCGTGTCCCAGTCGCATTCCACGAGCCGTCCGTCCTGGCGGACCAGGGGTTCGGTCAGCCGGTCCGGGGCGGCGTTGGCCTGCCAGGCGAAGAGGTCCTTGGGGCCGAGCCGGCCGCGGTTGACCCGGTCCCGCGCGCGGCCCCGTACCCCGACCATCCGGCCGTCGACGACCGCGATGTCCATCGCGTCGCCGTCGGAGTGGAGGAGGGAGGCGGTCTGCACCCACCGCTGCACCTGCTCCGGTTCCACGCCCGCCGCCAGATGGGTGTCCACGCGCGTGGGCCACGACTCGTTCCTTCCGTACGGGGTTCGGCTGCCCCAGGGGCGTGCGATCCGGTCCACGGAAACGGCGTCCACGCGTGCCTCCCAACGACCCCGTCAGAGGTCGGCCTTGATGGTGTCCGCCTTGATGGTGTCCGTCTTGATGGTGTCCGCCTTGATGGCGTCCGCCTTGATGGAGTCGGTCCTGTCCCTGTCGCTCTTCGAACGGGCGCCCAGGACGCGGTGGCGGGCGGCTTTCAGCGCGGCGGCGATGTCACGGGTGCCGGTGGCGACGCACAGGGTGTAGGAGACGTCGTTCAGGCGCTGGAGGGCCTGGGCGCTGTTCTCCTGGGCGTGGCGGGCGCGCAGGATCTCGTACCTCTCGAGCAGGTCGGCGAGGACGGTGGGGTGGGCCATCAGCATGAGAGCTCTCCCTTGAGAAGTGGGGGGTTGCGGCGGGAGAGCTCCGGGCGGCACACACGTGCACACACGCACCCGACGTCGGCCGATGTTCGGCCTCCCGCGGCGGGCCTGTGATCCCAAGCACCTGCGGTCCAGGTGCCCCGCTTCCCCGGTCTCAAACGGGCCCGTCACGGAACCGGATGCTGTGACCACGCACATGTGTACGAGTCCAGCGTGAGCCGGATCCCGGTCTGTGTGGATCACGTCGGCGGGGGCACTCCGAGAGTGGCTCACCCCCGTCGGACGGGGGTGCCCGGGGCCGCGCGATGTCCCGCTCGCCCACGACCTCACCCGACGACCGAGGAGCAGTTCCCGTGCCCGAGAACCCCACAGACAAGCACCCACGCCCCGACTTCCCGCAGCAGGACCAGCCGCACCCCGGCTGGACCGGCCCCATAGACCCGCCGCCCGACCACGGCGAGGACTCCTACGAAGGCAGCGGGCTCCTCCGCGACCGCAAGGCAGTGGTGACCGGCGGCGACTCCGGTATCGGGCGCGCGGTGGCCCTCGCCTACGCCCGCGAGGGCGCCGACGTGCTGTTCACCCATCTGCCGGAGGAGGAGAAGGAGGCCGCCGAGACAGTGCGCCTCGTCGAGGAGGCGGGCCGCACAGCCGTCGCCGTGGTCTGCGACATCCGCGAGGAGGAGCAGTGCCGCAAGCTGGTGGAGCGTGCCGTCGACGAGTTCGGCCGGATCGACGTCCTCGTCAACAACGCGGCCTACCAGATGTCCCAGCCGGACGGCATCGAGGCGATCTCCACGGAACAGTTCGACCGGGTGGTGCGCACCAACCTGTACGGCATGTTCTGGCTCTGCAAGCTGGCCCTGCCGCACATCCCCGCCGGGGGTTCCATCATCAACACCACCTCCGTGCAGGCGTACAAGCCGAGTCCGCATCTGCTCGACTACGCGATGACGAAGGGCGCCATTGTGACGTTCACGCAGGGGCTCGCGCAGATGGTGGCCTCCGACGGCGTCCGCGTCAACGCCGTGGCGCCCGGCCCGGTGTGGACGCCGTTGATCCCGGCGACGCTCCCGGACACGGCCGAGTTCGGCAAGCAGTCACCGCTCGGCAGGCCCGCCCAACCGGCCGAGATCGCACCGGCGTTCGTCTTCCTCGCCTCGACCCACGCGAGTTTCGTCACCGCGGAGATCCTGAACGCGACGGGCGGCACCCCGCTGCCGTGAGGCGGAGGGAGGGGCACGCGGGTCGGATCGGTCGGATCGTCTGGCGCTCGGTCCGCCAGGAGGCCGCTTCCGTACGGCGCTCGGCTCGCAGGTGCGTCACCGAGGCCGGGCCCGAGCGCGACACGGCCGTGCAGTCCCTCAAGGCGGCGGGCGCCGCGCTGCCGGCCTGGGCGTTGGCGGGCTGGTGGTGGAACGCGCCCATGGCCCTGCTCGCGCCGTGGACCGCGCTGTTCCTTGTCCAGCGCACTGTCTACCGGTCGCTCGTGTCGGGGTTGCAGCAGTTCGCCGTTGTTGTGACGGGCACGCTGCTCGCCGCGGGCGCGGGCGCGCTGACCCGGGACACCATGGCGGCGATGGCCCTGGCGTTACCGCTCACCGTGCTGCTCGGCAACTACGCGCGCTTCGGCGCGGAGGGCCTGTACGCGCCGACGGCCGCCCTCTTCGTGCTCGGCTACGGCTCGTACACCGGGTTCGACATCCTGCACCGGCTTCTGGAGACCCTGCTGGGCGCGGTCATCGGCATCTGCGTCAACGCCTTCGTCCTGCCGCCGGTGCACTCCCGCAACGTCCGCCGGCTGCGAGGGCGGCTGCCCGAGGAGTGCGCCGACCTGCTGCACACCGCCGCCGACGGCCTCGACGGACCGTACGACCGGGAGCAGGCCCTTCGCTGGTACGACAGGGCGGTGTGGATCACCGACGTGGTGACGGAGCTGCGGTCGGCGCGGCGCTGGTCGGACGAGAGTTACCGGCTCAACCCCGGGCACCGTATGCGCAGATCCCTGTCCGCGCCTCCCCAGGCCGAGTGGGACATCGTCTGGGACCGGATCGCCGAGGACATCAGGGCGACGACGCGCACGCTGAGCGAGGTCACCGTGCTGCCGGCCGGAGTGCCCGGCATCCTCGCGACCCTCCTGCGGTCCGCCGGCGACGTGCTCGCCGCCGAGGAGGGCGACAGGACCGAGGCGGCGGAGACGGCGGCGTCGGCGCACGGCCGACTGACCCGCGTCCTCGCCCGCGGCCACGCCGAGACCACGCCCGAGCTCGGCGGGCTGACGGCGGACACCCAACGCCTCCTGGACGACCTGCCGACCCCTGTCGTCAGGACACGGCCGCGACGCGCGGAGGCGAAAGCACCCGCCACCCCCTCCTGACCGACGCGATACGCGGAGGGCCAGAGGGGGTGCGGGCCCGTTCCGACCATGGTGCACGGTGGGTGGCCGGCACAGGCCCTCGGAGTGCTTCGGCTCAGCCGTCCTTGCCCATGGCCGAGCGGACCGCGTCCCTCGTACGGTCGACCAGCGCGGCCACCGGGCCGAGGGTCATGTTCTTGGCCGCGGACTCGGTGCCCGGATGGGGGCGGGTGGGGGCCATCGCCTCGGCCGCCTTGATCGCGCCGGCCAGGGAGGTGAGGCGTTCGGGGTCGGCGGTGCGGCGGATGTGGATGAACTCGTAGCGTTCCTCGGCGCGGGCGTGGGCCATCACCTCGGTGCGCAGGGTGAGGAGTTCGGAGAGGAACTTGGGGTCGTCGGTGTCCGTACCGTCCAGCCCGGCGAGGGTCTCCTTGGCCGTCCTCTCCTCCGTGAGACGGTCCTCCACCACCCCCTCGCCGCCGGTCACCGACGTCCTGGTGAAGGGATGGATCACCTCCTCCTCGGCGGTCTCGTGGACCGCCAGCAGCCGCACCAGCCGCCGGAAGGCGTTCCGGCGGTCGTCGCCCGTGGACCGCTCGACCTCGTCGAAGAGGTTGCGGATGTCGCCGTGCTGCCGCATCAGCAGGGCCACGACATCGACATCGGACTCGCTCACTGCGATCCCGGCCATGTCAGCTCCGCTCCCTGGACGCGGCGTCGGGGTGTTCCCCCTCGGTCTGCGAGCGGTACTCGCGGCCGAACATCTCCTGGTGCTGCACCATCACCCGCTCGCTGGGCGGCTCCTCACCGCCGTGGATCCGATCCTGCATCCGCTGGAACCGCTCATGGGCGTCCCGTACATAGCCCGTGCCGAGCGTGGTCAAGTCCATCTGGGTGTCGAGGAGTTCGCGCAGGTACGCCTTGTTCGGCTCGAAGGTGAGCACGTTCGGCAGCTCCGGTGCCAGCACCTCCTGCGGCTCGCGCCCGTCGTGACGGCGCATCAGGTCGCAGGCGATACGGAGGTGTTCGAGCTCCATGTTCAGATGCAGCTCCCAGATCGCCCGCACCTTCGGGTCGGGCTCGGTCTCCATGAAGGAGTGGTAGAGGTAGCACTCGTTGTACTCGTGGTGGACGAGCTGTTCCCACCAGCTCTCACCCGGGTCGACCAGCGACTCGTAGTGGGTGACGTGCTCCTCCTCGATGAGGGCGATCTCCTGGTAGAGCTGCCGGGCGATCGGCTCCATGTACTGGGGGCCGACGTTCAGATAGAAGTTCATGGTCTGCTGCTCGGCCGCCATGATCGTCAGTGCGTGCAGCCGGGAGAGCGGGTCGACCGTCGCCCGGTCGTAGGGCTCGCGCACGTTGTCGACGGGGTGGCGGTGGTGGAGTTTCGTCGGCCGGCCCGGCATGACCTCGGTCAGGCCCTCGACGATCGCGTCCGCCTTGCGGTGCTCGATCATCTCGTAGAGGTTGGAGTACCGGTACAGGTGGTCGAAGTCCTCCAGCACGCCGAACTGGTAGGCCTGCTTGAGGTAGGGGTCCGGTTCCGCGCGGGCCACCCAGCCGGTGAGGTCGACCGCCACCTGCTCGTACGCGATCGTCGTCTCGAGGACCGAGGCGAGGCCGGGCAGCAGCCAGTTGACCGCCTTCTGCTGTTGCTGCTCGATGTAACGGACCTCCGCGAGCTGCTTCTTGACCTCCGGGTCCGGACAGTGCCGGGCGAACTGGTGGCTGAAGAGGATCGCCTCGACCTCGATGCCGTTCATCGCGATGACGCGGCAGCGGGTGTACGGGTCGCAGTGGTCCGGGTCGATCGGCTCGACGTCGAGCTCACGCCAGTTGCGGAGCTGTTGGTCGAGGGGGATGCCTTGCTGCTGGAGGGGATTGAAGGTCACCTGGGCCTCCTCGTTGATCCGGGCCGTGCAGGGCCACGGCCAGGTACCCGTCGCGTTTGAGCGGAAACGGCCGGGACTCACCCGGATGCCGCGTTTCCGGCCAGGGCCGAGGGGCACCCGGCAAGCCATGGATCACAGTCGCCGCTCCCCGCTCGCCGACAGCTCGCTCGCCCTGCTCACCAAGGGGTACGCCTGGTTGCCCGACCGTCGGCGCCACGCCTCGGGCCCCGTCGTGCGCACCCGGCTGATGGGGCAGCACACGGTCGCCCTGCACGGGCCGGACGCCGTCCGGTTCTTCTACGACGAACAGCACGCGGAGCGGGCTACGGCGCTCCCCGGGCCCGTACTGAGCACGCTGTTCGGCCAAGGGGCCGTGCACACCCTGGACGGGCACGCCCATCGCGTCCGCAAGGGCATGTTCCTCTCCCTGCTCACCGGGGCGCGGGCGGTCGCCGGGGTCGTGGAGGAGGTCACCGGGGAGTGGGACGAGGCCGTGTCGTCGTGGCCCGGCCGCCCCTCGGTGGTCGTCTTCGACGAGGCGAGCCGCATCCTCACCAGGGGTGTCTGCCGGTGGGCCGGCCTGCCCCTCGCCGACGCCGACGAGGTGGCCCGGGACCTGGTCGCCATGGTCGACGGTTTCGCCACGCCGGGCCCGCGCCACTGGCGGGCCCGGCGCGCCCGCTCCCGCGCCGAGGCATGGCTCGCGGCCCTGGTCGAGGACGTACGGCGGGGCACCGCCACCGCGCCGACCGGCTCGGCGCTCGACACGGTGGTCCTGCACCGGGACGCCGACGGCAGGCACCTCGACCCGCACACGGCCGCGGTCGAACTGCTCAACGTCATCCGGCCGACCGTCGCGGTGTGCTGGTTCGTCACCTACGCCGCCCACGCGCTGCACCGCGCCCCCGACATCCGGGAGCGGCTGCGCGAGGACGACACCGCGTACGCCGTGGCGTTCGCCCACGAGGTGCGGCGCTTCTACCCGTTCGCCCCCTTCCTCGGCGGCCGGGCCGTCACCGACCTGCACTGGCAGGGGGAGCCGATCCCGTCCGGCGCGCTGGTCCTGCTCGACGTGTACGGGCAGAACCACGACCCGGACGTCTTCCCGGACCCGTACACCTTCGACCCGCGCCGCTTCCTGGAGCACCCGCCGGCCCGCGACGAACTGATCCCCCAGGGCGGCGGCGACCGCACCGATGGTCACCGCTGCCCCGGCGAGGACATCACGATCGCCCTGCTGCGCGCGTTCGGGCCGCGCCTGGCCGACCTGGAGTACGCGGTGCCCGCACAGAACCTGAGGATCCCGCTGAACCGCATGCCGTCCCGGGTACGCAGCGGATTCGTCATCGAGGGGATCCGGGTACCGGTCCGGGTCGCGACGAGCTGACGGCACTGACCGGCACACCCACGCGCCGGTGCGCAGCACCCAGCGCCGGTGCGTAACGCCCGGTGTCCCGTGCCCGACGCCCGGTGCCCGACGCCCAGCGCCCCGTGCCCGACGCCCGCTGCCCGCTGCCCGCTGCCCAGCGCCCCGTGCCCAGCGCCCGACGGCCGGTGCCCGACGGCCGGCGCCCGGTGCCCAGCGCCCGGTGCCCAGCGCCCGGTGCCCAGCGCCCGACGGCCGACGCCCGACGCCCAACGGCCGCTGCCCAACGGCCCGTTCCCAGCGCCCCGCGCCCGACGGCCGGTGCCCAACGGCCGGTGCCCAACGGCCGGTGCCCAACGGCCGGTGCCCAACGGCCGGTGCCCAACGGCCGGTGCCCAACGGCCGGTGC
>NZ_JBEYVP010000041.1:0-104923 GCF_040644035.1 Streptomyces sp. NPDC047042 | reverse complement strand
GGCTTGGGGGCCGCCGCGCGGGGGGGGCTGCTCTGCGGGGCGGGCGGGGTTTTGGGGGGGGGGGGGGGGGGGGGGGGGGCGGGGGGGGGGCCATTTTTTCGCCCCCGCCGCCCCTACCCGTCCCATCCCGTTCCTGGGGGCTGCCGCCCCCAGACCCCCCTACGGCCCTGAACGGGCCTCGTCCTCAAACGCCGGACGGGCTGACAGTGCCGGCCGGGGTCATTGGGTTCGGCGGCGGAGGGTTGCTGCGCCCAGGGTCAGGACCAGTAGGGCGCAGAGGGCGACGATCAGAGTGTCCCGTACGAAGGCGGCTGTGATGTCCGTGTGGGTGAGGACCTCGTTCATGCCGTCCACCGCGTAGGACATGGGGAGGACGTCGGAGATCGCCTCCAGGACCGGGTGCATGTTGGAACGGGGGGTGAAGAGGCCGCACAGGAGGAGCTGGGGGAAGATCACCGCCGGCATGAACTGGACCGCCTGGAACTCCGACGACGCGAAGGCCGATACGAAGAGGCCGAGGGCGGTGCCCAGGAGTGCGTCGAGCAGGGCCACCAGGAGAAGCAGCCAGGGGGAGCCCGTGACGTCCAGGCCCAGGAGCCAGACCGCCAGGGCTGTGGCCAGGGCCGACTGGATGATCGCGAGGACTCCGAACGCGAGGGCGTAGCCGGCGATCAGGTCTCCCTTGCCCAGGGGCATCGCGAGGAGGCGTTCCAAGGTGCCCGAGGTGCGTTCGCGGAGCGTGGCGATCGAGGTCACCAGGAACATCGTGATGAGGGGGAAGATCCCGAGGAGGGATGCCCCGATTCCGTCGAAAGTGCGTGCGCTGCCGTCGAAGACGTAGCGCAGGAGGAGCAGGAGCAGGCTCGGGAGCACGATCAGCATCGCGATGGTGCGGGGGTCGTGGCGGAGTTGGGCCAGGACGCGGATCGCGGTGGCTGTGGTTCGGGAGGCGTTCAGGGCGGTTGTGGGTGCCGAAGAAGAGGTGGTTTGTGTAGGGGTGGTCGTGGTCACCGGGTCTGCTCCTTCTCTTTCTTCTCTTCCTTCTTCTCTTGCTTCTTTTCCTTGTTCGCCTCGTCCACCAAGTGCAGGAACGCCTCTTCGACTGTTTCCGTCGCTGTGCGGGTGCGGAGGGTCTCGGGGGTGTCGTCGGCGAGTAGTTCGCCGTCTCGCATGAGGAGGAGGCGGTGGCAGCGCTCGGCCTCGTCCATGACGTGGGAGGAGATGAGGAGCGTCGCTCCGCGGGTGGCCGCGATGGTGTGGAAGAGGGACCACAGGTCTCGGCGGAGGACCGGGTCGAGGCCCACCGTCGGCTCGTCCAGGACCAGGAGTTCGGGGGCGCCGAGGAGGGCCACCGCCAGGGAGACACGGTTGCGCTGGCCGCCGGAGAGGTTGCCGGCGAGGGCGTCGGCGCGGGTGGTGAGGTCGACGTCGGCGATGGCGCGGTTGACGTTCTCGTGGCGGCGGTCTGCCGCTGCGCGGCCCGGGTCGAGGATCGCGGCGAAGTAGGCCAGGTTCTGGCGGACCGTCAGGTCGTCGTAGACCGAGGGGGCCTGGGTCACGTAGCCGATACGGGTGCGGAGCTCGGCGTGGCCGGCGGGGCGGCCGAGGACCTCCAGGGTGCCGGTGACCTTGGCCTGGGTGCCGACGATCGCCCGCATGAGGGTCGACTTTCCGCAGCCCGAGGGGCCCAGCAGGCCGGTGATCTGGCCGCGCGGGACCGTGAAGTCGAGGCCGCGCAGGACCTTTCGGGTGCCTCGTACGACGGTGAGGGCTTCGGCTTGTACGGCCCTTCCGGGGGGAGGGTCGTTGAAATTCATCATGTGATGAATAGTGCTCGCGGTCCGGCCGTGCGTCAAGCGAGTTGGAGGGGGCCGGTCGGCGGTGGGGGCGCAGGCGCGCGGTGGGGGTGTCGGAGGGGCGCGGTCCGGTTCGGGTGACTCCCAGGGCTTCCTTTGACTCCGGATCGTGGGGGCGGGGGCGCGGAAGTGGGTGCTCTGTCCGCCCTCCTTGCCGACAATGGGTTTCATTCGCCGTGCACTGCTTCCTTCGTTGTCGGAGGTGCTTTCGTCATGCGTTTTGGCGTGCGCAAGGCCGATCTGCCGGTTTCTTTCTTGGCCTTTCTCGTGGCGTTGCCTCTGTGCGTGGGCATCGCCGTCGCCTGCGGTGTGCCCGCCGAGTTGGGGGTGGTCACGGCGGTCGTCGGCGGGCTCGTCGGCGGGGTGGTACCCGGGAGCAGCGTTCAGGTGAGCGGGCCTGCGGCGGGGCTCACCGTGCTCGTGTACGGGGCTGTGCAGGCGTACGGGGTCGCCGTGCTCGGGGTGCTCGTGTTCGCGGCCGGGTTGGTGCAGCTCGGGCTCGGGGCGTTGCGGCTCGGGCGGTGGTTCCGGGCCGTGTCCGTGTCGGTCGTCCAGGGGATGCTTGCCGGGATCGGGATCGCGCTGGTCGCCGGGCAGTTGTACGCCCTGGGTGATGTGCGCGTGCCCGCGACCGCGCTCGGGGCGGTGGGCGGGCTGGGCTCGCTTCCCGGGGACGTCGATCCCGTGGCGTTGGGCGTCGGCGGCGCCACCATCGTCGTACTCCTGCTGTGGCGGCGTTGGGGACGGGCGGCGCGGCTGGTGCCCGGGCCGTTGGTGGCGGTGGCGTTGGCCTCGGGGGTGACCTCGGTGTGCGATCTGGACGTGCGGCGGGTGGAGGTTCGGGGGCTGGTGGCCGCCGTACGGGTGCCGGAGCCGGCGGATTTCGGGCGGCTCGGGGAGGTGGGGGTGGTCGGGACGGTCGTCGGGCTTGCTCTGCTCGCTTCCGCGCAGTCGTTGTTCGGGGCGGTTGCTGGAGAGCGGTTGCCTCGGGGGCGAGAGGGTCAACCAAGGCGACAGGGGCAACGGGTTGATTTTGATCGGGAGTTGATGGCTCAGGGGGTTGCGAACGCTGTGTGCAGGGTGCTGGGGGCGTTGCCTTTGGCTGCGGGGGGTGTGGGTGAGCTTTCTCGGGGTGGGCCACGGGCGACGGTGGCGCGGGTGCTCTATGGGGGGTGGTTGCTCGTCTTCGTGGGGGTGTTGTTTGTGGTGCCTGAGGTGCTTGGGGTGGTTCCGGTGGCTGCGTTGGCCGGGCTGCTGGTGTGGGCCGGGTGCGGGCTTGTGCCGGTGCGGGAGGTGGGGGTGCTGTGGCGGGAGCATCGGGGGGAGGTGTGCGTGTTCGGGGTGACCGCCGGTGCCGTCGTTGTGGCGGGGTTGTTCCAGGGGGTGGTGGTCGGGCTTGCGCTTGCCGTGGGGAAGACCGCCTGGGACGTCAGCCGTGTGCGGGTGGAGGTCGGTGAGCGGGGTGACGGCGTGGTCGTCGTACGGGTCGTCGGGCATGCCACGTTTCTGCGGTTGCCCAAGTTGCTGGATGAGTTGGAGGCGCTCGAGGCGCTGGAGGCGCCGGGTGGGCTGCGGAATCTGCCCCCGGGGCGGGAAGTGCGGCTGGAGTTGGACGGGCTCCGGCACGTTGATCACGCTTGTGCGGCGGCCCTGGAGGGGTGGGCCGCCGCACGGGGTCACGTGGTGGGTGTGGTGGCGGGTCTGGTGGCGGGTCTGGTGGCGGGCTCTGCGGTGAGTGCGGTGGTCGCCAGCAACAGGTCCACCTCGTAGGTCTCCTCGACCGTTTCCGACGGGAAGAGCTTGAGCAGGAGGTTGCGTTCCTCGGCCAGGAACGCCTCGGTCTCCGCCTTGTCGTGGACCAGGAACAGTGAGTGGCTGCCGATGTTCGCCAGGTGCGTGTCGATCGGGACTCGGCGGCTCCAGCGGAGTTGGCGGCGGGCGAAGTCGAGGCGGCCCGAGGGGTCCGCGGCTCGGCTGCCGGCTTCGCTCTGCTCCACGGCCGGGTTGATGCCGAAGAAGTACTTGATGCGGTTCGCCTGCGCGGCGATCCACGGGACGTCCACGGCGTACGTGTTCCACCACAGGGCGAGTGCGCCGCCCGGGCGCAGGACGCGCAATGCCTCCGGGATGGCCTGGTCCGGGTCTGTCCAGTGCCAGGACTGGGCGTAGGTGAGGAAGTCGAGGGAGGCGTCGGCCAGGGGGAGGGCGTTGCCGTTGCCTCGGACGATCGGGACGTCGGGGAGGGTGCGGCGGAACTGGGCTGCCATGCCGTCGCCGGGTTCCACGGCGATGACGTGGGCGCCGCGGGCGTGGAGGAGGGCGGTGGATATGCCGGTGCCGGCGCCGATGTCTGCGACGCGGGAGCCGGTCAGGGGGTGGGCGGCCAGGTGTTCTATGGCGTCCAGGAGGGTCGGGGGGTAGGAGGGGCGGTTTTTGGCGTATTGGGCTGCGGCTGCGTTGAAGGAAGTGGCTCGGGTGGGGGTTGGGGGGTCGGTGGGGGTGGGGGGTTCGGTGGGAGTGGGGGGTTGGGTTGAGGCCGTCATGTGGACATGGTGACTGGGGTGTTGGGGAGGGGGGTGGGGTTTGGGGAAGTGTTTTCTCGCCCCCGCCGCCCCTACCCGTCCCATCCCTTTCTGGGGGCTGCGCCCCCAGGCCCCCCTACGGCCCTGAACGGGCCTTGTCCTCAAACGCCGGACGGGCTGAGGGTGCGGGTGGGAATCAGGGGCGCCTTTGTTTCTTGGCCGGGTTGCCTGTTCTGCGGGTGTGTTGGGTTCGGGCCGCTTCGTATTCCTGGCGGTGCAGGGACTCGCCTGGGGCCTCTTTCAGGGAGCGGAGGAAGTAGGCCGTCAGGGCACCTACGAAGCCGACTGCCAGGAGGCCCCGGAGTGAGGCCTGGCGGGACGGGTCCGGGCGGGTTGTGAAGGCGCCCCAGGTGTGGCCGAACGTCAGGGCGCTGCACACCGCGAACATCACCACCATCAGCAGGGACACCAGGCCCCCTACCTCCGCGATCCGCAGGCCCTCGTAGGCGAAGCGCAGGATCAGGCAGGAGGCGATCGTCGCCGTCAGCGCGCCCGCGGCCACCCCTGCCCGGCGGGCCGTGTAGCCGGCGTCGTGCTCCACCCAGGTCGTGCCGAAGAAGCGGATGGGTTCGGGGCGGGGGGCCGGGCGGGTGCCGCCTGTCGGGGCCGTCGAGGCCGTCGGGTCCGGCTTGCCTGGTTTTGCGGTCTTGTCGCTCACCGTTCGATTATGGGCAGCCCGGGCACCGGTGCCGGTGCCCGGGTGCGGTGTGCGGGTCAGGAGCAGTGCGCTGCCACGTAGCCGTCGCTGCCTGTCAGGACGTACGCGTCCGAGACGTACTCGCCGTTGTCGATGTTGTCCCAGATGTTCGACGTGCCGTACGGACCGGCGATGGCCTCGCCGGGGCGCTGGCAGAAGATCGGGACCCGGGCGCCCTCGGAGAGTACGCGGATGATCGTGTAGCTGGTGCCCGGGCCGCTGCGGACGTTGAGGCGGTAGCCGGGGGCGACCGCGTAGGTGCGGACGGACGTCGTCGTGACCTTCAGTTCCGTACGGCTCGCGGCGGCTTCCTGCTCTGTCGCCTCGTCGGCCCTTCTCTCCCCGATGTGCTCTGTGGACATGGAAAACCCTCCCCCGTCGTACGCCCATGGCTGTCATGGGATCGGGGTGATACCCCTAAATCCGGCCATGAAACACATGTACGAAACCCGTACACCAACATCAGCAAGCCGCCTCTGTCCGCCACCCCTCATCGACTAGGCTCCGTGCGTCGCGCGCGCGGCCGAACAGCACGGGGGTGAGTCCATGACGCCACAGCGGAACTCCGGAACCGGCGCGGAAGCGGAATTTCCGGAGTACGCCGGTCAGTACCGTCTGGAGTCACGGCTGGGCTCCGGCGGCATGGGCGTGGTGCATCTGGCCCGGAGTACGTCCGGGATGAAGCTCGCCGTCAAGGTCGTGCATGGCGAGTTCGCCAAGAATCCCGAGTTCAGGGGGCGGTTCCGGCAGGAGATCGCCGCCGCCCGGCGCGTCAGCGGTGCCTTCACCGCGCCCGTCGTCGACGCCGATCCCGATGCCGAACGGCCTTGGATGGCCACCCTGTTCATTCCCGGCCCGACCCTTGCCGACGAGGTGAAGCGGAACGGGTCCATGAGTGCCGGCCAGTTGCGGCGGCTGATGGCCGGGCTCGCCGAGGCACTGCGGGACATCCACCGGGTCGGAGTCGTCCACCGGGACCTGAAACCCAGCAATGTGCTGCTCGCCGAGGACGGTCCGAAGGTCATCGACTTCGGCATTTCTCGGCCGAAGGACAGCGAACTGCGCACCGAGACAGGGAAGTTGATCGGCACGCCGCCGTTCATGGCTCCCGAGCAGTTCCGGCGGCCACGTGAGGTGGGTTCCGCCGCCGACATCTTCGCCCTCGGGTCGGTGATGGTGCACGCGTCGACCGGGCGCGGGCCGTTCGACTCCGACAGCCCTTATGTCGTCGCCTACCAAGTCGTGCACGACGAGCCCGACTTGACCGGCGTGCCCGCCAACCTCGCCCCGCTGGTGCTGCGTTGCCTCGCCAAGGAGCCCGAGGACCGTCCGACTCCCGATGAACTGATGCGGGAGCTGCGGTCCGTTGCCGCCTCTTACGACACCCAGACGTTCGAGCCCGAGGAGCGGCGGCGCGACGGCAGTCGCTCCTCCAAGTCGCCCGGCACAGCTTCGCCTGCGGCTGCTTCTGCCGACTCCCCCTCCGCCTCCGGGAGTTCGGGGTCGCGGCGGCCGCGCAAGCGCGTGTTCCTCGCGGCGGGGGCGCTCGTTCTCGCCGCCGGGTGTGTGTTCGCCTCGGTGCAGGTGTTCGGGAGTGATCCGGTCGCTCAGACCAAGGGCCCTTCCGCCGGGGCCGGTTCGACGACCGCGGCGGCCGGTTTCCGGGCGTGGGCGGTGCGGCCGGACGACGACGGCAACGCCGGCATGCCCCAATGCACGTACGGCGCAGGGAAGTTGTTCTGCGCCCAGCAGGGTCTCGTCTCCGCCATCGACCCCGACGACGGCACCGTCCTGTGGCGGCATCCGATCGACGCCTCCATCATTCCGAGCCGCCCGCCCGTCCTGTCGGGCGGCCTCGTGCACCCCCCGCTGGACTCGGGACCCCGCATCGAGGCGCTCGACCCCGCTACGGGCGCCCCGCGCTGGCAGGAGACCTTTCCGGGCCGCGTCGGCCTCCGGTACGCCGGCGGTATGGCCCTTCTGACCGGCCCCGACGGGAAGGTCACCGGCGTCGACAGCGCGTCCGGCGACAGCAAGTGGAAGCGGCGCGTCGCCGGTCTGAGCGGCCCGGAGCTGTTCTCCTTCGCCGGTGACCGGCTCGCGTACGCCACCGCCAAGGTCGCGGGCGGGGCGGCGGCCACCCGGGTCGCCGCGCTGGACCCGGGCACGGGTGACGTGCGCTGGCAGGACAGCTTGGCCGGGCGGCTGAAGCCCATCGGCACCACCGACGCGGGCAGCTCCGTCTTCTTCGCCGCCCTCGACACCGTGGCCGGGGAGACGGTCGCCGTCCTCGACTACGACCCGGCGACCGGCGCCTCCCGCAAGGTCGAGGTGGAGGTTGCGCTCCAGCGGGCCCATGCGGTCGTACGGGGGAACACGGTCTATCTGCTGGCCGCCGGGGGCTCGATGTTCGCCCTGGACCTGAAGGCGGGGAAGCAACTGTGGCGGCTGGAGACGTCCGTGACCCTCGGCTCCGCGCCGGCTGTGGACGGGCGGTATGTGTACTTCACCTCCGCCGACGGACGCCTCCTCGCGGTGAACGCCCGTACGGGCAGGCTCGCGGGGCAGACCTCGCCCCGGCTCGGCGCGGACTCGGACACGATCGCCGCCGCGCTGCCCGCCCCCGTCGTCGCCGGCGGACGCGTCTACGCGAGCGCGCCCGACGGTTCCGTCTTCGCCGTGGACGCGGCGGACCCGGCCGCCTGGTGACGCTCGTACCGGAAACGCGTGAGACATGAGAAAGGGCCGCTCGTCGGGGATCCTCGGGGAGCGGCCCTTCTCATGCGGATGTGCGCGGATGTACGACCGGGGTCAGCCCAGCTTGGACACGTCCCGCACCGCGCCGCGGTCGGCGCTCGTCGCCATCGCCGCGTACGCGCGCAGGGCCGCGGAGACCTTGCGCTCGCGGGAGACGGGGGCGTAGACGCCGTTCAGGGCCTGCTCGCGGCGGGCCAGCTCGGTGTCGTCGACCAGCAGCTCGATCGTGCGGTTCGGGATGTCGATGCGGATGCGGTCGCCGTCCTCGACGAGGGCGATGGTGCCGCCGGAGGCCGCCTCGGGGGAGGCGTGTCCGATGGAGAGGCCCGAGGTGCCGCCGGAGAAGCGGCCGTCCGTGATGAGGGCGCAGGTCTTGCCGAGGCCGCGGCCCTTGAGGAACGAGGTCGGGTAGAGCATCTCCTGCATACCGGGGCCGCCCTTGGGACCCTCGTAGCGGATGACGACGACGTCGCCGTGCGTGATCTGCTTGTTGAGGATCTTCTCGACGGCCTCTTCCTGCGACTCGCAGACGACCGCGGGGCCCTCGAAGGTCCAGATCGACTCGTCGACGCCGGCCGTCTTCACGACACAGCCGTCGACGGCGAGGTTGCCCTTGAGGACGGCCAGGCCGCCGTCCTTCGAGTACGCGTGTTCGGCGCTGCGGATGCAGCCGCCGGCGGCGTCCGTGTCCAGGGCCTCCCAGCGCTCCGACTGGGAGAAGGCCTGGGCGGAGCGGACGCAGCCCGGCGCCGCGTGCCACAGCTCCACGGCCTCCGGCGACGGCGAGCCGCCACGCACGTCCCATGTCTTCAGCCAGTCGGCGAGGGACGCGCTGTGAACCGAGTTCACGTCCTCGTTGAGGAGTCCGGCGCGGTGCAGCTCACCGAGGAGGGCGGGGATGCCGCCGGCGCGGTGCACGTCCTCCATGTAGTACGTGCGGTCCTTGGCGACGTTCGGCGCGACCTTCGCAAGGCACGGGACGCGGCGCGAGACCTCGTTGATGTCGTCCAGGCCGAACGGGACGCCCGCCTCCTGGGCGGCGGCCAGCAGGTGCAGGATCGTGTTGGTGGAGCCGCCCATCGCGATGTCGAGGGCCATGGCGTTCTGGAAGGCCGCGAAGGTGGCGATGCTGCGGGGCAGGACCGTCTCGTCGTCCTGCTCGTAGTAGCGGCGGGTGATGTCCATCACCGTGCGGGCCGCGTTCTCGTACAGGGCCTTGCGGGCCGTGTGCGTGGCCAGGACCGAGCCGTTGCCGGGGAGGGCGAGGCCGATGGCCTCCGCGAGGCAGTTCATCGAGTTGGCCGTGAACATGCCGGAACAGGATCCGCAGGTCGGACAGGCGTTCTCCTCGATACGGAGGATGTCCTCGTCCGAGATCTTCTCGTTCACGGCGTCGGAGATCGCGTCGACCAGGTCGAGCGTACGGACCGTGCCGTCGACGAGGGTCGCGCGGCCGGACTCCATCGGGCCGCCGGAGACGAAGACCGTGGGGATGTTGAGCCGCAGGGCGGCGTTCAGCATGCCCGGGGTGATCTTGTCGCAGTTGGAGATGCAGATCAGGGCGTCGGCGCAGTGGGCCTCGACCATGTACTCGACGCTGTCCGCGATGAGGTCGCGGGAGGGCAGGGAGTACAGCATGCCGCCGTGGCCCATCGCGATGCCGTCGTCGACGGCGATCGTGTTGAACTCGCGGGCGATGCCTCCGGCGGCGGTGATGGCCTCGCTGACGATGCGGCCGACCGGCTGGAGGTGGGTGTGGCCGGGCACGAACTCCGTGAAGCTGTTCGCGACCGCGATGATCGGCTTGCGCCCGATGTCGGCGCCCGGTACACCGGAGGCGCGCATAAGGGCGCGGGCGCCCGCCATGTTGCGGCCGTGGGTGACTGTGCGGGACCTCAGCTCGGGCATCTTCGCTCGCCTCGCTACTTCGAAGAGTGTGACTCCGTCGAGGGTACGCCGGTTATCCACGGGTTGGACGGGGAGTCCGTCATGCGGGATGGGTGTCTCGTTTTTGGGTGCGGGTCGGTGGGGGCTTTTCGCGCAGTTCCCCGCGCCCCTGGAAGACGATGGCCGCGTCCCGGGTTTCGGGTGCGGGTCCGTGGGGGCTTTCGCGCAGTTCCCCGCGCCCCTGAAAGGCGATGGCCGCGTCCCGGGTTTCGGGTGCGGGTCCGTGGGGGCTTTCGCGCAGTTCCCCGCGCCCCTGGAAGACGATGGCCGCGTCCCGGGTTTCGGGTGCGGGTCCGTGGGGGCTTTCGCGCAGTTCCCCGCGCCCCTGGAAGGCGATGGCCGCGTCCCGCCGCTGAAACATCAGGCGTTGGTCAGGTGGGACTGGATTGCTGGGGCCACTCTGGTGATGATCTCGTCCGGGTTTGCCGAGGCCAGGGGTTCTACCTTGATGACGTAGCGGAGCATCGCGATTCCGACCAGTTGGGCGGCGGCCAGTTCGGCTCGGAGTTCGGCGTCCGGGAGGTTCAGCTGGACTGCGAGGCGGCGCAGGAGCTGGGCGGAGATCAGGCGGCGGAAGACTCCGGCGGCCGCCTCGTTGTTCATGGCGGAGCGGACGATCGCGAGCAGCGCCTTGCGGGTGGCCGGGTTCTCCCAGACGCCGAAGAAGAAGCGGGCCAGCCGCTCACCGACGCCGTCCAGGGGGCCTTCGGCGATCGAGCCGGGGGCGCTCAGGAGAGGGCCGACGGCGACCTCGATGGACGCCTCGAAGACCTGCTCCTTGGTGCCGAAGTAGTGGTGGACCAGCGCCGAGTCCACTCCCGCCGACTTGGCGATGCCGCGTACGGACGTCTTCTCGTACCCCCGTTCGGCGAACTCCTCGCGGGCCGCCGTCAGGATGCGGTCGCGGGCGGCGGGGGCGTCGGCGGAGTCCGTACGGGAGGGGCGTCCCCGTCCGCGACGGGGTTCCGTGCCGGTCATGGGCGCGGGACCTTCACCGCCGAGGCCAGATGGAGGCGGGTGAAGGCGAGCGCCTCGGCGAGGTCGGCCTCGCGCTCGACCCCTGACATCGCGCGCCGGGTGTTCACCTCTATGACCACGTGCCCGTCGAAACCGGTCAGCGCGAGCCGTTCGAGCAGTTCGGCGCAGGGTTGCGTGCCGCGGCCGGGGACCAGGTGCTCGTCCTTGTTGGAGCCGTTGCCGTCGGCGAGGTGGACGTGGCCGAGCCTGTCGCCCATGAGGTCGACCATTTCCAGGGCGTCGCTGCGGGCGGTCGCGGTGTGGCTCAGGTCGATCGTGAAGTGCCGGTAGTCGTCCTTGGTGACGTCCCAGTCGGGGGCGTACGCGAGCATCTCGCGGTCGCGGTAGCGCCAGGGGTACATGTTCTCGACGCCGAACCGGACGTCCGTCTCGTCGGCCATGCGCCAGATGCCGGTGACGAAGTCACGCGCGTACTGGCGCTGCCAGCGGAAGGGGGGGTGTACGACGACGGTCGACGCGCCGAGCTTCTCGGCGGCCGCCTGGGCGCGCTGGAGCTTGGTCCAGGGGTCGGTGGACCAGACGCGCTGGGTGATGAGGAGGCAGGGCGCGTGGATGGCGAGGATGGGGATCTGGTGGTAGTCGCTCAGTCTGCGCAGGGCTTCGATGTCCTGGCTGACAGGGTCCGTCCAGACCATGACCTCGACGCCGTCGTATCCGAGACGCGCGGCGATCTCGAAGGCCGTCGCCGTCGACTCCGGGTACACGGAGGCTGTGGACAGGGCGACCTTCGCATCCGGGATGCGTACGACTGGCTCCGCCATGGGGACAGGTTACGGGGTGCGCGAGTTGGTCGGGGTTGGGGTGCCTGTTCGCCGTCGGGGGATCCGTTGTCGGGGGCGTGCGGGTGCGTTGTGGCTTGTCGCGCAGTTCCCCGCGCCCCTAGGTACGCCCGAGCGCGGGTCTGTTGAGAAGTACCGTTACTCCGTGCCCATGTGGTCCAGGCGGCGGAGGATCACGCCCTCTCTCAGGGCCCAGGGGCAGACTTCCAGGGTTTTCACGGCGAAGAGGTCCATCGCAGCCTCGGCGACCAGGGCTCCCGCGAGGAGCTGGCCGGCTCGGCCTTCCGAGACTCCGGGGAGGGCTGCTCGTTCCGCTGTCGTCATGGAGGCGAGTTCGGGGACCAGGGTCGCCAGGGACTCGCTCTTCAGTTCGCGCTGGACGTACAGGCCCTCCGTGGAGCGGGCCGCGCCGGCCAGGCGGGCGAGCTGCTTGAACGTCTTCGACGTGGCGACGACGTGGTCCGGAGCGCCGAAGCGGCTGAACTCGCCCACCGTACGGGCGATCTGGGCGCGTACATGGCGGCGCAGCGACCTGATGTCGTCGGGGTCGGGCGGGTCGCCGGGGAGCCAGCCCGCGGTCAGGCGGCCGGCGCCGAGGGGGAGGGAGACTGCGGTGTCGGGCTCCTCGTCGATGCCGTAGGCGATCTCCAGGGAGCCGCCGCCGATGTCGAGGACGAGGAGTTTGCCCGCCGACCAGCCGAACCAGCGGCGGGCGGCGAGGAAGGTGAGGCGGGCCTCCTCGGAGCCGGTCAGGACCTGGAGCTCGACGCCTGTCTCGGCCTGCACGCGCGCGAGGACGTCGTCGGCGTTGCTGGCCTCGCGCACGGCGGAGGTGGCGAACGGCAGCAGGTCCTCGACGCCCTTGTCCTCGGCCGCCTGGAGCGCGTCCTGGATCACGGCTACGAGTTTGTCGACCCCCTTGGGGCCGATGGCTCCGGCGTCGTCGAGGAGTTGGGCGAGCCGCAGCTCGACCTTGTGCGAATGCGCGGGCAGGGGGCGTGCGCCGGGGTGCGCGTCCACCACCAGCAGATGCACCGTGTTCGATCCCACGTCGAGGACACCGAGTCTCATGGGCGGAACGCTACTGCCAGCCGCGCCCGCGTCGGCCCCCGGAGCGGTGCCGGAAGGGGCCCCGAGCGACTTACCCTGGTCTCGTGCCCAAGACGAAAAAGACAAAGGCCGACAAGTCGGCGGTGGTGAGCGACGAGAAGGGGCTCGACTTCGCGCGCGCGTGGGTGGAGTTCCCTGATCCGGCGGACGAGGAGCAGGTCTTCCGCTGCGATCTGACCTGGCTGACCTCCCGCTGGAACTGCGTCTTCGGAAGCGGCTGCCAGGGCATCCAGGCCGGCCGCGCGGACGACGGCTGCTGCACGCTGGGTGCCCATTTCTCCGACGAGGACGACGAGAAGCGCGTCGCCGGATTTGTGGCGCGTCTCACGCCCGACATCTGGCAGCACCACGACGTCGGCACCGAGTCGGGCTGGACGTCGGAGGACGAGGAGGGCTCGCGGCAGACCCGGCCCTACCAGGGGTCCTGCATCTTCCAGAACCGGCCCGGGTTCGCGGGCGGCGCGGGCTGCTCGCTGCACATCCTGGCGCTGCGCGAGGGCCGGGAGCCGCTGGAGACCAAGCCGGACGTCTGCTGGCAGCTTCCGGTGCGCCGGACGTACGACTGGATCGACCGGCCCGACGACACGCGCGTGCTCCAGGTGTCGATCGGTGAGTACGACCGGCGCGGCTGGGGGCCGGGCGGCCACGACCTGCACTGGTGGTGCACATCGGCGACCTCGGCGCACGGCGCGGGCGAACCGGTGTACGTGTCGTACCGGCCGGAGCTGGTCGAGCTGATGGGCAAGGCGGGGTACGACCGGCTGGTGGAGCTCTGTGAGGAGCGGCTGGCCTCGCAGCTGCCGCTGCTGGCTCCGCATCCCGCCGATCCCGTTCGCTGAGGCGGGCGGGGGATCAGGACGCCATCGAGGGGCTCGGGCTGCCGCTGTCGACGGGCGGCGAGGAGCCCCCGGGGTCGGCCGGGGTCGAGGTCACCGAGGCCGTCGGGGTGGGTGTCGGGGTGGGTTCCGGGTCGGGTGACGAGGACGGCGGCGGGTCGCTGGGCGGCGGGGTCGCGGGCGCCGAGGTCGTGGGGGCGGGGGTCGTGGGAGCCGGGGGCGTGGGAGCCGGGGGCGTGGGGCGGGGCGGGCCGGGGGCCGGTGGGTTCGCGGGCGTCGGGTCGGGGAGTGTGGGCGCGGTGCCGTACCCCTCGATGGAGACGACGGCGGACGCCGGTGCGATCGACACCCGCGCGCTCCAGTGACCGGCCGGCTCGCGCAGAGGATCGACGTACACCTTGATCGTGAACGACTCGCCGGGCCGCAGCGTTCCCGCCGACCGGCTCGGGTACAGCCAGGACGCCCCGGTGTACGCCGTCCAGCGCACGGGTGTGTGCCCGGACGCGGTGAGGGTGATGAGCGTCGTGTCGCCGTCGCTGGAGGCCTCCACGGTGAGCACGCCGGGGCTCTCCTTGGCGCCGGGGACCGCGCTGATCACCTCCACGGAGACGTCCGGAGTGCCGTGGTCCTTCCTGACGGGGCCGTTGCCGGGGCCGGTGCCGGCGCTGCCCGCGTTCCCGGCGTTCTCGTAGCCGCCGCCCGACTCGCCGTCGAGGGTGTCGGGGCGCTGAGCCTCGCTCGCGGTGGCCGACCGGTCCCCCGGGATGCCCTCTCCGGTCACCGGCGCCCCGCGGTAGGCGGCCCACAGGGCGAGCACGGGGGCGGCGACCACGGTGGCGACGACCGTGGTCGTGACGGCACGCGCGCGTAGGCGGTCCCTTCGGGCGGCGCGGTCCTTGGGGTCCATCGGGAAGCCGCGCCGGTCGAAGCGCGGGGCTGCGGCGCCCCGCGCGCGCGGGAGGTGCGCCATCGCGACGTGGAGGGCCGCGCGGGGTGCCTCCAGGACGGGCAGTTCGGCGGGCGGCGCGACCTCGGCGCCGGGCCAGGTGGCGGGGGCGGCCCGCTCGGCGGTGCGGCGGCAGCGCGGGCAGTCGTCGACATGCCGGACCAGTTCGCGGCGCAGTGCGCTGCTGAGCACCAGCTGCTGGTCGCCGGTGAGGCGGGAGACGCTCGGACAGGTGCCGGTCTCGACGACGGCGAGGGCCGCGCGGGTGCGTTCGACCTCGCAGGCGGCGGAGGCCAGCAGTTCGCGGGCGGCGGTGGCGTCGAGGCCCAGGACGGCGGCGACCTCGGGGGCGGCGAGCTTGTGGCGTACGGCCAGTTCGAGAGCCTCGCGCTGTTCGGGGGTGGTGCCGGCGGCCTCCGGCCAGGCGAGCTGGGCCAGTTCACGGCGGTGCGCCTCCTGGACCTCCTCGGAGACGGGAACGGCGCCGGAGGCGGCGGAGTCCGGGGCCGCCTGGGACGTCGGGGCGGCGGACGTCTGCCGCTTGCCGCGCCGGCCGGCCGCGTGCGTGTTCTGACGTTTCTGCTTGGCCTCGGCGAGCTTGCGCAGACAGGCCCAGCGGGCCAGGGCGTACAGCCAGGCCCTGCGGTCACCCGCGGACTCCGGGCCGCGCGGGCTACGGCGCTCGGCGACCGCGAGGACGTCACCGAGGGCGGCGGTGGCCGTGTCGTGGTCGCACAGGACGGACAGGCAGTAGGTGAACAGGCCGTCCAGATACGGCTCGTAGCGCGCGGGCGGGCGCTGGACCAGCGTGCGCCCCGCCGACCGGTCGCGCGCCTCACGGTGCGCCCGGTGCGCACCGGTGCTGCGGGTCGGGGTGTCCGGACTGCTGCTCGTCATCCGTGCGACCGTAGGCCCCTTACGCCGACCCCTTCGCCCCCCTTGAGCACTTTTAATCCGTACGGGTGAAACGATCCCTCAATAGGGGACAGGAACTCCGTATTCCGTGGCCTGTTCCTGACCTGACGTGGCCGGTTGTCGCCGGGAGCCCGGCTTCCGGCACCCGTCGGCGGCGGCGATGTCAGTGGTCCCGGATACGGTTCGTCTCATGGCTGCCCGTACGAAGACCGCGAAGGACCGACCGTCCTACCGCTGCACCGAGTGCGGCTGGCAGACGGTCAAATGGCTCGGCCGCTGCGGCGAGTGCCAGGCGTGGGGCACTGTGGAGGAGTACGGCGCGCCCGCGGTGCGTACGACGACACCGGGCCGTGTCACCAACTCCGCGCTCCCCATCGGCCAGGTCGACGGCCGCCAGGCAACGGCCCGCTCCACCGGCGTGCCCGAGTTCGACCGCGTACTGGGCGGCGGGCTGGTCCCGGGCGCCGTGGTCCTGCTGGCCGGTGAACCGGGCGTGGGCAAGTCGACGCTCCTCCTCGACGTGGCGGCGAAGTCGGCGAGTGACGAACACCGCACGCTCTACATCACCGGTGAGGAGTCCGCGAGCCAGGTCCGGCTGCGCGCCGACCGCATCAAGGCGATCGACGACCACCTGTACCTGGCCGCGGAGACGGACCTGGCGGCGGTGCTGGGCCACCTGGACGCGGTGAAGCCGGCCCTCCTGATCCTCGACTCCGTCCAGACCGTGGCCTCGCCCGAGATCGACGGCGCCCCGGGCGGCATGGCACAGGTCCGCGAGGTCGCCGGGGCGCTGATCCGCGCGTCCAAGGAGCGCGGGATGTCGACACTCCTTGTGGGCCATGTCACCAAGGACGGCGCCATCGCGGGCCCGCGCCTCCTGGAGCACCTGGTGGACGTCGTCCTGTCCTTCGAGGGCGACCGGCACGCGCGCCTGCGTCTCGTGCGGGGCGTCAAGAACCGCTACGGCACGACGGACGAGGTCGGCTGCTTCGAACTGCACGACGAGGGCATCACGGGCCTCGCCGATCCGAGCGGCCTGTTCCTGACCCGGCGGGCCGAGCCGGTGCCGGGCACCTGTCTGACCGTCACCCTGGAGGGGCGGCGCCCGCTCGTCGCCGAGGTCCAGGCGCTCACCGTGGACTCGCAGATCCCCTCCCCCAGGCGTACGACGTCGGGTCTGGAGACGTCCCGGGTGTCGATGATGCTCGCGGTTCTCGAACAACGGGGCAGGATCAGCGCGCTCGGAAAGCGGGACATCTATTCGGCGACGGTCGGCGGGGTGAAGCTCTCCGAGCCCGCCGCGGACCTCGCGATCGCCCTCGCGCTGGCCTCCGCCGCGAGTGACACCCCGCTGCCCAAAAACCTGGTGGCGATCGGCGAAGTGGGCCTCGCGGGCGAGGTCAGACGGGTGACGGGGGTCCAGCGCCGGCTGGCCGAGGCCCACCGTCTGGGCTTCACCCACGCCCTCGTTCCGTCGGACCCGGGCAAGATCCCCGCCGGTATGAAAGTCCTTGAAGTCGCCGACATGGGGGACGCCCTGCGGGTGCTCCCGAGGTCGCGTAGGCGAGAGGCCCCACGGGACGAGGAGGACCGCCGGTAGACTTTGCGCAGGTCTCGCCCGTCCGTACGAACAACGTGTGCGGAACGGCAGCGCCTCAGAACCTGCGACCGGAGGAGTGCAGTGGCAGCCAACGACCGGGCAGCAGCTCCCGGAAAGTACGGTGGGAGCTCCGGTGCCGATGGCCTGATGCGCGCCTCACTGAGCGCCGTGGCACCCGGCACGGCGCTGCGCGACGGGCTTGAACGGATTCTCCGCGGCAACACCGGCGGACTCATCGTGCTGGGCTCCGACAAGACCGTCGAGGCGATGTGCACGGGCGGTTTCGTCCTGGACGTCGAGTTCTCGGCGACCCGGCTGCGCGAGCTGTGCAAGCTCGACGGCGGCATCGTGATCTCCTCGGACCTGTCCAAGATCCTGCGGGCCGGCGTGCAGCTGGTCCCCGACCCGACGATCCCCACCGAGGAGACCGGCACCCGGCACCGCACCGCCGACCGCGTCTCGAAGCAGGTGGGCTTCTCTGTGGTCTCCGTCTCCCAGTCCATGAGACTCATCGCGCTGTACGTGGACGGCCAGCGCCGCGTCCTGGAGGACTCGGCCGCGATCCTCTCCCGCGCGAACCAGGCCCTGGCGACCCTGGAGCGCTACAAGCTCCGCCTCGACGAGGTCGCGGGCACGCTCTCCGCCCTGGAGATCGAGGACCTGGTGACGGTCCGGGACGTCTCCGCGGTGGTGCAGCGCCTGGAGATGGTCCGCCTCATCGCGACGGAGATCGCAGGGTACGTGCTCGAGTTGGGCACCGACGGACGGCTTCTGGCCCTCCAGCTGGAGGAGTTGATCGCGGGCGTGGAGCCGGAGCGCGAACTGGTGGTCCGGGACTACGTTCCCGAGCCGACCGCCAAGCGCTCCCGCACGGTCGACGAGGCGCTCGCCGAACTCGACGCGCTCAGCCACGCCGAACTGCTCGAACTCTCCACGGTGGCCAAGGCCCTGGGCTACACCGGCTCGCCCGAGACCCTCGACTCGGCGGTCTCCCCCCGCGGCTTCCGCCTGCTGGCGAAGGTGCCGCGGCTGCCCGGCGCGATCATCGACCGTCTGGTGGAGCACTTCGGCGGCCTGCAGAAGCTGCTGGCGGCGAGCGTCGACGACCTCCAGACGGTGGACGGGGTCGGCGAGGCGAGGGCACGCAGCGTCCGGGAGGGCCTGTCACGACTGGCGGAGTCGTCGATCCTCGAGCGGTACGTGTAACTCCCGCCGACCTCGCTGACTCTCGCTGTTTCCTGCTGACTCCCGCTCAGTCCTTGTCCAGTACGAAGGACGTCTGGGCCTTCGGGAATCCCGGGGCCTGTGCCTCCACGAGGTAGGTGTCGGCCGTCGCCGACCCCGCCTTCGGGGTGGCGCACTCGGGGGCGCTCGCCCTGCGGTCCCACTCGAAGGTGTACGTGATGCTGTCGCCGGCCGAGACCCGGAACAGCAGGCCGGCGGTGTCCTTGGGGCAGTCGTCCGAGGACCAGATGTCGTCGTCGCTGCTGGTCTGCGTGATCGTCACCACGGCCGACTTCGGGCCGAGGTCGATCTTGCAGTCGTTGGCGGAGGAGTTCTTGGCGACGAGCTGGAAGGTGGGCGTCTCGTCGGGTGCGTAGGCGTTCTGCACACTGCGCAGGCTCAACCGGACGACGGCCGCTGTGCAGTTGGGCAGGGTGGAACCGGCCGGAAGGGTGTCGCCGCTGCCGACGCTGCCGTTGACGCCGTCGTCCGCACCGGCGCCGCCGGCACCGGTCCCGGCGGAACCGCTGCCGGAGCCGCTGCTGTCGGAGCCGCCGGTACCGCCTGAGTCCCCGGACCCGGCGGACCCCTCGGACCCCCCTGACCCGGAACCCGAGCCGGATCCCGATCCCCCGCTGTCCGAACCGCCGCCCGAACCGCTCGACTCGTCGCGTCCGCCCGGGGCTTGGCTGATCGCGGGGCCCGAACCGGAGGGTCCCGGGGTGATCGTCTGCACTGGAGCCTTGCCGTTGGCGCCGTCCGTGCGGTGGTCACCGCCTCCGCCGCCGGAGGCGAGCAGCCAGATGCCCAGCAACGTCAACAGGGCGAGCGCAGACAGCAGAACGGCCCTCCGTCGCCAGTAGATGGAGGAGGGAAGCGGCCCGACCGGATTGCGCATAGATCCCACGGCGCAAACTGTACGAGAGATCGGACACTCCACTCGCCCCACCCGCCGCCGGGACCTCAACTTTTCCGGATCATCATCCCGGCAAACCCCGTCCGGCGGACAGCAGTTCACACCAGAGGGTTTCTCGCCCCCGCCGCCCCTACCCGTCCCATCCCTGAGGGCTGCCGCCCCCAGACCCCCGCGCACTACTCAGCCCCTCCGGCGTTTGAGGAGCGGGGGTTCGGGGGCAGCGCCCCCGAGACGGATGGGACGGGTAGGGGCGGCGGGGGCGAAAACAACCACCCCACATGGCAGGATCGGAATCGCCATGACTGCGCCCACAAAACCCCCGCACCGAATCGCCGACGGCACCCCCCTCCATTCCCCCGTCATCCACTGGTTCAACGACCACGCCCGCGACCTCCCCTGGCGCCACCCCGACGCCGGCCCCTGGGGCGTGATGGTCAGCGAGTTCATGCTCCAGCAGACCCCCGTCACCCGCGTACTCCCCGTCTACGAGCAGTGGCTCGCCCGCTGGCCCCGCCCCGCCGACCTCGCCGCCGCCCCCTCCGGCGAAGCAGTCCGCGCCTGGGGCCGCCTCGGCTACCCGCGCCGCGCCCTGCGCCTGCACGGCGCCGCCGTCGCCATAACGGAACGCCACGGTGGCGACGTACCCACCGACCACGCACAGCTCCTCGCCCTGCCCGGCATCGGCGAGTACACCGCCGCGGCCGTCGCCTCCTTCGCGTACGGCCAGCGGCACGCCGTACTGGACACCAACGTGCGCCGGGTCTTCGCCCGTGCCGTCACCGGCGTCCAGTACCCCCCGAACGCCACCACCGCCGCCGAACGCAAGCTCGCCCGCGCCCTGTTGCCCGACGACGAGCACACGGCCGCCCGCTGGGCAGCCGCCTCCATGGAACTCGGCGCGCTCGTCTGCACGGCCAGGAACGAGACCTGCCACCGCTGTCCGATCGCCGCCCAGTGCGCCTGGCGGCTCGCCGGCAAGCCCGAGCACGACGGACCCGCCCGGCGCGGTCAGACGTACGCGGGCACGGATCGTCAGGTACGCGGCAAGCTGCTCGCCGTACTCCGCGAAGCCCACACCCCCGTACCGCAGGCCGCGCTCGACAGTGTGTGGCACGAGCCGGTGCAGCGGGCCCGGGCTCTCGACGGCCTGGTCTCCGACGGTCTGGTGGAACCCCTGCCGGGCGGGCTGTACCGCCTGCCGCACAGCTGAAACACATACTCGGGGTTCTGTAACGGCCCCCAAATCGCCCTATACCCCCACCAATTGCCCTTCCCGCTTACCCCTTCCCTATTTCCGTTACACAACCGACGGACAGCCGCGCGCTCCCCGCAGGCTGGCTCGGACAACCCCGTGACAACCCCTCCGTAGCTTCATCCCTGTACGGACCACAAGGCGGAAAGCCGGCCGGCAGACGGGTCGGAAACGGGGAGCGGGAGGCGGTCGACATGGCGCAGCAGGGCGAGGTGCTCGAGTTCGAGGAGTACGTCCGCACACGGCAGGACGCGCTGTTGCGCAGCGCCCGTCGACTGGTCCCGGACCCCGTCGACGCTCAGGACCTGCTGCAGACGGCGCTCGTGCGTACGTACGGCCGCTGGGAGGGCATAGCGGACAAGCGGCTCGCGGACGCCTACCTCCGCCGGGTGATGATCAACACCCGGACCGAGTGGTGGCGGGCGCGGAAGCTGGAGGAGGTGCCCACCGAGCAGCTCCCGGACGCGTGTGTGGACGACTCCACCGAGCAGCACGCGGACCGTGCACTTCTGATGGATGTCATGAAGGTGCTCGCACCCAAGCAACGGAGTGTCGTCGTGCTGCGACACTGGGAGCAGATGTCCACGGAGGAGACGGCCGCCGCCCTCGGCATGTCGGCCGGAACGGTCAAGAGCACGCTGCACCGGGCGCTCGCCCGGCTCCGGGAGGAGCTGGAGGCCCGCGATCTGGACGCACGCGCGCTGGAGCATGAGGAGCGGGAGCGTTGCGCGGCCTAGGCACAGGGGCGACCGATCCCGGGATCCCACGGACACGGACGGGACGGACGGGGACGGACGCGAACGACGAGGACGCGGGCTCGGGCACGGGCACGAACACGGGCACGGGCACCGGCTCGCTCCCGTCGGCGGGCCAGGGGCCGCCCGGTGCCGGTATGCGTAAGGACCCCGGTGGGGGTCCGGGATCACGGGGATGGCCGGGGCACGCCCCGGGGCTGCCCATGGGGCCGGCCCTGTCCGCCCCTCTCCGGCGGGCTTTTCAAGCGGTGATCGCGGCGACGGCCGTGCTCGCCGCTTTCGCCCTGTTCGTCTCCGCCTGCGCCACCGGCGGCACGGGCGCGCGTGACGAGGGCCCGGCGGGCGCGGACGCCGTCACGGGCAGGCTGAACCCGTCCCCGATGGCCTCGGCGTACGCCACTCCGGACGATGTGAACGCGGTCAGACTCGTGCTGGCCGATCCGGGGGTCGCGCCCTCGGTCAAGCGTGCACTGAAGCCGTGCGTGGGGAACGAGTACCCGGTCGACGTGTCGTACGGAAACCTGACCGGCGGAATCGCGGACGACGTCGTCGTCAATGTCATGACCTGCAGCGACGTGGTCGGCGTCGGTTCCTATGTGTATCGCCGGGACGATGACGGCGGTGGTGCGGACGACGGGTACCGCAACGTCTTCAGGGCCGAGGAGCCTCCGGTGTACGCGGAGATCGACCGGGGCGACCTGGTGGTCACCAAACAGGTGTACAAGAAGGACGACCCCGTGACGAGCCCGTCCGGTGAGAATGTGATCACCTATCACTGGACCGCGGGCCGCTTCACGCTGGAGTACCGCACCCACAACGAGTACAGCAGCGCGGTCGACGGCGACACACCGACGACGCCCCCGAACTGACACCAGACGAGAACTGAGAGCACCCGGGATGGCAGACCAGACCCACGTCCTGTTCGTCGAGGACGACGACGTCATCCGCGAGGCCACCCAACTCGCCCTGGAGCGGGACGGCTTCGCGGTCACGGCCATGCCCGACGGGCTGTCCGGCCTGGAGGCGTTCCGCGCGGACCGGCCCGACATCGCCCTCCTGGACGTCATGGTCCCCGGTCTCGACGGGGTCAGCCTGTGCCGTCGTATCCGCGACGAGTCCACCGTGCCGGTGATCATGCTGTCGGCGCGCGCCGACTCCATCGACGTGGTCCTGGGCCTGGAGGCGGGCGCCGACGACTATGTGACGAAGCCCTTCGACGGCGCCGTCCTGGTCGCCCGGATCCGCGCGGTCCTGCGCCGCTTCGGACACGCGAGCGGCCCGAACGCGGCGGCCGCGGAGGGCAGCGCGCCCGTGACCGGCGGGGTGCTCGTCTTCGGCGACCTGGAGATCGACACCGAGGGCATGGAGGTCCGCAAGGACGGCCGGACGGTGGCCCTGACCCCCACCGAGATGCGGCTGCTGCTGGAGTTCTCGTCCGCGCCGGGCACGGTCCTCTCCCGCGACAAACTCCTCGAACGCGTGTGGGACTACGGCTGGGGCGGTGACACCCGCGTCGTCGACGTCCATGTGCAGCGGCTGCGTACGAAGATCGGCCAGGACCGGATCGAGACGGTCCGCGGCTTCGGCTACAAGTTGAAGGCCTGAACGGACCGCCCATGCACACCAGGAACACGCAGCTCAGGGACAGGCAGTCCAGGGACAGGCGATTCAGCCGGTTGACTTCGTTCGCGGGGCTGCACACCGGGCTGAGGTGGAAGCTGAGCGCCGCCATCGCGCTGGTCGGCGCGCTGGTGGCGGTCACCCTGAGCCTGGTCGTGCACAACGCCGCCCGGGTCTCGATGCTGGACGGCGCCCGCGATCTCGCCGACGAACGCGTCCTGATCGGGCAGAGCAACTACAACCTGTCGGGCCGGCCCAACTTCCCCGGCATCAGGGTCGACGACCCGAACCTGCCCGAGGAACTGCGGGAGAAGGCGGCGCAGGGCCGCCGGGCGACCTATGTGACCGACCGGCCGGACGGGGTGCCGGACATCTGGGCGGCCGTACCGCTCAAGGACGGGCACATCATGTCGCTGCACACCGGGTTCACCGACCGCAGTACGGACATCATGGCCGACCTCGACCAGGCGCTGATCATCGGCTCGATCGCCGTCGTCCTCGGCGGCAGCGCGCTCGGTGTGCTCATCGGCGCCCAGTTGTCGCGCCGGCTGCGCAAGGCGGCGGCCGCCGCGAACCGGGTCGCCAGGGGCGAGACGGACGTACGGGTGCGGGACGCCATCGGCGGTGTCGTACGCGACGAGACCGACGACCTCGCCCGGGCGGTGGACGCGATGGCGGACACCCTCCAGCAGCGGCTGGAGGCGGAACGACGGGTCACGGCCGACATCGCGCACGAGCTGCGTACACCGGTGACGGGTCTGCTGACGGCCGCCGAACTCCTGCCGCCCGGGCGCCCGACCGAGCTGGTCCTGGACCGGGCGAAGGCCATGCGCACGCTGGTCGAGGACGTCCTGGAGGTGGCCCGTCTCGACGGCGCGTCGGAGCGCGCGGAGCTGCAGGACATCATGCTGGGCGAGTTCGTGGTCCGGCGGGTGCTCGCGAAGGACCCGGAGATCGCCGTGCACGTGGTGCACGAGTCGGAGGTCACGACCGATCCCCGGCGGCTGGAGCGTGTGCTGTTCAACCTGCTGGCCAACGCGGCACGGCACGGCAAGGCGCCCATAGAGGTCTCGGTGGAGGGCCGGGTCATCCGCGTACGGGACCACGGCTCCGGTTTCCCCGAGGACCTCCTGGCGGACGGCCCCAGCCGCTTCCGTACGGGAAGCAGCGACCGTTCGGGCCACGGCCACGGCCTCGGCCTCACCATCGCGGCGGGCCAAGCCCGAGTGCTCGGCGCCCGCCTCACCTTCCGCAACATACGCCCACCCGGCGCCCCGGAAGACGTCCCCGCAGAGGGCGCGGTAGCGGTCCTGTGGCTCCCGGAACACGCCCCGACCAACACAGGCAGCTACCAGATGCTGCCCCGTGCGAGCAGATGACTGCCTTGAGGCGCCGGCCCGCACCCCCAGCCCGTCCGGCGTTCGAGGACGAACCGGCCCGCACCCCCAGCCCGTCCGGCGTTCGAGGACGAGGCCCCTTCAGGGCCGAAAGGGGGGTCTGGGGGCACAGCCCCCAGAAGGGATGGGACGGGTAGGGGCGGCGGGGGCGACCCCCAGACGGTCAGACCGCCTCAGCCGCGACCCCGCCCCCGGGGGCCCCATCCTTCTCCGGCCCCGCCCCCTTCAACGGAACCTCCCGAACAAACACCGCAGCCACCAGCACAGCAACAGCCACCACAGCCCCCAGCAAGAACGCCGAGTGCGTCCCCGAAGACACCGCGTACTGATACGCCTCCCGCGCCGCCGCGGGCAACTTCGCCAGACTCGCCGCATCCAACTGCGCCGACTGCTCAGTCACCTTGGACCCCAGCGCCCCGGCCCGCTCGTGCATCACGTCCTGCACCCGGCTGTTGAACAACGCCCCCATGATCGCGACCCCGAACGAGGACCCGAGCGTACGGAACAGCGTGGTCGTGGAGGACGCGACACCCATGTCCTTCATCTCGACGCTGTTCTGCGCGACCAGCATGGTGATCTGCATCAGACAGCCCATGCCCGCCCCCGCCACGGCCATGTACAGCCCGGACGTCAGCCGCGAGGTGTCCGTGTCCATCTGCGCGAGCAGATACAGCCCGACGCTCAGCAGCACACCACCGGCCACCGGGAACACCTTGTACTTGCCGGTGCTCGTCGTCACCCGCCCCGCGATCATGGACACGACCATCATCGCCGCCAGCATCGGAAGCAGCAACAACCCGGAGTTGGTAGCGGACGCGCCCTGCACGGACTGCTGGTACAGCGGCAGGAACAGCACCGCGCCGAACATCACGAACCCGGTGACGAAGCCGATGAACGACATCAGCGTGAAGTTGCGGCTGCGGAAGATGTGCAGCGGAATGATCGGCTCGGCGGCCTTGGTCTGCCAGAACACGAACCCGACGAGCGAGGCGACGCCGATCCCGATGAGCTCCATGATCACGGCGGAGCCCCACGCGTACTCCGTACCGCCCCAGGTCGTGACGAGCACGATGGAGGTGATGCCGATGGTCAGCAGCGCGACGCCCGGATAGTCGATCCGCGTCTTGGAGCGCTTCTTCGGCAGGTGCAGTACGGCGCTGATGGCGGCGAGCGCCACCACACCCAGCGGCAGGTTGATGTAGAACGACCAGCGCCAGCCCAGGTGGTCCGTGAGCGCTCCACCGACCAGCGGTCCGCCGATCATGGCGAGCGCCATCACACCGGCCATCAGGCCCTGGTACTTGCCGCGCTCACGCGGCGGTATCAGGTCGCCGATGATCGCCATGACCCCGACCATCAGGCCACCGGCACCGAGTCCCTGTACGGCGCGGAAGCCGATCAGCTGTCCCATGTCCTGGGCCATACCGCTGAGCGCCGACCCGATCAGGAAGAGCACGATCGAGCTCATGAAGACGCCCTTGCGCCCGTACATGTCGCCGAGCTTGCCCCAGATCGGGGTGGAGGCGGCGGTGGCGAGCGTGTAGGCGGTCACGACCCAGGCCAGGTGTTCGAGCCCACCCAGTTCACCGACGATCGTCGGCATCGCCGTACCGATGATCATGTTGTCCAGCATGGCGAGCATCATCGCGATCATGAGCGCGAGCAGCACCACCCGCACACTCCGCGGCTGCTTGCCCTGCTCATCCTGCTTGCCCTGCTCGCTCTGGCCGCCCTGCCCGCCCCGCTGATCAAGCCCGGCCTTCTCGTCCTGCTCGTCCTCAACCGCTTGCGCGTCCGCCATCGTCTCCGCCCACTCCCCCACGTACTCCTACTTACTTGCCGCCCGGCAAGTTGGCTACACTGGGGAAGCTAGACCCCTAACTAGCCGGGCGTCAAGTAAGTTTTTTACCAAGGGCGCGCCCGCAGCAGAAGCCGGAGTACGAGCATGGACCGCACCAAACAGCGCCGCCGTGGGGACACCCGCCAGCGCATCCAGGACGTGGCGCTCGAACTCTTCGCCGAACAGGGTTACGAGAAAACCTCGTTGCGGGAGATCGCCGAGCGCCTCGATGTCACGAAGGCGGCGCTCTACTACCACTTCAAGACCAAGGAAGAGATCATCGTCAGCCTGTTCGAGGATCTGACGAAACCGATCGAGGAGCTCATCGAGTGGGGCCGGCAGCAGCCGCACACCCTCGCCGTGAAGCAGGAAATCGTCCGCCGTTACGGCGAGGCACTCACCCACGCCGCCCCGCTCTTCCGCTTCATGCAGGAGAACCAGGCGACGGTCCGGGATCTGAGCATCGGCGACATGTTCAAGACGCGCATGCTCGGCATACGGAAGATCATCATCGACCCGGACGCCCCCCTGGTCGACCAGGTCCGCTGCATCAGCGCGATGTTCACCCTGCACGCCGGGATGTTCGTCCTCCAGGACCTCGCGGGCGACGAGGAGGAGAAGCGCAAGGCGGTCCTGGAGGTCGCGATCGGCCTGGTAACCCAGGCGCACGAGGGCACGACCCAGCCCTCGTAGCCGACCGCGACCCCTCGCCGGCGACGACCTCCGACCGCCTCCGACGACCTCCGACTGCCACCGGTCGGTGCCGATCGCCGCCGACCGCCATCGATCGCCGCCGACCCCCTCCGGCCACCTCCGACCGCCATCGATCGCCGTCAAGCCCCGCCGACCCCCGCCGATCGCCGCCGATCGCCGCCGACTCCCGCCGACCCCCGCAGATCGCCGTCGACCCCGCCGATCGCTGTCGGCTAGACCTTCACGCCCTTGGCCCGCAGAAACGCGACCGGGTCGACCGCGGAGCCGTAGTTCGCGGTCGTACGGATCTCGAAGTGCAGGTGCGGCCCGCTGGAGTTGCCCGTGTTGCCGGACAGGGCGATGCGCTGCCCGGTCGTCACGACCTGGCCGATCCGCACGCCGATCCGCGAGAGGTGGGCGTACTGCGAGTACGTCCCGTTGCCGTGCCGGATGACGATGGCGTTGCCGTACGCCGGTCCGTCACCGGCGCCGTTGCCGCCGGCCTTGACGACGGTACCGCCGTGCGCGGCGACAACCTTGGTACCGCTCGGGACGGCAAAGTCCTGGCCGGAGTGGGTGGACGACCACATGTTGCCCGCCTGGTTGAAGCTCGCGCTCAGCCGGTACTTCCGGACCGGGTCCACCCAGGTGGCGGCCTTCTTGGCGGCGGCCTGAACCTTTACGGCACCCGTCGCACCGGTCTCGGCGGCGGCCGCGACTCCGGCCACCCCCATCACGACCGATGCTCCGAGGCCGACGGCCAGAACGGAGACGCGGGAGACACGGGAAACGCGGGAGACACGGGACGGGCTGGTGGCGCGCTGGAACATCGGGACCTCATGGGGACGGGGACAGAAAAGCCACCCGGCACGAGCGTTCCCGCCGGATGGGCAAACCCTTGGTACCCCCACCCCCCACTTCGCCTCAAACTCCCCCACTACGACTCAAAATAGTATTGAGCCACCAATTACCCCACTTATTGACAAAACAACACCCCCTTCCACCCCGCACCAGCCCTCCACAAACCGGAATCCACCTACCCGACAACCCACTAATCACCCTAGTAACGGACATTTCGCCTGTGCGTCATGTCACCGGACCGCAAGATCCGAAAACCCATGACTGTGACGCGCCTAACGCGCGAATAAACCCCTTCCGGCTACTGGCACCTCACCGCTACCCGTGAGTAATGTGCCCTTCCCATCAGCGCCACTCACTCCAGTAAGCATGCCCCTGACATCTCCATGCCCTGGTACCGCCCGCCCTACGTGAGAGGACCCCATCCCGATGACAAGAGGCTCCTGGACGCCCTGGACGCGCCGCATCGGTCTGACCGCGGCCGCCGCGATCGCCGCCGTGACACTGACCGGCCCGGGCACCGCCCAGGCCGCGACCACCGCGTCCACCGCGTCCGTGTCGGCGGCCGCCGCCGAGGACGTCGACTACGCCACCTGGCAGCGGGACTGCCAGGCCGTGATGGACCAGGCGCTGCCCTATCTGCAGCAGCGCATCGCCGCCGCCCCCGCGGGTGAGAAGCCGGCGATCGTCTTCGACATCGACAACACCACCCTGGAGACCGACTTCGGCTTCAGCTACCCCTCGCCGGCCAACGCGCCCGTGCTGAAGGTCGCCCAGTACGCCCAGGACCACGGCGTGGCCCTCTTCTTCGTCACCGCGCGCCCGGACATCGCCAAGCCGGCCACGCAGTACAACCTCACGAACGTCGGCTACAAGGTGACCGGCCTGTACGCCCGCAATCTGATCGACCTCTTCAAGAACGTGGCCGACTACAAGACCGCGCAGCGCGTCGACATCGAGTCGAAGGGCTACACGATCATCGCCAACATCGGCAACAGCGCCACCGACCTGTCGGGCGGCCACGCGGAGAAGACGTACAAGCTGCCGGACTACGACGGCCAGCTGTCGTAAGCCACAAGCCGCAGCCACAGCCACAGCCGTGGGCATGCGAGAGGGGCCGGTGCTGGAAAGCACCGGCCCCTCTCGTTCAGGCAGAACCTTCGGGCAGAACCCTCAGGCGGAACCCTCAGGCGAACCCCCGGAGGGTCACGCCTCCTTGCTCAGGTTCGGTCCGGCACCGCCGGCCGCCTGCTCGATCGGCGGGACGTCGGGCAGCGCCGACTTCTCCTCACCCCGGAAGGTGAAGGTCGCGTTCTCGCCCTCGCCCTCCGTGTCGACGACCACGATGTGACCGGGGCGCAGCTCGCCGAAGAGGATCTTCTCGGAGAGCGAGTCCTCGATCTCGCGCTGGATCGTGCGACGCAGCGGGCGCGCGCCCAGGACGGGGTCGTAACCCTTCTTGGACAGCAGCTCCTTGGCGGCCTGGGAGAGCTCGATGCCCATGTCCCGGTCCTTGAGGCGCTCGTCCACCTTGCCGACCATCAGGTCGACGATCTGGAGGATGTCCTCCTGGGTGAGCTGCGGGAAGACGACGACGTCGTCGACGCGGTTGAGGAACTCGGGGCGGAAGTGCTGCTTGAGCTCGTCCGAGACCTTGTTCTTCATGCGCTCGTAGTTGGACTTCTTGTCACCGGAGGCCGCGAAGCCCAGGTTGAAGCCCTTCGAGATGTCCCGCGTGCCGAGGTTGGTCGTCATGATGATGACCGTGTTCTTGAAGTCCACGACCCGGCCCTGGGAGTCGGTCAGACGACCGTCCTCCAGGATCTGCAGCAGCGAGTTGAAGATGTCCGGGTGGGCCTTCTCGACCTCGTCGAACAGGACGACGGAGAACGGCTTGCGGCGGACCTTCTCGGTCAGCTGGCCGCCCTCTTCGTAACCCACGTATCCGGGCGGGGAACCGAAGAGACGCGACACCGTGTGCTTCTCGCTGAACTCCGACATGTCGAGGGAGATCAGCGCGTCCTCGTCACCGAAGAGGAACTCGGCCAGGGCCTTGCTCAGCTCGGTCTTACCGACACCGGACGGGCCGGCGAAGATGAACGAACCACCGGGACGCTTCGGGTCCTTCAGACCGGCCCGCGTACGACGGATCGCCTTCGAGAGCGCCTTGACGGCGTCCTTCTGGCCGATGACCCGCTTGTGGAGCTCGTCCTCCATGCGCAGCAGGCGGCTCGACTCCTCCTCGGTCAGCTTGAAGACCGGGATGCCGGTGGCGGTCGCGAGGACCTCGGCGATCAGCTCGCCGTCGACCTCGGCGACGACGTCCATGTCGCCGGCCTTCCACTCCTTCTCCCGCTTGGCCTTCGCGGCGAGGAGCTGCTTCTCCTTGTCACGCAGGGAGGCGGCCTTCTCGAAGTCCTGCGAGTCGATCGCGGACTCCTTGTCGCGGCGCACGCCGGCGATCTTCTCGTCGAACTCGCGCAGGTCCGGCGGAGCGGTCATCCGGCGGATGCGCATCCGGGAACCGGCCTCGTCGATGAGGTCGATCGCCTTGTCGGGCAGGAACCGGTCCGAGATGTACCGGTCGGCGAGCGTCGCCGCCTGCACCAGGGCCTCGTCGGTGATCGAGACGCGGTGGTGCGCCTCGTACCGGTCGCGCAGGCCCTTGAGGATCTCGATCGTGTGGGGGAGGGAAGGCTCCGCCACCTGGATCGGCTGGAAGCGGCGCTCGAGGGCCGCGTCCTTCTCGAGGTGCTTGCGGTACTCGTCGAGCGTGGTCGCACCGATGGTCTGGAGCTCACCACGGGCCAGCATCGGCTTGAGGATGGAGGCCGCGTCGATGGCGCCCTCGGCGGCACCCGCGCCGACGAGCGTGTGCAGCTCGTCGATGAACAGGATGATGTCGCCGCGGGTGCGGATCTCCTTGAGGACCTTCTTCAGGCGCTCCTCGAAGTCACCGCGGTAGCGGGAGCCGGCGACCAGCGCGCCGAGGTCCAGGGTGTAGAGGTGCTTGTCCTTGAGGGTCTCGGGCACCTCGCCCTTGACGATGGCCTGGGCGAGACCCTCGACGACGGCGGTCTTGCCGACGCCGGGCTCACCGATGAGGACCGGGTTGTTCTTCGTACGGCGGGACAGCACCTGCATGACCCGCTCGATCTCCTTCTCGCGCCCGATGACCGGGTCGAGCTTGGACTCACGAGCGGCCTGGGTGAGGTTCCGGCCGAACTGGTCGAGGACCAGGGACGTCGAGGGGGTGCCCTCGGCGGGGCCGCCACTGGCGCCGGCGGTCTCCTTGCCCTGGTAGCCGGAGAGCAGCTGGATGACCTGCTGCCGCACCCGGTTGAGATCTGCGCCCAGCTTGACGAGGACCTGGGCGGCGACGCCCTCGCCCTCGCGGATCAGGCCGAGCAGGATGTGTTCCGTGCCGATGTAGTTGTGGCCCAGCTGAAGGGCCTCGCGGAGCGACAGCTCCAGGACCTTCTTGGCACGGGGGGTGAAGGGGATGTGCCCGGACGGGGCCTGCTGCCCCTGCCCGATGATCTCCTCCACCTGCTGGCGGACCGCCTCGAGCGAAATCCCGAGGCTCTCCAGGGCCTTAGCGGCGACACCCTCACCCTCGTGGATCAGGCCCAGGAGGATGTGCTCGGTGCCGATGTAGTTGTGGTTGAGCATCCGGGCTTCTTCCTGAGCCAGGACGACAACCCGCCGCGCGCGGTCGGTGAACCTCTCGAACATCGTTAATCGCTCCTCAGAGCGGTCAGGCAGTAAGGGGACGCTCCCCTCCCTGTCCTTCCGCAGCTTAGTCCCGCAAGCGGGGACCGCTCATTCCAACTGCCGACACCGGACCGAGAACCAACACAGCCTCCTGACCCCGTACGCCGACATATGCTCCAACCCGATCGTGCGAGACGATGTTCCCGCAGGCCAGGCAGTTACCCTCACTATCAGTACGCCGATGGCGAACGTGAGACGGCCTTTTCTGCGTGTCGCCCCCTCCCACTAGGGATGTCTTACCCGTACGGACTGACACTCCATGCCGGATGCACGGGTTCCCTCCGCTACGGGCGAACAACCTTGCGCCGCCGACCGGCTCCGCACACGGCCGAAATCGGCACTCTGCGCATCCGTCGGGACACCCAGCGTAACTCGCGGCCTCTCGCGGCGGTTGGCTTTGGCATGGTCTCCGCTGTCCCCCTTCCCTTTCCGCGTCGTCCTCTTGATACGGGTGACACCACGAGTGGTCTCACCGGTGCCCCCACTGGCATTGTCCCGAGCGGCGGCCCGAGTGGCACCCCGGGAGATGTCCGGCATTGGTACGAGAACGAACTGGGGTGGGCGACAGTGCCCGGTTCGGGTGTCGAAGGACTCCCGCTGCGACTGATCACGGGCCTGCGCTTCGACGTACTGGACGTGCCGGCGGAAGCGGGCCTCGCCGCACTGCGGCACCGGGGGCGGGCGCGGGAGCCGCGTTCTCCGGTGGCGCTGAGCGGGGACCGGATGCTGCTGCTGGTGGCCGCAGGCAGCGCGGACGAGTTGCCGGGGCTGCTGGACTGGCTGGAGTGGGGCCGGCTCGCGGTGGACCTGAGGGCGACCGGCGCCGACGGCGACATCGAGGCGCCCCGGCCGCCCGGCGCGGCGGGCGGCCTGCGGGGCCGGACAAATCCGCAGGGGGCCGCTGTCTGGCTGCGGCCCCCTGATTCAGGGTGCGGGACACAGATCCCGCTGCCGACGATGTCGGCCCTGGGGGGCGTCGGAGGCGCCCCCGATCTCGTACGGCTGGTGGACACGCTGGCGACGCAATGCCATCGCGTCCGACTGCGGCGCGCGTGCGCTCAGCCGTTGGCCTTCTCGTAAGCCTCGCGAATGGACGCGGGAACACGGCCACGGTCGTTGACCTCGTATCCGTTCTCCTTCGCCCAAGCACGGATCTGCGCGGTGTCCTGGCTGCCGCCGGAAGCGACACGCGCCTTTCCGCGACCACCCGAAGCACGGCCACCGGTACGTCGGCCGCTCTTGGCGTAGGGGTCGAGAAGACCGCGGAGCTTGTCAGCATTGGCGGTCGTGAGGTCGATCTCGTACGTCTTGCCGTCCAACGCGAACGTCACGGTCTCGTCGGCCTCGCCGCCGTCGAGGTCGTCGACAAGAAGGACCTGAACCTTCTGTGCCACCGGATTTCCTTTCATCGATAACTTGGGAGCCGAGGCCCGCGGCGTGCGCCGCTGTTTCGCGTCCCCTGTTATATGCAGTACTGCAGTACATCGGAAAGCAAACCGCTTTTGCCGGAAAAACACAAACCCCCGGGAGAGACCGACCTGCCTTCCCGCGACCGGAAACGTACGCGTTTCGGACATAGGGAACCTGGGCAGGGCGGCTGACAGAAATTGCTCATGCCCGATCACAGATGCAGAAGCATCCGGCTGTTGCCCAAGGTGTTCGGTTTCACTCGTTCGAGACCGAGGAACTCCGCGACGCCCTCGTCATAGGAACGCAGCAGCTCGGCGTAGACATCGGTGTCGACGGGTGTCTCGCCGATCTCCACGAAGCCGTGCTTGCCGAAGAAGTCCACTTCAAAGGTCAGACAGAAAACGCGACGAACACCCAGCCAGCGGGCGGTTTGCAGCAACTTCTCCAGCAACTGATGCCCCACACCGGAACCCCTGAGGTCCGGGTTCACGGCAAGAGTGCGGACTTCGGCAAGGTCTTCCCACATGACATGGAGTGCACCGCACCCCACGACCTCGCCGTTGTCGTCGCGTTCCGCGACCCAGAACTCCTGGATGTCCTCGTAAAGCGTCACCGTCGCTTTGTCGAGCAGGATACGGCCACGGACGAACGAGTCAAGGAGTCCGCGTACGGCCTGGACATCGCTGGTCCTGGCCCGCCGGACGGTGATGGCTTTCGCTGGGACTTCGGGACGCGTCGCTGACATGAGCGGACGCTATCGCCCGGTGGGACCTTGCACCGAGGCGGGGTTCTGGTAGTGGGTTTGTTCCACGGGTTCCGCAGGTTGTGCGGCTTCCGCCTCTTCGGGGCCTTGGACGATGCGAACGGCATCCCTGAGGGCGAGCCGCTGTTCTTCGCTCATCATGCCGAAGAACGCGACGAGAGCGGCGGCGGGGTTGTCACTCTGCGACCACGCGTCGTTCATCAGAGCGGCCGCGTAGGCGGCACGCGTGGAGACCGCCTCATATCGATAGGCCCGGCCTTCCGCCTCGCGACGGACCCAGCCCTTCTGATGGAGATTGTCCAAAACGGTCATCACCGTGGTGTACGCGATGGACCGTTCCTGCCGAAGGTCTTCCAGGACTTCTCGAACGGTGACCGGGCGGTTCCACTTCCACACCCGCGTCATCACCGCGTCTTCGAGTTCTCCCAATGGGCGAGGCACAACTCAGCACACTAGTGGGAGAAACGACGAATAGCGCGACGGACGTGCGTCTTCGCCGCCAAATACCTACGAAACGGTGCGATCCGGGCCGGCCTGCCGGGTCTGCTCGACCTGGGCGAGGGCCGCGTCGACGACGGCGTCCTCCTTGGCCTTGTTGGCACCGCCCTGACTCTTCACCATCGTGACGATCACGGCGATGAAGAGCACGGCCATCACTACGGGGGGCACGAGCGCGGAGACGTAGTCCATGGGGTCCAGAGTAGCCAGGACCGCCGAAAGGCCCGGGCGGGGGGCCCGGGCCTTTCGTGGTTCCAGCTCCGCGCGAGCGGTCCGCTCAGCCCGCGGCGAGCTGCTGCGGGGGATTCGCCGGCGGGGTCGGCTTGCGGCGGGGGAAGACCTCGCCCGGGGTGGGGACGGGACGGCCGGGCTTGGGGGCGGCGGGCCGGGGCGCCGGGGCCGGCCGCTCCTGGGGCTGCTTCTCCGCGGGCCTCTCGCCGGGTTTCCTGGCGGGCTCCTGAGCGGCGCGACCGCCGGGCAGGGCCAGCAGGCGGGTACGGGAGGCGGGCACCGTGGGCGCGACCGGCGCGCGGCCGGCCGTTCTGGCGCCCAGCCTGGCCCGTACGTCCCGCTCCGCGTGCCGCATACAGCGGTCCAGGAGGGCGGCGGCGATCGGGTTCCCCCGCAGGGCCCGGAGGGCGGCGAGGTCGTCCGGGTCCGGTCTGTACCCGGCACTCAGCGCCTCCTCCAGCAGCGTGAGGAAGCCGGCGGCGGTTCCGGGCAGGGCGGCGCGGTAGCGGGCGAGGTCGGCCACGAGGAAGGCCCGCAGCCTCATTCCCTCGTGCGCCGCCTCGTCGACGGACTCGGCTAGCCGGAGACAGTCCTGGACGTCCTCTGCGGAGGCGGGGCCGGGGTGGAGGGCGAGGGCGAGAGCGCGACGGAGCACACGCAGCTCCTCCGCACCGAACGCCATGCCGCCGCGAGATCCGAATGGCGTGGGCATGCGGCGACGATACGCGCTAATCAGACAAATTCGACATCGGAGAGCGGGTGTGGCGCCGGGAGCCACCCAGGTGGCCGTGCCATGTGGTCACATACGGGACACGTTCCGCTCGTACACCAGTCGCAGCCCGATCAGCGTCAGCCACGGCTCGTGCTCGTCGATCACCGACGCCTCGCCGAGCACCATCGGCGCAAGACCGCCCGTGGCGATCACCGTCACGTCGTCCGGGTCCTCCGCCAGCTCCTTGGCCATCCTGGTCACGACACCGTCGACCTGACCGGCGAAGCCGTAGATGATGCCCGCCTGCATCGCCTCGACCGTGTTCTTGCCGATCACCGCGCGGGGGCGCGCCACCTCGATCTTCCTGAGCTGCGCCCCCCGCACCCCGAGCGCCTCGACGGAGATCTCGATCCCCGGCGCGATGACCCCGCCGACGTACTCCCCGCGCGCGGAGACCGCGTCGAACGTGGTCGCCGTACCGAAGTCGACGACGATCGCGGGGCCGCCATAGAGCTCGACGGCGGCGACCGCGTTGATGATGCGGTCCGCGCCGACCTCCTTCGGGTTGTCGGTGAGGATCGGTACGCCGGTCTTCACACCGGGTTCGACCAGCACCGCCGGCACATCGCCGTAGTACCGCCGGGTCACCTCACGCAGCTCGTGCAGCACCGAGGGCACGGTCGCGCAGATGGCGATGCCGTCGATGCCGTCGCCCAGCTCGTCGCCGAGGAGGGGGTGCATGCCCATGAGGCCCTGGAGGAGGACCGCCAGTTCGTCGGCCGTGCGGCGCGCGTCCGTGGAGATGCGCCAGTGCTCGACGATCTCGTCGCCGTCGAAGAGGCCGAGGACGGTGTGCGTGTTTCCCACGTCGATGGTCAGCAGCATGGCCGTGTACCTACTCCGCCGCTCGCAGGTCGAGACCGATGTCGAGGATCGGCGCGGAGTGGGTGAGGGCGCCGACCGCCAGGAAGTCGACACCGGTGTCGGCGTACTCCTTGGCGTTGTGCAGGACGAGCCGGCCCGAGACCTCGAGGAGGGCGCGGCCGTCGACGAGCGCCACGGCCTCGTCGCACTCGCCGGGGGTGAAGTTGTCCAGGAGGATCAGGTCGGCGCCCGCGTCAAGCACCTCGCGCAGCTGGTGCAGGGTGTCGACCTCGACCTCGATCGGTACGTCCGGGAAGGCCTCCCGTACGGCCTCGAAGGCCTGGGCGACGCCGCCCGCGGCGACCACGTGGTTGTCCTTGACGAGTGCCGCGTCCGACAGGGACATGCGGTGGTTGACGCCGCCGCCGCAGCGGACCGCGTACTTCTCCAGGGAGCGCAGACCGGGAGTGGTCTTGCGGGTGTCGCGGACGCGGGCCTTGGTGCCCTCCAGGACGTCCGCCCACGCGCGCGTGGCGGTCGCGATGCCCGACAGACGGCACAGGAGGTTGAGGGCGCTGCGTTCGGCCGTCAGGAGGTCACGGGTGCGGGTGGTGACGCTGAGCAGCTTCTGGCCGGCCTCGACGCGGTCGCCGTCCTCGACGTGCCGCTCGACCTCGAACTCGTCGGTGCAGACCACGGAGACGACCGCCTCGGCGATCCGCAGACCGGCGACGACGCCCCCTTCGCGGGCGGTGAAGTCGGCGGTGGCGCGGGCGTCCTCGGCGATGGTCGCGACGGTCGTCACGTCCACCCCGTTGTCGAGGTCCTCCTGGATGGCGACGTTGGCGATGTCCTCGACCTCGAGCGGGTCGAGGCCGGCGTCGGCGAGGAGGCCGGCGAGCGCGGGGTCGAGGCCGCACTCCAGGTACACGTCGTCCGATTCGGCGCCGCAGGCGCAGCCGTCGCCGCAGCCGCCGCTCTGGGCGAGGGGAAGGTCGGGGGTGCTCACTTCTGTCACTGCTCCTGGGGACGGTGCTCCGGCTGATGATGCCGGGTCGGGGGGAAGTCTGCGGTGTCGGTGGTGTGTACGGCCAGCGTCCGGTCGGGATTCAGCCGTACGACGATGTGGCGCTGCCAGGTGGTGTCGTCGCGCTCGGCGTGGTCCTCGCGCCAGTGGCAGCCCCGGGTCTCCTCGCGCAGCCGGGCGGCGGCGACCAGGACGCGGGCCACGCACAGGAGGTTGGTGGCCTCCCAGGTGTCGACGCCGGGCTCGGCGGTCTTGCCGTTCTCGTCGAGGGCGTCACGGGCGTCGGTGTGCAGTTTCTGGATGGCCGCGGCGGCGGTGTCCAGGGAGGCCGCCGAGCGAAGTACCCCGGCGCCGTCGGTCATGATCCGCTGGATCGCGAAGCGGGCCTCCGGCGCGAGGAGCGGGTGCGCGGGCTTCTCGGGGTGCGGTACGGGAGCCGGTACGCGCGCGTGGAGGCCGTTTCCGGCGTGGGCCTCGGTGATGTCGGCGACGATGCGCTCGGCGTAGACCAGGCCCTCGAGGAGGGAGTTGGAGGCGAGCCGGTTGGCGCCGTGGACGCCGGTGCAGGCGACCTCTCCGCACGCGTACAGGCCGGGGACGGTCGTACGGCCCCGGGAGTCGGTGCGGACGCCGCCGGAGGCGTAGTGGGCGGCCGGGGCGACCGGGACGGGCTCGGTGACCGGGTCGATGCCGTGGGCGCGGCAGGCGGCGAGGATCGTCGGGAAGCGGTGCTCCCACATGTGGGCGCCGAAGTGCCGGGCGTCCAGGAACATGTGTTCGGCGCCCTGTTCCTGCATGCGGCGCATGATGCCCTTGGCGACGATGTCCCGGGGCGCGAGTTCGCCGAGTTCGTGCTGGCCGGTCATGAAGCGCACGCCGTCGCCGTCGACGAGATGGGCGCCCTCACCGCGTACCGCCTCGGAGACGAGCGGCTGCTGGCCCTCGGCGTCGGCGCCCAGGAAGAGCACCGTGGGGTGGAACTGGACGAACTCGAGGTCGCTGACCTCGGCGCCCGCGCGCAGGGCGAGGGCGACGCCGTCGCCGGTCGACACGGACGGGTTGGTGGTCGCCGAGAAGACCTGGCCCATGCCGCCGGTGGCGAGGACCACGGCGGGGGCGTGGACGGCCCCCACGCCGTCGTGCTGGCCCTCTCCCATGACGTGCAGGGTCACACCCGCCGTACGGCCGTCGGCGTCCGTCAGGAGATCCAGGACGAGCGCGTTCTCGACCGTGCGCAGGCCCCGCGCGCGTACGGCCTCGACGAGCGCGCGGGAGATCTCCGCGCCGGTCGCGTCACCGCCCGCGTGCGCTATCCGGCGCCGGTGATGGCCGCCCTCGCGGGTCAGTTCGAGTCCGCCTTCGGAGGACTCGTCGAAGTGGGCGCCGGTCTCGATGAGCCGTCGTACGGCGTCCGGGCCCTCCGTGACGAGGATCCGTACGGCCTCCTCGTCGCACAGGCCCGCGCCGGCCACCAGGGTGTCGTCCAGGTGCTGTTCGGGGGTGTCGCCCTCGCCCAGCGCCGCCGCGATGCCGCCCTGGGCCCAGCGGGTGGAGCCGTCGTCGAGGCGGGCCTTGGTGACGACGACGGCCTTCAGGCCGGCCGCGTCGCAGCGCAGGGCGGCGGTGAGGCCGGCGACCCCGGAGCCGACGACCACGACGTCCGCGGAGATGGCCCAGCCGGGGGCGGGGGCGTGCAGCCGTATACCGGTGGAGGTACCGGCGGTGGGGCCTGTGGTGCTCACGAGGCGGCTCCGGGGGTTCCGAAATGGAGAGGGATGTTGTCGATCAGCCGGGTCGTCCCGACCTTGGCTGCGACGGCGAGGACGGCTTCGCCCGTGAAGTCGTCCGGGATCTCGGTGAAGTCGGCGGGGTCGACCAGGGCGAGGTAGTCGAGGACCAGCGGGGGCCGCAGCCTGGCCGCCTCGTCCAGCAGGAGGCGGGCGGCGGCCCGGATCGCGGCGGGACCGCCGCCGGGGCCCTTCGCGACGGCGTGTGTGTCGGCGGCGGCCCGGGACTCGCCGATCGCGCTGAGCGCCTGGGCACGCGCGTGCGTGGCGGGCACTTCGCGGGCCCGCGCGCGCAGCGCCTCCTGGGCGGCGTGCCGGTCGGCGCCGGCGAACAGGGCCTGGGAGAGCGCGAGCGCCGTACGCCGGTCCTCCGGGGACAGATAGCGGTTGCGGCTGGACAGGGCCAGGCCGTCGGCCTCGCGGACGGTGGGTACGCCGACGATCTCCACGCCGAAGTTCAGGTCGCGGACCATCCGGCGGATCATGGCGAGCTGCTGGGCGTCCTTCTGCCCGAAGAACGCCACGTCGGGCCGGGTGAGGTGGAGGAGCTTGCCGACGACGGTGAGCACACCGTCGAAGTGCCCGGGGCGGGTGGCGCCTTCCAGCCGCTCCCCCATGGGGCCCGCGCTGATGCGGACCTGGGGTTCGCCGCCGGGGTAGACCTCGTCGACGGAGGGGGCGAACACGACGTCCGCACCGGCCTGTTCGGCGAGGGCCAGATCGGCGTCGAGGGTGCGCGGGTAGCGGTCGAGGTCCTCGCCCTTGCCGAACTGAAGGGGGTTCACGAAGACGGTGACGACGACCTCACCGTCGGGGCCGGCGATTTCGCGCGCGGTGCGGACAAGGGTGGCGTGACCCTCGTGCAGGGCACCCATGGTCATGACGACGGCACGCGTGCGTGCGTGCTGTGTGGCGTCATCCTTGTCGGGGATGCGCTCTGACGCGCGGAGGCCGAGTTCGGCTGCCGTGTGCAGCAAGCGGGTCATCGGGCGCCTCCCTCGGTGCCGTGGCCGAGTACCCCGAGGAGGTCCTCGGCGAGTTCCGGCTTGAGCAGGCCGTGGGCGAGGGCGCGGTCGGCGGTCGCGCGGGCCATCGCCAGATAGGCGGGGACGCTCTGCGGGGAGTGCTTGCGCAGCTCCGTGACATGCGCGGCGACGGTGCCCGCGTCCCCGCGCGCGACGGGCCCGGTGAGTGCCGCGTCCCCGGAGCGCAGCGCGTTGTCCAGGGCGGCGCCCAGAAGGGGGCCGAGCATCTTGTCGGGGGCGTCGACACCGGCCGCGCGGAGCAGCTCCATGGACTCGGCGACGAGGGTGACCAGGTGGTTGGCGCCCAGGGCGAGGGCCGCGTGGTAGAGCGGGCGGCTCTCCTCCTCGATCCATTCGGGCTCGCCGCCCATCTCGATGACGAGGGCCTCGGCGGCCAGCCGCAGTTCGGGGCGGGCGGTGACCCCGAAGGAGCACCCGGCGAGCCGCTGGACGTCCACGGGAGTGCCGGTGAACGTCATGGCGGGGTGCAGGGCCAGCGGCAGCGCGCCGGCCCGGAGGGCGGGGTCCAGTACCTTCGCGCCGTACCGCCCCGAGGTGTGCACGAGCAGTTGGCCGGGCCGGACGGCGCCGGTCTCGGCGAGCCCCTCCACGAGGCCGGGCAGGGCGTCGTCCGGGACGGTCAGCAGGACCAGCTCGGCGCGCTCCATGACCTGGGCCGGCGACACGACGGGCACGTCCGGGAGCAGTTGGGCGGCCCTGCGGACGGAGGCGTCGGACACCGCGGACACGGCCACCGGACGGTGCCCGGCGAGTTGCAGGGACGCGGCAAGGGCGGGGCCCACGCGTCCGGCGCCGACCACGCCGACGGTGAGTCGCGCGGGACGGTCCCTGGGATCTGGCTGTTGGAATGTACTCACTCGACGGCGGCCTTCCCGTTCCAGTCCGCTCGGGGTACCGGACGATGTACCGGACGATTTCTCGTCATGTTAACGCGATTGGTCCGAGGGGCGTCCGGTTGTCCACAGGCTGTGGGCGAACGCACGCCCTCCGTGCACACGGTCGACGGAAATCCGGGTGCCCGCCCGGCCCCGCGCGCGGGATGATCCGCGACATGAGCGATACGGCGGACGAGGGCGAGAAGCACGTCGGGGACGAGCAGCGGCTGCGGCGCCGGGCCGCGCTCCGGGGCGCCGAACGGGTCCTGGCGCGCCCGGGGTTCCTGGGGACGATCGGGCAGCGGCTGGCGGTGCTCGACGAGGCGAGGGAGTCGTACGACCTGGACGAACCGTCCGACATCTATGGCGGGGGGATCGTCGAGACGCTGGAGGAGCGGGTCGCCGGGCTGCTGGGCAAGGAGGCCGCCGCCTTCTTCCCGACCGGCACGATGGCCCAGCAGGTCGCCCTGCGCTGCTGGGCGGGCCGCACCGGCAACCCCGCGGTGGCCCTGCACGCGCTCGCCCACCCCGAGGTGCACGAGCGGAACGCGTTCAGCACCGTCAGCGGACTGCGCCCGCTCCGGGTGACGAGCGAGACCCGGCCGACGACGGCCGACGAGGTGCGCGACTTCGGCGAGCCCTTCGGGACGCTGATGCTGGAACTGCCCCTGCGGGACGCCGGTTTCGTGCTGCCGACCTGGGAGGAGCTGTCCGAGGTGGTGGCGGCGGCGCGGGAACGCGACGCGGTGGTGCACTTCGACGGGGCCCGGCTGTGGGAGTCCACCACCCACTTCGGGCGCCCCCTGGACGAGATCGCGGGCCTCGCGGACAGCGTCTACGTGTCGCTCTACAAGTCCCTCGACGGTTACGGCGGCGCCGTCCTGGCGGGCCCGCGGACCCTCGTCGACGAGGCGAAGGCCTGGCGCCACCGGTACGGCGGCGACATCTTCCAGCAGTTCCCGACCGTCCTGTCCGCCCTCGTCGGCCTGGACCGGGAGCTGCCCCGCCTGCCCGAGTACGTGGCCCACGCGCGCGTGGTCGCCGCCGCGCTGCGCGAGGGCCTCGCGGCGGCCGGGGTGCCCTGGGCGCGCGTCCATCCGGAGGTGCCGCACACGAACGAGTTCCAGGTCTGGCTGCCGTACGACCAGGAGGCCGCCGCGGATGCGGCGATCCGGCAGGGCGAGGAGACGAAGACCTTCCTGTTCTCCAACGGATGGGACCGGGGCGGCCCGGGCCTCGCGGTCACCGAGGTGTTCGTGCGTGCCGCCGGCCTGGAGTGGACGGCGGACGACGTGAAGGCGGCGGTGACGGAGTTCGTGGAGCGGCTGTAGGGGCCGCCGCAGGGGCCCGCGCCCGCGTTCCCGGGGGCGTTGTCAGTGGTGGGGTGCACCATGGCGGGATGAGCGTGAGCATCGACCTGTGCGGCCTGGGGCGGGAGCGGATCACCGTCGTGCCCTCCCCGCTGGCCGAACTCGGCATGGCGCTGCACGCGCTGACCGAGCCGGGGCACCACCCCCGGCTGCAGGGCTGGGCGACGGGCGTGACCGCCGGACTCGACCCGCATCTGGCCGACCGGTTGTGCGAGGCCGACTTCCTGTGGCGCTCCACGTTCCCGGACATCTTCCTGCCGTACGCGGGTCTGGGCGCGGGCACGCTCCCCGCCGGCGCGCTCGAGGCGGAACTCGACCAGCTGGACCGGCTGACGGACGAACAGTTCGTGGACGCGTGCCTGGAGTTCACCTGCGGACTGCCCTACGACGAGCAGGGCGCCGGCGCGCTCAACGACCCCGGGGCGCGGCGACGGGCCCTGGAGCTGGCCGTTTCGCGCGGCCCCCAACAGGTCCGGTTCACCCGGCGCCTGCTGGACGATCCGCCCCGGATCCGCACCTGGCTGCGACAGCTGTTCGCGGACTGCGAGGAGGCCTTCTTCGCCGAGACCTGGTCCCGGCTGCGGCCACAGCTCACGGCGGACGCCCGCCACAAGACGGACCTCCTGCGCCACAAGGGGCTGCCGGAGGCGCTCGCGTCGGTGTCGTCCGCGGTCACGCTCGACGAGGAGGCGGGCCGGATCACCGTCGACAAGCTGGGCGACGGCCACACGACGGCGGCGGGCAGCCTCCTGCTCGTCCCGACGAGCCTGGGGTGGCCCCATCTGATGGTCCTGCACCGGTACGGCTGGCAGCCGGTCCTGCACTACCCGGCGGGCTCCCCCGAACTGGCCGCCCCTCCCTCGGTGGAGCAGCTCGGCCTGCGGCTGACCGCGCTGTCCCACCCGGTGCGGATGCGGCTCTGCCGCCAGCTGGCCCGCAGCTCGTTCACCACGACCGAGCTGGCGCGGACGCACAACATGACGGCCCCCGAGATATCCCGGCACCTCGCCGTCCTCAGAAAGGCCGGCCTGACCACCACCCGCCGCCGCGGCCGCTACGTCCTGCATCAGCTGGACGTGACGATGGTGGCCCGGCTGGGCAGCGACTTCCTCGAGGGCATCCTCAGATAGCCGGCGGACTCCCCGTGCACGACCAGCGGCGGCGCGGTCAGGTCAGCCGGCGCCGCCCGCCCGCACGAGCCCCGTCTCGTACGCGAGGACGACCACCTGCACCCGGTCCCGCAGGCCCAGCTTGGTCAGGATGCGGCCCACATGGGTCTTCACGGTCGCCTCCGACAGCACCAGCCGGGCCGCGATCTCGCCGTTCGACAGGCCCTGGGCGACGAGGATCATGACCTCGCGCTCACGGCTGGTGAGCCGTTCCAGCTCCTTGTGCTGGTGCCGCTCGCCGCTGCTCGGCAGCATGGGCGCGAACCGGTCGAGGAGCCGCCGGGTCGTCGAGGGGGCCACGACCGCGTCGCCGCTGTGCACGGAGCGGATGGCGGTGAGGAGTTCGCCGGGCGGCACGTCCTTGAGCATGAAGCCGGACGCGCCGGCCTTCAGCCCGGAGAAGGCGTACTCGTCGAGGTCGAAGGTGGTCAGGATCAGCACCTTGGGCGGGTTGTCGCCCTGGCAGACGCGCCGGGTGGTCTCCACACCGTCGAGCTTCGGCATGCGTACGTCCATCAGCACCACGTCGACCTCGGTCTCGCGCAGCACCTGGAGAGCCTCGACGCCGTCGCCCGCCTCCGCCACGACCTCCATGTCCGGCTGGGCGTCGAGCACCATCCGGAACCCGGTGCGCAGCAGCACCTGGTCGTCGACGAGCATCACACGGATGTGCATGGCGGGGTCCTCCGGTCGGTACCTGTCGAACGCGGACGCGTCCGTCGAACGTGCACGTGTCAGTGGGCGGGTTTGAGCGGCAGCAGGGCGCTGATACGAAATCCGCCGCCCGGGCGCGGGCCCGCGTCCAGGGTGCCGCCCACCATGCCGACGCGCTCGCGCATGCCGATCAGGCCGTGTCCCTGTCCGTCGACGCCGCCCTCCTCGTAGTGCTCGTGCGGGGCGCCCTTGCCGTCGTCCTCGACGAGCAGGCCGAGTCCGTCGTCGAAGTAGACCAGGCGCACGCTCGCCCCGGTGTTCGGGCCGCCGTGCTTGCGGGTGTTGGTGAGCGCCTCCTGCACGATGCGGTACGCCGTCAGCTCGACCCCGCTGGGCAGCGGGCGCGGGGTGCCCTCGACCTTGTAGTCGACGGGCAGGCCCGACGTACGGCACTGCTCGATCAGGTCGTCGAGCTGTTCGACGTCGGGCTGCGGAACGTACTCGCCGCTCTCCTGGTGCTCGCCGGTGCGCAGCACGCCCAGCAGCCGGCGCATCTCGGCGAGGGCCTGGCGGCCGGTGCCCGAGATGGTCTCCAGGGCCTTCTTGGCCTGGTCGGGGGCGGTGTCGAGGACGTAGGCGGCGCCGTCGGCCTGGACCACCATCACGGAGACGTTGTGCGCGACGACGTCGTGCAGTTCGCGGGCGATCCGGGCGCGCTCGGCGGCGACCGCGACCTTGGCCTGCGCCTCGCGCTCCTTCTCCAGGCGGGCGGCGCGCTCCTCCAGCTGGGCGAAGTAGGCGCGGCGGGTGCGCAGCGAGTCACCGAGCACCCAGGCGAGCGCGAAGGGCACCGCCAGGAAGACCACCAGGGCGAGGTTGCCCGCGGTGCTCGACCTTTCCTCCGGCCAGCGCAGCTGGGCCAGCGGGGCCGCGCACAGACCGCCGATCAGCGCGAACCGTGAGGCCCAGCGGGGTCCGCTGGCCGCCACGGTGTAGACGATCACCAGCAGGGCGAAATCGCCGAGCAGCGGCTCGACGTCCAGGGCCAGTTGGGCCACCCCGACAACGGCGGCCAGCACGAGCATCCGCTCGGGCATCCGCCGGCGCAGGGCGATCACCAGGGACAGCAGGACCGACAGGACGGCGTACACCGCCATGGGCGGGGCGTGCGGAGAGTCCTTGACGGCTCCGCCCAGCACGGAGAGCCCGAGCAGGAAGACGGCCCAGAAGCCGTCGACCCAGGTCGGGTGTCTGCGGAGGAAGTCATAGACGCTTTGCACGTAACCCAGCGTAGGGAAGCGATGTGTGTGCATGGGTCAACCGGAGGGTCGATCCGAAACGCCGCCGCGTACTCCCCAAGGTGGAGACCCCGTCCCCTGGGTGGCGGGTCCGAAGGCCCTAGCCTGACGCCGTGGCAGGAGAGACGGCGGGCGAGTGGCGTGGCTGGCGGGCGGCGGCGCGGGAGGCGCTCTACGGCGAACACGGGTTCTACCGCCGGCCCGAGGGACCCGCCGGGCACTTCCGTACGTCGGTCCACGCCTCGCCGCTCTTCGCCGGCGCCGTGGCACGGCTGCTGTGCCGGGTCGACGAGGCGCTGGGCCGCCCGGCCTCGCTCGGCTTCGTCGACATGGGCGCGGGCCGGGGCGAACTCGTCACCGGTGTCCTCGCCGCCCTGCCCGCGGAGGTGGCCGCACGCGCGCGCGGGTACGCCGTCGAGCTGGCCGACCGCCCAGCCGGCCTCGATCACCGCGTGGAGTGGCTGACCGAGCCGCCCGGCGGCGTCACCGGTGTGCTGTTCGCCAACGAGTGGCTGGACAACGTCCCCGTGGAGGTGGCGGAGGTCGACGCGGCGGGCACCGCGCGCGTGGTCCTCGTACGCCGGGACGGGACCGAGCGGCTCGGGGAGCCGGTCGCCGGTGCGGACGCGCGGTGGCTGGAGCGGTGGTGGCCCCTGCCGGCGGAGCCGGGGTCGCGGGCCGAGATCGGGCTCCCCAGGGACACCGCCTGGGCCGCCGCCCGGGCCACGGTCGAGCGGGGGCTCGCCGTCGCCGTCGACTACGCGCACACGGCCGGCGCCCGGCCGCCCTTCGGGACGCTCACCGGCTTCCGGGGCGGACGTGAGAGCGCGCCCGTGCCGGACGGCTCCTGCGACCTGACGGCCCATGTGGCGCTGGACGCCTGCGCGGGCCCGGGAGCCCGCCTGCTGACCCAGCGGGAGGCCCTGCACGCCCTCGGGGTGACCGGAGGACGCCCCCCGCTGTCCCTGGCCTCCACGGACCCCGCCGCGTACGTACACGCCCTGGCGGGCGCCGGAGAGGCCGCCGAGCTGACGGCGACGGGCGGACTCGGGGACTTCGGGTGGCTGGTGGAGCCGCGGGGCATCCCCGACCCGCTCCTCTGAGTTTCTTATTTGTCGATGTCGCCGACCACGAAGAACAGCGACCCGAGGATCGCCACCATGTCCGCGACGAGCGTCCCGGGCAGCAGGACCGCCAGCGCCTGGATGTTGTTGTAGGAGGCCGACCGCAGCTTCAGCCGGTATGGGGTCTTCTCGCCCTTGCTGACGAGGTAGTAGCCGTTGATGCCGAGCGGGTTCTCGGTCCACGCGTACGTGTGCCCCTCGGGCGCCTTCAGGACCTTCGGCAGGCGCTGATTGATCGGGCCGGGCTCCAGTTCCGCGAGCCGGTCCAGGCAGGCGTCGGCCAGGTCGAGGGCGTTGTGCGTCTGCTCCAGGAGGCATTCGAAGCGGGCGAGACAGTCGCCCTCCTGCCGGGTCACCACCTTCAGGGTGTCCTGGAGCTCCCCGTACGCCAGATACGGCTCGTCGCGGCGCAGGTCGAAGTCCACGCCCGAGGCGCGCGCGATCGGCCCGCTCACCCCGTACGCGTGCACGGCCTGAGGCGAGAGCACGCCCACGCCGCGCGTGCGCGCCCGGAAGATCTCGTTGCCGAGCACCAGGTCGTCGAACCGGTCCATGCGGGAGCGCACGGACGAGACGACGGCACGCGCGCGTGTGGTCCAGCCCGCCGGAAGGTCCTCCTTGAGGCCTCCGACGCGGTTGAACATGTAGTGCATGCGCCCGCCGGAGAGCTCCTCCATGACGTGCTGGAGTTCCTCGCGCTCCGTGAACGCGTAGAAGATCGGGGTGATCCCGCCCAGTTCCAGCGGGTACGAGCCCAGGAACATCAGGTGGTTGAGCACCCGATTGAGCTCCGCGAGCAGCGTGCGGGTCCACACCGCGCGCGTGGGGACCTCCATGCCGAGCATCCGCTCCACGGCGAGGACCACGCCCAGCTCGTTGGAGAAGGCCGACAGCCAGTCGTGCCGATTGGCCAGCATGATGATCTGACGGTAGTCACGTGCCTCGAAGAGTTTCTCCGCCCCGCGGTGCATATAGCCGATCACCGGCTCCGCGTGCTGGATCCGCTCGCCGTCCAGCACGAGCCGCAGCCGCAGCACGCCGTGCGTGGACGGGTGCTGGGGCCCGATGTTGAGCACCATGTCGGTGCTCTCCGCGGCGCCGCCGACACCGACGATGGTCTCCGTGCGCTGCGTGGACTCCGTCGAGGGACTCATGGACACAGTCTGTCGTACGTACGCTTGCGGCATGGAGACGGGGAGCCCGGGGGCCACGGGCGAAACGCGCGGCGAGGGGCACGGCGAGCCGCTGTGGACCGGGCTGCCGAGGGACCTGCTGCGGATGCGCCGACTGCTGCTGGTGGTCTGGCTGGCGCCGCTGACGCTCGCGGCGGGGCTGCTGCCCGGCCTGCTCGCCGGCCCCGGCTGGGCGGCCTTCGCACTGCTGCCGCTGGGCCTGCTGCTGTGGGGCTGGGGGATGCTGGGCCGCAACTGGGCCTCCTGGCGGTACGCCGAGCGCGCCGACGACCTGCTGATCAGCAGGGGTGTGCTGTGGCGCGAGGAGACGATCGTGCCGTACGGGCGGATGCAGCTGGTCGAGGTGACGTCCGGGCCCGTCGCACGGCACTTCGGGCTGGCGAGCGTGCAGCTGCACACGGCGGCGGCCGCGAGCGACGCGCTGATCCCCGGCCTCGAACCGGCGGAGGCGGAACGGCTGCGGGACCGGCTCACCGAGCTCGGCCAGGCCCGATCGGCGGGGCTGTGACCACCCCCGGCACCGACACGGACGTACCCACCGAGGGCGGCGGACAGCCGGTCGCCGAGCAGCGGCTGCACCCCGTCACCCCGCTGAGGCGGGCGTGGGCGCCGGTCGCCGTCGTCATCGGATGGGCCGCGCACGACCCCAACCAGGCCCAGCGGCAGCTGACCCGGCTGACGACCACGACCCTGCTGCTCGGCCTCGCCGTGTGCCTCGTCGGAGGCGCCCTGTACGGCTTTCTGACCTGGTGGTTCACCCACTTCGCGGTGACCGACACCGAACTGCGTATCCGGACCGGCCTGTTGTTCCGGCGCACCGCGCACATCCGGCTCGAGCGCATCCAGGCCGTCGACATCACCCAGCCGCTGCTGGCCCGGGTCGCGGGCGTCGCCAAGCTCAAGCTGGACGTCGTGGGGACGGACAAGAAGGACGAGCTGGCCTATCTGGGCGAGGGGCACGCGCGTGCCCTGCGGGCCGAACTCCTGGCTCGCGCCGCCGGGTTCGCGCCCGAGACCGCGCACGAGGTGGGCGAGGCACCGGCCCGGCAGCTGCTGCACATCCCCGGGCGCGTGCTCGCCGTCTCCCTGGTGCTGACCGGCGCGACCTGGGTGTCCCTGGCCGCCGCACTGGTCGTACCGCCGTTCCTCTGGTTCCTCACCCACAGCCTGTGGACAGTGCTCGCGACCGGCGTCCCACTGCTCGGCGCGGCGGGCGCGAGCAGCGTGGGGCGGTTCATCAGCGAGTACGACTGGACGGTCGGGGAGTCCCCGGACGGACTGCGCATCGACCACGGCCTCCTCGACCGCACGCACGAGACGGTGCCGCCGGGGCGCGTGCAGACCGTACGGATCGTGGAGCCGCTGCTGTGGCGGCGGCGCGGCTGGGTCCGGGTGGAGCTGGACGTGGCGGGCTCGTCCAACTCGGTGCTGGTGCCGGTCGCCCCGCGCGAGATCGCGGAGGCGGTCATAGGGCGGGTGCTGCCCGGCGTGACCGTGCCCGCCGCTCTGTCGCGTCCGCCGCGCCGGGCCGGCTGGTGCCTGCCGTTCTGGTGGCGCGGCTACGGCATCGCCGTCACCGACGGCGTCTTCGTCTCCCGGCACGGGCTGCTGCGCCGCAGCCTCGCCCTGGTCCCGCACGCCAAGGTCCAGAGCGTACGGCTGCGGCAGGGGCCCTGGGCGCGCTTCAAGGGCCTCGCGGACGTCCATGTGGACACGGGGGCCAACAAGACCGTCACAGCCGGTCTACGGGACGCACAGGAGGCCGCGGAGCTGCTCCGGGGCCAGGCGGAGCGCTCCCGGACGGGACGGCGGGACGCGCTGCCCGACCGGTGGATGGCGGAACAGGCGTGACGGGCGTGACGGGTACGGCGGCGAGCAGGGTCTGACCAGCCGTCAGGAAACCCTGCTCCGCAGCCCCTGCAGGTCGATCTGCTCGGTCTCGTCATGTGCCGTCAGGTCGATCACCTGGCCGATTCCGACGCCGCGCGACTCCTCGTCCGCCGGCTTGAACTGCGCCTCGGACTCCGCCTTGTGCAGCGCGAGCGCCTCCTGACCGACGACATCGGCGAGGTCCTCGTTCTGCACGGCGTCCAGCGCGGCCGACGCCGTCTCCTTCTGCGTACCGAAGAAGTCGAACCCGCCCTCGGCGGCGGGCCTGCGAACGGGCGCGGTCGCCGGTACGACGGCCACCGCGGTCGGCACGGTGTAGTGCCCTTCCCCGCGCGCGGGCTTGGCGGGCTTCGCCTCGGCGGGGGTGGAGGCGGCTCGCGTGTGCCCACGGGCCGCCTCGGGCTTCCCCTTCGCCTCGTCCTCCGGCGCGGCCTCCGCCTTGCCGACGGCGGGGCCGTCGAGGGCCTTGGGGGCCGCCGGGACGGCCGCGGCCATCTCCGCGGCCATCTCCGGGGCCTCACCGTCGAACCTGGCGAGCGCCGCCCGGGCCCGCAGGAAGAGCGAGGAACCCTCCGGGGAGAAGATCGCCGGTGTCACCGGGGTCTCCTCCGAGTCCACGGACGACGCGGCCCGCGCACCGTCCGAAACCTTGCCCTCGCCCGAAACCTTCGCGCCGTCCGATGACTTCGCGCCGACCGCGCCCAGCGCCGCCGAGACGCCTGCCGCCGCCGCGTCCAGTGCCGCCGCGTCGGAGTCGGCCTCGTCGGCCTCGTCCGCTGCTGCTGCCTCGTCCGCCGCCGCGCCGGTCCCGGCGGGAAGCGCACGCGCCGAGCCCTTGGCGGCAGCCGCCTTCACGCCGGCATCGGCGTCGGCACCCGCGCCCGCACCCGCACCCGCACCCGCGTCCTGAACCGGTTCCGATTCTGTTTCCGTCTCCGGTTCCAGAACCTCCAGTTCCAGCAGTCGCCGGCCCTCCAGCGCGCTGGCCCGCTCGGTCTCCGCCGTGGCGTACCGCCGCAGCAGCGCCGCGTGCTCGTTGCGCAGGCCCTGGAGCTCGGTCCGCTTCGCGCGCAGCTTCTGCTCCAGCTTGACGCGCAGTTCGCGGGACTCCTCGAGGTCGGTCTCCAGTTCCGCGACGCGCTCCTCATGCCGCCAGTCGTCGCCCGCACGCGCGCGCGTGAGGTCGGCGACCTGCTTGCCCGCCTCGGCGTCCCAGCGACGCATCACGGCCGCGCCCACGACCGTGATCGCCGCGGCGAACGCGGCGAGCACCCGGAGGACGCCGGTATCCGTGAACACCCATGGCCCCAGGGAACAGACGAGCGAGACGCCCGCGATCGCTGCGGGAGGCAGCAACCTGTGCAGAGGGGGTGAATGGCGATGACGTCCACGTGGCATGGCCAGAAACTTACCGCGCGTAGGCGAATCTTGGTGCCCCGCCCGGTAAAAACACAGCCGCCCCAAACCCTTCACAGGGCTTGGGGCGTCTACGCCGACGTCCTCACGGGCGCCGCGTACGCCGACGATCCGTCAGCGATCCGTCAGTGATCTGTCAGCCGCTGACTCAGCCACTCAAGCGAGGCGGGGATCTCACGGCGCCAGGTGTTGAAGTTGTGGCCGCCGCTCTCCAGCACGATCGTCGAGATCCGGGTCGGCGCCCTCACCTTGACGAGGTCCACGAACCGCATCGTGGCCGCGTAGTTGGTCTCCCCGTGCCGGCTGGTGGTAACCAGCAGGGAGACGTCGGGTGCCGGCCTGTTCTCGGCGTACCACTCCAGGTCCGCCTCGCGCTCGAGCCTCTTGTCGCCCTGGAAGAGGTCCCCGGTCGTGGCGTCGACCGGCGCCTTGTAGTAGGGCGACAGGCCCACCGCGGCGGTGTACGCGCGCGGGTGGTGCATCGCGATCTTCAGCGCGCAGTAGCCGCCCGTGGAGTCGCCGATGATGCCCCAGCCGCCGGGCCCCGGGCCCACCCGGTAGTGCGATGCGAGGGCCGCGGGCAGGTCCCGGGCGAAGAACGTCTCCGTCTGCGGCCCGCCCGGCACGTCCACGCACTCGGTGTCCCGGGGCGGCGCCACGGTCGGCCGCATCATCACCAGGATCATCGGCTGCGCCCGGCCGTCCCTCGCCAACTTGTGCGCGGTGTCCGGGAAGTCGAGCTTGCTGACCAGGGCCTGGGCGGTGCCCGGGTAACCGGTGAGGACGACGACCACCGGGAAGGCGCGCTTCGCGTACTGCCGCTGGAAGTACTCCGGCGGCAGATAGACGTACGCGGGCGAGGTGATGCCCGTCTTCTTGCCGACGACGCCGATCTTCTGGATCTGGCCGCCGACCCTGGGCAGATGACCGCCCGGCACGTCCACCGACTGGGTGGACAGCACCTGGAAGCCGCGGTGGGCCCCCGTGCTCTGGTCGACGACCACGCCCTGGTCGGTCTCCTTGCCCAGGAGGTCGTCCCAGGACGCGTAGAAACCGAAACTCTGGTTGACGGCGAGCCCGACCGACGCGAACACCGCGACCTGGGTGGCCAGTAACAGTGCCGTACGGCCGCCGACGGCCCGCCAGTTGCGGCGGGCCAGCCGCGGCCAGAACACGATCGTGCCCAGGAACAGCAGGGTGGCCGCCAGGATCGCCAGCGCCAGCACCGTCTTGCTCGTAAGACCCATGACTGCGGTTGCCCACTCTCTCCGCCGGCGGCGGCCGCTCCTTCGGGTTCCTTCACTGCGGCTTGCCCCGGACTTTGGGTGTCCTTTGGTATGGCTTTCCGTGGGTGAGTGAACCTCGTCCCCCGAGACACCGTCCTAGAGGGCGCAATGTCACCGGAAGCCGGATCGGCTCCGGACTCCAGGTCTCTCGCAGAACCAGTGGGATGCGATGTCTGTCAGGATAGATGGGGAAATGTCGGGCCAGGTTCCGGAACGATCGCGTCGAGTGCCGCGCGTACTGCGTGGTCCGCGTCCCGAGGCCGTCCCCGCCTGGGTCGCCCGGGCCTGTGCGCTCGTGGGGCTGGTCGACATCGCGGCGGGCGTCTTCCCACGCTTCAGGCACAGCCGGATGCACGCGCTCGTGGAGGTGCTGCCCGGCGCGCTCGGCCCGTTCGCCGCCGCGCTCTCGCTCAGCACCGGTGTCCTCCTGCTGCTCCTGGCGCACGGTCTCAGGCGCCGCAAGCGCCGGGCCTGGCGCGCTGCCGTGGCCCTGCTGCCGGCCGGCGCCGTGGCCCAGTTCGCCTACCGGCACTCGTTCGTCGGGCTCCTCATCTCCGTACTCCTGCTGGTCATGCTGCTGCGTCACCGTACCGAGTTCGAGGCGCTGCCCGACCCGCGCAGCCGCTGGCGCGCGCTCACCAACTTCGTGCTGATGAGCGCCGGTTCACTCGCGCTCGGGCTGGTCATCGTGAGCGCCCACAGCGACCGCATGTACGGCGACCCGAGCCTCGCCGAGCGCATCACCCACGTCCTGTACGGCCTGTTCGGCTTCGAGGGCCCCGTCGACTACGACGGGCCGACCTCCTGGACCGTCGGCTACTCCCTCGGCGCCCTGGGCCTGCTGACCGCCATCACCACGATCTACTTCGCGTTCCGGCCCGAGCACCCGGCCGCCCGGCTGACCCCGGAGGACGAGGACCGGCTGCGCGTCCTGCTCGACAAGCACGGCCGCCGCGACTCCCTGGGCCACTTCGCGCTGCGCCGCGACAAGGCGGTGGTCTTTTCCCCCAGCGGCAAGGCCGCCGTCACCTACCGCGTCGTCTCCGGCGTCATGCTCGCCAGCGGCGACCCCATCGGGGACGTCGAGGCCTGGCCCGGCGCCATCGAACGCTTCATGGACGAGGCGAAGGCGCACTCCTGGACCCCCGCCGTCATGGGCTGCTCCGAGACCGGGGGCGAGGTCTGGACCCGCGAGACCGGCCTCGACGCCCTCGAACTCGGCGACGAGGCGGTGGTGGACGTCGCGGATTTCTCCCTGGCCGGACGCGCGATGCGCAACGTGCGCCAAATGGTCAAGCGCATCGAACGCGCAGGCTACGAAACCCGGGTACGGCGCATCCGTGACCTCGGCGACGGCGAACTCGAACGCATCCGTCTCGCCGCCGAGCACTGGCGCGGCACCGACACCGAGCGCGGCTTCTCGATGGCCCTGGGCCGCATCGGCGACCCCGGCGACGGCGACTGCCTGATCGCCACCGCCCACAAGGCCGACGACCAGCCCGGCCCGTACGGCGACCTCAAGGCCATCCTCCACTTCGTCCCCTGGGGCCCGGACGGCGTCTCCCTCGACCTGATGCGCCGCGACCGCGCGGCCGACCCCGGTATGAACGAACTCCTCATCGTGGCCGCCCTGGAGGCCGCCCCCCGCCTGGGCGTCACGCGCGTCTCCCTCAACTTCGCCATGTTCCGCTCGGCCCTGGCCCGCGGCGAGAAGATCGGCGCCGGCCCGGTACTGCGCGCCTGGCGCGGCCTGCTGGTGTTCCTCTCCCGCTGGTTCCAGATCGAGTCCCTGTACAAGTTCAACGCCAAGTTCCGCCCCCGCTGGGAACCCCGCTTCGTCGTCTACCGCACCTCCAGCGACCTCCCCCGCATCGGCCTGGCCGCCATGCAGGCGGAAGGCTTCGTCAACCTGGCCCTCCCCCGCTTCCTCCACCGCCGCACCACAACCCCGACCCCGTGCGCCCACGCGGTGGCGGACAGGGTGTTTGTCGACCGAACTGTTTGACGGAGCGAGACGGGTGGGCAGGCGGGAAACGCCCAAGCCACAACGAACCGGCACCAAAGAATCCGCCCAACCGCCGGGGGCCTACGCTGAACGCATGAACAACCACAGCGGACGCGGCCACGTCGCCGGCCTCCCGGCCTGGGACCGCTGCGCGGTCATGGGCGTCGTGAACGTGACCCCGGACTCGTTCTCCGACGGGGGCCGCTGGTTCGACACGACCACCGCCGTCAAGCACGGCCTCGACCTGGTCACCGAGGGCGCCGACCTGGTGGACGTCGGCGGCGAGTCCACCCGCCCCGGCGCCACCCGTGTCGATGAGGACGAGGAGCTCAGGCGCGTCGTCCCCGTGGTCCGCGGCCTCGCCGCCGAGGGCGTCGCCGTCTCCGTCGACACCATGCGCGCCTCGGTCGCCGAACAGGCACTGGCGGCGGGCGCGGTCCTCGTCAACGACGTCAGCGGCGGCCTCGCGGACCCCGCGATGATCCCGGTCGTCGCGGCCACGGGCGCCCCCTTCGTCGTCATGCACTGGCGGGGCTTCCTGGAGGGCGGCAACGTCAAGGGCGTGTACACCGACGTCGTCTCCGAGGTCCTCGACGAACTGCACGCGCGCGTGGACGCCGTACTGGCCGGCGGTGTCGCCCCCGACCGGATCGTCGTAGACCCGGGTCTCGGCTTCTCCAAGGGCGCCGATCACGACCTGGCCCTGCTGGCCCACCTCGACCGGCTGCACGGCCTGGGCCACCCCCTGCTGGTCGCCGCGTCCCGGAAACGGTTCCTGGGCCGCGTACTGGCCGGCCCCGAGGGCGCCCCGCCGCCCGCGCGGGAGCGGGACGCCGCCACCGCCGCCGTCTCCGCGCTCGCCGCCCACCAGGGCGCCTGGGCGGTCCGCGTCCACGAGGTCCGCGCCACCGCCGACGCCGTACGGGTCGCCCGCGCGGTCGAGGAGGCCCGTGGCCAGGAAGCGGTCCGCGGCGCCGAGGGAGCCCGGTGAGCGCGCCGCACATCGACGTCGAACAGGTCGAACTCGCCAACACCGCCTTCTACGAGGCGCTGGAGCAGGGCGACTTCGACGAGTTGTCCTCGCTCTGGCTCGCCCCGGCCGACCTGGGCGTCGACGAGGAGTACCACGACCCGGCGGAGACCGGTGTGGTCTCGTGCGTGCACCCGGGCTGGCCGGTACTGACCGGACGCGGCGAGGTGCTGCGCTCGTACGCGCTGATCATGGCTCATACCGAGTACATCCAGTTCTTCCTGACCGACGTGCATGTCTCCGTCACCGGCGACACCGCCCTGGTGACCTGCACCGAGAACATCCTCAGCGGGGGCGCGCCGCCCGAGGACGGCGCCGAGCTGGGGCCGCTGGTCGGCCAGCTGGTCGTCGCCACCAATCTGTTCCAGCGCACCCCCGACGGCTGGAAACTCTGGTCCCACCACGCCTCCCCGGTCCTCGCCGAGAACGACGAGGACGACGCCGAGCCCGACGACACCCCGTCCTGAGCCGAACGCGAGCCGAAAGCCGTCGAACACCGCCGAACGTGGTTGGAATCACGAACACGGGGTAAGTGCGGCTACCAGCCCGTGAGCAGCCCTGTTCCCACGGGGAAACACCCGATGAACCTTCCCTGGTCCTCTCGTGGACGGGCCCCGCGAGGGGAGGGCACTGTCAGTGCTCGCAGGTAGATTCGGAAATGGCTGCCCGGCCGACCGCACCCGGTCCGAAGCGGCCGCCAACGACGATTGCAGGAGTGATTCGCGTGGATCGTGTCGCGCTGCGCGGCCTGAGGGCCCGTGGACACCACGGTGTGTTCCCGCACGAGCGGGAGGAGGGCCAGACCTTCGTCGTGGACCTCTCCCTCGGCCTGGACACCCGCCCGGCCGCGGCCGACGACGACCTGGCGAAGACCGTGCACTACGGCATCGTGGCGGAGGAGGTCGTGGCCGTCGTCGAGGGCGAGCCCGTCGACCTCATCGAGACGCTCGCCGAACGCATCGCGCAGGTCTGTCTGAAGCACGAGGGGGTCCAGGAGGTCGAGGTGTGCGTCCACAAACCGGGCGCGCCGATCACGGTCCCCTTCGACGACGTGACCATCACCATCACCCGGAGCCGAGTATGACCGCCTCGTTCACCGAGAGTCACAGCGACCCGACCGTCCAGCCGGTGCCCGCCTCCGTCGTGCAGCAGGTGGACGCCGCCGACACCACCCTGCACAACCCGAAACGCGCCGTCATCTCCCTCGGCTCGAACCTCGGCAACCGCCTGGAGACCCTCCAGGGGGCCATCGACGCCCTGGAGGACACCCCGGGCGTCCGCATCAAGGCCGTCTCCCCCGTGTACGAGACGGAGCCCTGGGGCGTCCCGGCGGGCAGCCAGCCGTCGTACTTCAACGCGGTGGTCGTCCTGAAGACGACGCTGCCCCCGTCCTCGCTCCTGGAGCGCGCCCACGCGGTCGAGGAGGCCTTCCACCGCGTCCGCGAGGAGCGCTGGGGCGCACGCACGATCGACGTCGACATCGTGGCGTACGCCGACGAGGTGTCCGACGACCCTGTCCTCACCCTCCCCCACCCGCGCGCCCACGAACGGGCCTTCGTGCTCGTCCCCTGGCACGACGTGGACCCCGAGGCCCAGCTGCCCGGCCGCGGCCCGGTGGCGTCGCTCCTGGAGGGCGTCGCCCTGGAAGGTGTCGCGCCCCGCGCCGACCTGGAACTCCAGTTGCCGGAATAGCCGTTAAGGTCATGACGACCACAGCTCGGTGGTCCGGTCCAGGGAGCTGAAGGGGCACCGTGAGAGAGCTGCGCATCAAGTTGCTGGCCGGCGTGTTCGTCGTGGCCGGAGTGCTCTCCTGGGCGGGTGCCCGGCTGTGGAACTCGGTGGGGACCCTGCCCAGCGTCCCGCTGGCCGCCCCCGTCGTCCTCGCCCTGATCGCGGTGGTCCTGCTGGCCACGGCCCTCTCCCTGCGCGCCCGCCTCAAGGCCCAGCGCGACCGCCGCCCCGGCGCCAAGGGCGTCGACCCCCTGATGGCCGCCCGCGCGGTCGTCTTCGGCCAGGCCAGCGCCCTGGTCGCCGCCCTGGTCGCCGGTATGTACGGCGGCACGGGCGTCTTCCTGCTGGAGTCCCTGGACATCCCGGCCCGCCGCGACCAGGCCATCTACGCCGGCTTCTCGGTCCTGGCGGGCATCGCCGTCATAGCGGCGGCCTTCTTCCTGGAACGAGTCTGCAAACTCCCCGAGGACGACGACAACAACGCGGGCACGGCACCGGCCGCGTAAGCGCCCCAAAGGGGCGCGGGGAACTGCGCGACCAGCCACGACGCACCGCGGACAGAATTTCAGCGGGCCATGATCAAACTCATCGCCTCATTACGGGTGGCCGGATCCCGCAACTGCCCCCGCACAGCCGAAGTGATCGTCTTCGCGCCCGGCTTTCGAACCCCCCGCATAGACATGCACATGTGCTCGCACTCCACAACGACGATCACCCCCCGCGGCTCCAGAATCTCCATCAACGAGTCGGCGATCTGCGTGGTGAGTCGTTCCTGCACCTGCGGCCGGCGGGCATACACATCCACCAACCGAGCCAGCTTCGACAACCCGGTGATCTTCCCGTCGACCGACGGGATGTAGCCGACGTGCGCGACCCCGACGAACGGCACCAGATGATGCTCACAGGAGCTGAGCACCTCGATGTCCTTCACCAGCACCATCTCGTCGTGCCCGAGGTCGAACGTCGTCGTCAGCACGTCCTCCGGCTTCTGCCACAGCCCCGCGAATATCTCCCGGTAGGCCCGCGCCACCCGCGCCGGCGTCTCCCGTAGACCCTCGCGGTCGGGGTCCTCGCCGACCGCGATCAGGAGTTCCCGTACGGCGTGCTCCGCCCGCTTCTCGTCGAACTCGCCGATGGTGCCCTCGCCGTCCAGCGTCACGGGGTCGGTCATCTGGTGCCTCGTTCCTGTCCCTGTCACGCGTATGGGCCACGCGTCCACGTGCGGACATACCGAAATGCCGCGCCCCCCAGGCTAGAACCTGGGGGGCGCGGCATCCATTCCGGGCCCGCTGGGCGGGACGGGGCAGGAGAGGCGGGATCAGCTCTCGCCGCGTTCCTCCGGTACCGGCTCCGTCGAGGGGACGGACTCGGTGGCCCCGGCCTTGGCGGTGATCGCCGGCGCCGAACCGTTGGCCCCGTTCGTCAGCGACAGCTCCTTGGGGGAGAGCACCGGCGGGCGGGTGGACGGCGTACGCCGGGAGGAGCCGGTCCACGCGGGGCGGGCCGGGCGCTTCACGATGGGAGCGAAGATCTCGGCGATCTGCTCCTTGCTCAGCGTCTCCTTCTCCAGCAGCTGGAGCACCAGCGCGTCGAGGACGTCACGGTTCTCGACCAGGATCTCCCAGGCCTCGTTGTGCGCGTTCTCGATGAGCTTCTTGACCTCTTCGTCGACGAGCGCGGCGACCTCTTCCGAGTAGTCGCGCGGGTGCGACATCTCCCGGCCCAGGAAGGGCTCGGTGTTGTCGCCGCCGAACTTGATCGCGCCGAGGCGCTCGGTCATGCCGTACTGCGTGACCATCGCGCGGGCCGTCGCCGTGGCCTTCTCGATGTCGTTCGCGGCGCCCGTGGTCGGGTCGTGGAAGACCAGTTCCTCCGCCGCCCGGCCGCCCAGCATGTAGGCCAGCTGGTCGAGCATCTCGTTGCGAGTGGTGGAGTACTTGTCCTCGTCCGGGAGCACCATCGTGTAACCGAGGGCCCGGCCGCGGGACAGGATCGTGATCTTGTGGACCGGGTCGGAGTTCGGGGAGGCCGCCGCGACCAGGGCGTGGCCGCCCTCGTGGTACGCGGTGATCTTCTTTTCCTTGTCCGACATGATCCGGGTCCGCTTCTGCGGGCCCGCCACGACGCGGTCGATGGCCTCGTCGAGCGACGCGTTGTCGATCAGCTTCTTCTCGCTGCGGGCGGTGAGCAGCGCGGCCTCGTTGAGGACGTTGCTCAGGTCCGCGCCGGTGAAGCCCGGCGTACGACGGGCGACCGCCGACAGGTCGACGTCCGGAGCGACCGGCTTGCCCTTCTGGTGAACCTTGAGGATCTCCAGCCGGCCCAGCATGTCCGGGCGGTCGACCGCGATCTGGCGGTCGAAGCGGCCGGGGCGCAGCAGCGCCGGGTCGAGGATGTCGGGACGGTTCGTGGCAGCGATGAGAATCACACCGCCCTTGACGTCGAACCCGTCCATCTCGACGAGCAGCTGGTTGAGCGTCTGCTCGCGCTCGTCGTGACCGCCGCCGAGGCCGGCGCCGCGGTGGCGGCCGACCGCGTCGATCTCGTCGACGAAGACGATCGCCGGGGCGTTCGCCTTGGCTTGCTCGAAGAGGTCACGGACCCGGGAGGCACCGACACCGACGAACATCTCGACGAAGTCGGAACCCGAGATCGAGTAGAACGGAACGCCCGCCTCGCCCGCGACAGCGCGCGCGAGCAGCGTCTTGCCCGTACCGGGAGGCCCGTAGAGGAGCACACCCTTGGGGATCTTGGCGCCGACGGCCTGGAACTTGGCCGGCTCCTGGAGGAACTCCTTGATCTCGTGGAGCTCCTCGACGGCCTCGTCCGAGCCCGCGACGTCCGCGAACGTCGTCTTCGGGGTGTCCTTGGTGATGAGCTTGGCCTTGGACTTCCCGAAGTTCATGACCCGGGAGCCGCCGCCCTGCATCTGGTTCATCAGGAACAGGAACACGACGACGATGAGGACGAAGGGAAGCAGCGACAGCAGAATGCCGACGAAAGCGTTCTGCTTGGTCGGGGAGACCGTGTAGCCCTTCGGGATCTGCTTGTTCTGGAATTTGTCCTGGAGAGTGTTCGCCAGGTTGACGCCCTGATCGCCGATGTAGCTCGCCTGGATCTTCGAGCTGCCCTCGACCTTCTGGCCGTCCTTGAGCTGGACCTTGATGACCTGCTCGTCACCGGTGGTGATCTTGGCCTGCTCGACCTTGTTGTCGTTGATCGCCTGGACGACCTGGCCTGTGTCCACCGTCTTGTAGCCGCCGGACGAGCCGACGACCTGCATCAACACGACCACGGCAAGGACGGCCAGCACGATCCACATGACCGGCCCACGGAAGTATCGCTTCACGTCCATCCATACGGAGCGGTGCCGCCCCGTCCCTCCTGCCATAGTGAGTTTGACAAAGACTGTTCTAAGTACTGCTCTTCGGACGGTACCCCAGCATTGTCACCCGAAGGCGCACGGGCGAGTTTCCAACACCGTCCACGCATGCTCCAACGGCGAGAGGGCCGCCCGGGTTCCCGGGCGTCCCACAGGACTCGCCCATTGGCTCAGCGGCCTCGGGACTCAGCCGCCGTAGACGTGGGGCGCGAGCGTACCGACGAAGGGGAGGTTGCGGTACTTCTCCGCGTAGTCGAGGCCGTAGCCGATCACGAACTCGTTCGGGATGTCGAAGCCGACCCACTCCACGTCGATGGCGACCTTCGCGGCCTCCGGCTTGCGCAGCAGGGTGCAGATCTTCAGCGACTCGGGCTCGCGGGAGCCGAGGTTGGAGATCAGCCAGGACAAGGTCAGTCCGGAGTCGATGATGTCCTCGACGATGAGAACGTGCTTGCCCTTGATGTCGGTGTCGAGGTCCTTGAGGATCCGCACCACACCGGAGGACTGGGTGCCCGCGCCGTACGACGACACGGCCATCCAGTCCATGGTGAGGGGGGTGGACAGCGCCCGGGCCAGGTCGGCCATGACCATCACCGCGCCCTTGAGCACGCCGACGATCAGCAGGTCCTTGCCCGCGTACTCCGCGTCGATCTTCGCTGCCAGCTCAACGAGCTTCGCGTCGATCTCTTCCTTGGTGATGAGTACCGACTTGAGGTCGGCACCCATGTCTTTCGCGTCCACCCGCATCACTTTCGGTCGTCGCCACTTAGCTGGCTCGTTCGCCCGACCCCTCCCCGAAGGGGGTGAGATTCAGCCTTGCCGAATCACCAGTCTGCCACCCTGCCGCTGGGCGACGACCCGGCCGGGGAGATTGATGGCTTTCTGACCGCGCCAGCCGGTGATCAGCCGGTCGACTTCCTCGATGTGGCGGGCGAACAGCGAACCGGCCGGAGCGCCCGCCTCGATGGCGGCGCTGCGCAGGATGCGACGGCGTACGGCGGGCGGCAGGGCGTACAGCTTGGCGCACTCCAGGAGGCCCGCCGCGTCCCGTACGGAGGCCTCGGCCTGGCGGGCCCAGGTGTCGAGGGCGTCGGCGTCGTCACGGGAGAGCTGGGCCGTACGGGCGAGGGCCTCGACGACGCCCTTGCCGAGGGCCTTCTCCAGGGCGGGCAGGCCCTCGTGACGCAGCCGGGACCGGGTGTACGCCGGGTCGGCGTTGTGCGGGTCGTCCCAGACCGGGAGGGACTGGACCATGCACGCCTTGCGGGCGGTCTGCCGGTCGAGCTGGAGGAAGGGCCTGCGGTAGCGGCCGGGGGCCCCGGGTCCGCCGGAGACGGCGGCCATCCCGGACAGCGAGCGGATGCCGGAGCCGCGGGCGAGGCCCAGCAGCACGGTCTCGGCCTGGTCGTCGCGGGTGTGGCCGAGGAGGACCGCGCTGGCGCCGTGGCGCTCGGCGGCGTCGTCCAGGGCGCTGTACCGGGCGTCACGCGCGGCGGCCTCGGGTCCGCCGTCGCGGCCGACTGTGACGGAGATCGCCTCGACGGGGGCGAGGCCGAGCTCGGTCAGGCGCAGGACGACCTCGTCGGCGCGGAGGCCGGAGCCGGGCTGCAGACCGTGGTCGACGGTGACGCCGCCGGCGCGCAGCCCGAGTTTGGGCGCTTCGAACGCCAGGGCGGAGGCGAGCGCCATGGAGTCGGCGCCGCCGGAGCACGCCACGAGGACCAGCGGGGCGGACTCGCCGGGGGTGGTGGCGGCCGAGTCGGTTGAGGCGAGGGTGGTGGAGGCGGGGAGGAGGCTGTGGGGCGAGGGGTGGGCTGTGAGGATGTCGTGGAGTGCGCGGCGGACCGCCAGGCGTATCGCCGCGACCGCAGGATGGGGACCCATGTCCGGTTCCCTTCATGAAGTTTTCGAGGGGGGGTGAGCCGAGTCCGGTCACTCAGAGTGTGTAGATGGTGACAGAAACGAGGCGTTCCCCGAGCATTGCACGCCTACCCATGCCTCACGGTCCCTCGGACGGGTGATTGGAGTGGCGTTCACCTGCCGTCGGCCGGATTCTTCACCCCGTACGCCTCGTACCGAACAGGCTCACGATTCCGCCTTGCGGTGCACGCGCGCGACCCAGTCCGCCGGTTTGGCGATCTCGGCCTTCGTGGGGAGGGTGTTCGGGGAGGTCCACACGCGGTTGAAGCCGTCCATGCCGACCTGGTCGACGACGGCCCGCACGAACCGTTCGCCGTCCCGGTACTGCCTGAGTTTGGCGTCCAGACCGAGCAGCTTGCGCAGTGCGAGGTCGAGGCGGGAGGCGCCCTTGGCCCGGCGTTGCTGGAACTTCTCGCGGATCTCGGCCACGGAGGGCACCACCGCGGGGCCGACGCCGTCCATCACGAAGTCGGCGTGTCCCTCCAGGAGGGACATGACCGCGGTGAGCCGGCCGAGGATCTCCCGCTGGGCGGGCGTCTGCACCAGCTCCACGAGCGAACGGCCGCCGTCGTCCTCCTCGCCCTCCGGCCGGCCGCCCGCGAGGGACTGCGCGGCCTCCCTGATGCGCTCCAGGAAGGTCATGGGGTCGACGTCGGTCTCCCCCAGGAACGACTGGATCTCGCCCTCCAGGTGGTCGCGCAGCCAGGGCACGCCGGTGAACTGGGTGCGGTGCGTCTCCTCGTGCAGACACACCCAGAGCCTGAAGTCGTGGGGCTGTACGTCGAGTTCGCGCTCCACGTGGACGATGTTCGGGGCGACGAGGAGCAGTCGGCCGCCGCCGTTCGCGCCGGCCGGCAGGTCGCGGGTGGCCGGGGCGAAGGTCTCGTACTGGCCGAGGACCCGCGACGACAGGAACGACAGCAGCATGCCCAGTTCGACGCCGGTCACCTTGCCGCCGACCGCGCCGAGCACGGCCCCGCCCGGTGAACTCCCGCGCCGCTCCTGCATCTTGTCCAGCAGCGGCCTCAGCACCTCGCGGAACCCGGCCACGTTGGCCCGTACCCAGCCGGGGCGGTCCACGACGAGTACGGGGGTGTCGTGGGCGGCGTCCGTTCCCATCCGGGTGAAGCCCCGGACGTGTTCCTCCGAGGCCTTCGCGTGCCGACGCAGCTCGGCGACGATGGTCCGGGCCTCGTCACGGCTCACCTCGGGCCCCGGCCGTACCAGCCGGGTCGCGGTCGCCACCGCGAGATTCCAGTCGACCATCCCAGCAGATGCGGCACCACCGATGCTCGTCATGCGTCAACCGTACGGGAGCGACTCCGCTGGGGGCAGGTTGCGAGGGTGGCGGGGGCCGCGTATCCGGCGGAGCTACCCGCAGCCGCAGGACGCCAGGGCTGTCGCTGTGCGGTCCAGGGCTGTTTGGGCCTGGGTTGTGTTCGGGGTGTTCGCCGTCAGGAAGGCGAAGGCCAGGAGGTGGCCGTTGCGGTCGACGACCGTGCCCGCCAAGGCGTTCACGCCGGTCAGGGTGCCTGTCTTGGCGCGTACGAGGCCTGCCGCGCCGTTCGCGTAACGGGTGCTCAGTGTGCCCGTGAAGCCTGCCACCGGAAGGCCCGTGAGGGCCGCGCGGAGGTCGGGGTGGGACGGGTCGCCGGCCTTGGCCAGCAGGGCCGTGAGGAGGTTCGTGGTGAGGCGGTCGGCGCGGTTCAGGCCGCTGCCGTCCGCGAAACGGGCCCCGGACATGGGCAGCCCCAGCTTCGCCAGCTCGGTGCGGATGGCCCGGGCGCCGCCCGCGAAGTCGGGTCTGACGTGGGTGGCGAGCGCGGTCTGGCGGGCCAGGGCCTCCGCCAAGTCGTTGTCGCTGTTGGTCAGCATGCGCTCGACGAGGGCCGACAGCGGCGGCGAGGTGACCTTCGCGAGGGTGCTCGCGCGGCCCGTGGCCTTGGACGGGCCGGGGGCCGTGGTCTTGATGCGGTGCTTCTCCAGCAGGCCCGCGAACGCGCGGGCCGCGTCGGCCGCCGGGTCGGTGGAACGCACCGCGGTTCCGCTGGTCGAGTCGTTGGTGCGGGCCTCGTCGACCATGAGGGCGCTGACCGGGGCGAGGTTCTCGTTGACCCCGATCGGGTGGAGTTCGCGGCCGGCGTACAGCGTCGTGTCGTACGACAGCGTCACCTCGCGTACGCCGCGCTTCCTCAGGGCGGCGGCCGTCGAGTCGGCCAGGGTGCGCAGGCTCGCCCAGCCCTCCGGGTCCTCGCGGGCCGTCAGGGTCGGGTCGCCGCCGCCGACCAGGACGAGCTCGTTGGTGTCGGGCTCCAGGGCGGCCCGGGTGGTGAGGCGGTGGTCGGCGCCCATCGCGGAGAGCGCGGCGACGGCCGTGGCGATCTTCGTCGTCGAGGCGGGGACGAGCGCCTCCCCCGCCTCCATGCCGTACAGCCGCTTTCCGGTGGTCACGTCGACGACTGCGGCCGACCGGCGGGTGCCGAGCGCCGGATCGCCCAGAAGCGGCTTCAGAACGGCCGCGAGGGCCTTCCCGGTGGGTGCCGCCCGCAGGGTGCCGGGTGCGCTGTCGAGGCCGGCCAGCACGATGGGAGCGCTCGGCGCGGGCGCGGGCGCCCCGGCCGACGTACCGGAGATGGCGGACGTGTCCGACGTACCAGAATTACGACCGTGATCTGCGCCACCGGAACGTTCCTGGGCGGTGGCCCAGTCCCGCTCGGCCGTACGCTGGCCGGTGGAGTCCCAGGGACCGGCGGCGGTCACCACGCCCGCGGTCAACGCCAGTCCGGCGGTGGCGGCGCCCGCGGTGTACTGCCAGGTCCGCAGGGTCTTCGGCATCGACCCCGGCAGTGCCTTCAGCGTCCGCAGGGCGTTCGGCAGCGCGTTCGAGGTGCCGAGACCGGCCGGCTTCGAGGCCATCGACCGTGTGATCCGCGCGACCCGCGGTTTCACGCCGGCCGTGGCCTGCTTGGCTCGTTCGAGTCGCGGCCGCACCGTCGCCGTCGCTCGTTCGAGTGGCGGTTTCACAGCTGCCTTCGCTCGGCCGACCCCCCTTCCGAGCTGCGGTTTCACCGCTTTCGTGGCCTGAGTGAGACGAGGTCGTACGGTACGCGCGAGCCGCGCCACTTTCGGCCTCGCGGCCCGCCAAGGCCTCAGCTCTGGCACGACCACCAGCCCCTTTCGCGATCACACACCTGCGTGAGGGACACTTAACCACCAGAACTATGTGTTGATCATGGAGGAGCCACCGGTGGAGTTCGACGTCACGATCGAGATTCCGAAGGGTTCACGGAACAAGTACGAGGTGGACCACGAGACCGGTCGGATCCGCCTGGACCGTCGCCTCTTCACCTCGACCAGCTACCCGGCCGACTACGGCTTCGTCGAGAACACCCTCGGCGAGGACGGCGACCCGCTGGACGCGCTGGTCATCCTGGACGAGCCGACCTTCCCCGGCTGTCTCATCCAGTGCCGCGCGATCGGCATGTTCCGGATGACGGACGAGGCCGGCGGCGACGACAAGCTGCTGTGCGTGCCCGCGCACGACCCGCGCGTGGAGCACCTGCGCGACATCCACCACGTGTCGGAGTTCGACCGCCTGGAGATCCAGCACTTCTTCGAGGTCTACAAGGACCTGGAGCCCGGCAAGTCCGTCGAGGGCGCCAACTGGGTCGGCCGTGCCGACGCCGAGGCCGAGATCGAGCGGTCGTACAAGCGACTCAAGGAGCAGGGCGGCCACTGAGGCTCCCCGACCCAGCTGTGCCCAACGGGCCGCACGCACACGCGTGCGGCCCGTTCGTGCGCCTGTGCGCATACTGAGGCGTACCGGAGGGGCACGCGCAGGGAGCGATACGGAGTGACGGACGAGGCTCGCAAGCCGGCATCGGACGAGGCCAGGGGCGTCTACGCGATCCCCCTCGCCACAGGCGGAACTCCGGGCGGTGGGGACGGGGACTCGTCCACCACCTCCGAGTTCGCCCTGCCAGAGGGACTGACGCCGCCCAGATCGGTCACCGACGAGTCCGAGACGACCTCAGAGTTCGCCCTGCCGGACGGACTGGACGTTCCGCAGCCGCCCGGCGGCGACGTCGAGGGCTCGGCCTTCAGCACCCCGCTGACGTACCGCGCGCCCGCCTTCACGCCGCCCGCCGGCATCCCTGTGGTGAGTCTCACCAAGGACGTGCCCTGGCAGGACCGGATGCGCACGATGCTGCGGATGCCGGTGGCCGAGCGGCCCGCGCCGGAACGCCTGCACAAGGTGGCCGAGGAGGGCGGTCCCGCCGTCCCGCGCGTGCTCGACCTGACCCTGCGCATCGGCGAACTGCTGCTCGCGGGCGGCGAGGGCGCCGAGGACGTGGAGGCGGCCATGTTCGCCGTCTGCCGGTCCTACGCCCTCGACCGCTGCGAGCCGAACGTCACCTTCACCCTGCTGTCGATCTCGTACCAGCCCTCGCTCGTCGAGGACCCCGTGACGGCCTCACGGACGGTCCGGCGCCGGGGCACCGACTACACGCGCCTGGCGGCCGTCTACCGGCTTGTGGACGACCTGAGCGACGAGGACACCGCCACGTCCCTGGAAGAGGCCTACAGGCGCCTCGCTGAGATCCGGCGCAACCGGCACCCGTACCCCGGCTGGGGGCTCACCGTGTCCGCCGGGCTGCTCGCGGGTGCGGCCTCCGTGCTCGTCGGCGGTGACCTGGTGGTGTTCGTGGCGGCGGCGCTCGGCGCGATGCTCGGCGACCGGCTGGCGTGGCTGTGCGCGGGGCGCGGGCTGCCGGAGTTCTACCAGTTCACGGTGGCCGCGATGCCGCCGGCCGCGATCGGGGTCGCGCTGACGGTCGCGCATGTCGACGTGAAGGCGTCCGCCGTGATCACCGGCGGGCTGTTCGCGCTGCTGCCCGGGCGGGCGCTGGTGGCCGGGGTGCAGGACGGGCTGACCGGGTTCTACATCACCGCGTCCGCTCGTCTGCTCGAGGTCATGTACTTCTTCGTGGGCATCGTGGTCGGGGTGCTGCTGATCCTGTACTTCGGCGTGAAACTGGGCGCCGAGCTCAACCCCGACGCGGCGCTGGGGAGTGCGCAGCGGCCGTTGTGGCAGATCAGCGCGTCCATGCTGCTGTCGCTGACCTTCGCGGTCATGCTTCAGCAGGAACGTTCCACTGTGCTCATCGTGACGCTCAACGGGGGTGTCGCGTGGAGCGTGTACGGCGCGATGCACGACACCGGCGAGTTCTCGGCGGTGGCGTCGACCGCCGTCGCGGCGGGTCTTGTCGGGCTGTTCGGGCAGCTGCTGTCGCGCTACCGGTTCGCGTCTGCCCTGCCGTACACGACCGCGGCGATCGGGCCGCTGCTGCCGGGGTCCGCGACGTACTTCGGGCTGCTGTCGATCGCGCAGAACGACATGGACGCGGGGTTGGTGTATCTGGCCAAGGCGGCGGCGCTGGCGATGGCGATTGCCATCGGGGTGAATCTGGGGTCGGAGATTTCGCGGTTGTTCCTGCGTGTACCGAGCGGCTCCGCCGGGGAGCGGCGGGCCGCCAAGCGGACGCGAGGGTTTTAGTTCCGGGTCGGGTGCGGATTCGGGTGCGGGTGCGTTGTGGCTTGTCGCGCCCACGCGGCGGAGCCGCAAATGTCACAGCCCCGCGCCCCCAGGGGGTTGCCCTCGCGTCGGTTCTCAGTTCTGGGGGTAGCCGTTGTTCTGGTTGTTGTACGGGTATTGCTGCTGGTAGCCGTAGTCCTGGTTGTACGGGTGCTGCTGTTGGGCGTACTGCTGGCCGTAGCCCTGGTCGTAGTTCTGGTTTTCGGGCTGGTGGGTCGGAGGGATTCGGCGGAGCTGGGTCGTCGCGTCGTCCATCGGGGGCTGGTACTGCTGCTGCTGGGGCGGGGTCTTCTTGGCCTTGCTGCGGGCTCGGGCGAACTCGATGATGATCGGGACGACCGAGATGAGGACGATCAGCAGCAGGATCGGTTCGATGTTCTTCTTGACGAAGTCGATGTTGCCGAGCCAGGAGCCGAGCAGGGTGACGCCCGCGCCCCACAGGACGCCGCCGATGACGTTGAAGGTCAGGAACGAGCGGTACTTCATGCCGCTGACGCCGGCGATGATCGGCGTGAACGTGCGCACGATGGGCACGAAGCGGGCCAGGACCAGGGACTTCGGGCCGTACTTCTCGAAGAACTCGTGGGCCTTGGTGACGTTCTCCTGCTTGAAGAGGCGGGAGTCCGGTCGGTTGAAGAGCGACGGGCCGACCTTCTTGCCGAACATGTAGCCCGCCTGGTCGCCGAGGATCGCGGCGAGGCAGATGAGGACGACCGCCGCCCACAGCGGGAAGTCCAGCGTGCCCGCGGTGATCAGCAGCCCCGCCGTGAACAGCAGCGAGTCGCCCGGCAGGAAGAAGCCGATGAGCAGGCCGGACTCGGCGAACACGATCAGCAGCAGGCCCCAGATGCCGAACTGGTCCAACAGGTAGTCCGGATCCAGCCAGCTCGGTCCGAGGGCAAGCGTCGTCACTGTTCCGGGCTCCTGAGGCAGAAGAGGCAGAAGAAAAAGAGAAGAGAAGAGAAGAGTGGGGCCAAAGCTATCAACGCCTCGCGGCCCCTCCGGGTTCCACCAGCTTCCGTGCGCCACCACGGGGTGCGCTGTGCGGGAACTCGGGCCACCCTGTGAGGTTATGGGCATCGAAGAGTACGGCGGCGGCCAGGGACCTCAGTCCGACGTCCTGGTCGTGACGACGAACGACGTACCCGGCCACCGGGTCGAGCAGGTCATCGGTGAGGTCTTCGGGCTGACCGTGCGCTCACGGCATCTCGGCAGCCAGATCGGGGCCGGGCTGAAGTCGATGATCGGCGGTGAGCTGAAGGGCCTGACGAAGACCCTCGTGGAGACCCGCAACCAGGCCATGGAACGGCTGATCGAGCAGGCACGCGCGCGTGGGGCCAACGGAGTGCTGGCCTTCCGCTTCGACGTGACCGAGGCGGCGGACGTGGGCACGGAGGTGTGCGCGTACGGGACCGCGGTGGTCCTGGCCCGGGAGTAGCCCCGGACCAGGCCATGTCTACGAGGTGTGCCGGGCCGCGTTCGCCGTGATCGCCTCCCTGAGGTGTTCGGCGAGGCCCGGTCGCATGGAGTCGTAGAACTCCTTGAAGCGCTCGTCGGAGACGTACATCTCGGCGAGGCCCTGGTGGATTTCGTACGTGCATTCGTAGAACCACTTGGTGATGTGCAGCCGGTGTTCCTCGGCCATGGCCGTCGCGGCCTCGCCCGCCGGGGACTCGCCGGCCGCCATCAGGGCGTCGTAACGCTCGCCCCAGGAGGCCACCTCGGCCTGCATGCGCTTCCAGTCGTCCTTCGTGTACGTGGCCGCCCGGCGCTGCGACTCCGCGTACGTGTCCGTGCCGCCCCAGCGGCGCTCGGCCTCCTCGGCGTGCGCCTCCGGATCCTTGTCGCCGAAGACCTCGAACTTCTCCTCGGGCGTGAGGTTGATGCCCATTCTGCGTGCCTCCATGGCGTGCTCCACGGCCGCCGCCATCTGCTGGAGCCGTTCGATCCGGGCGGTCAACAGCTCGTGCTGTCGGCGCAACTGCGCGCGCGGGTCCGCCTTCGGGTCGTCCAGCAGGGTGGCGACCTCTTCGAGGGGGAAGCCGAGCTCCCGGTAGAACAGGATCTGCTGCAGCCGGTCGAGGTCGGCGTCGTCGTAGCGCCGGTGGCCCGCACTGCTGCGTCCGCCGGGCACGAGGAGGCCGATCTCGTCGTAGTGGTGCAGGGTGCGCACCGTTACACCGGCGAAGCCGGCGACCTGTCCTACGGAGTAGCTCACTTCCGCTCCCTTCTCGGTACGCGCTCCACACTGCTTCCTCACCCGGCGTGAGGTGCAAGCCCCGCGGTCCGGGCCTACCGTCGAAGACATGCCACTGCACCGTGGGGACAGCGAAACACCTGACGACAAGGGCGCCGGGCGCAGGCTCGCCGTCAACCCCTTCTACGGGGCGGCCGATCCGGTCGGCGGCATGACCGAGGCCCCGCCCACCCATCGGCTGCCGGACGCTCCGCTGCCACCGGCGACGGCGTACCAGGTCGTGCACGACGAACTGATGCTCGACGGCAACTCACGGCTCAACCTGGCCACCTTCGTCACCACCTGGATGGAGCCGCAGGCCGCCGTCCTGATGGGCGAGTGCCGGGACAAGAACATGATCGACAAGGACGAGTACCCGCGCACCGCCGAGCTGGAGCGGCGCTGTGTGGCGATGCTCGCCGACCTGTGGAACGCGCCGGATCCGGACGCCGCCGTGGGCTGTTCGACCACGGGTTCGAGCGAGGCGTGCATGCTGGCCGGGATGGCGCTGAAGCGGCGGTGGGCGGCGCGCAACGCCGACCGGTATCCGGGGCGGGACGTCCGGCCGAACCTGGTCATGGGCGTCAACGTTCAGGTCTGCTGGGACAAGTTCTGCAACTTCTGGGAGGTGGAGGCGCGCCAGGTCCCCATGGAGGGCGACCGGTTCCATCTCGATCCACAGGCGGCGGCCGAGCTGTGCGACGAGAACACCATCGGGGTCGTCGGCATCCTCGGGTCGACCTTCGACGGGTCCTACGAGCCCGTGGCGGAGCTGTGCGCGGCCCTGGACGCCTTGCAGGAGCGCACCGGGCTCGACATCCCGGTGCATGTCGACGGGGCCTCAGGGGCCATGGTGGCGCCTTTCCTGGACGAGGACCTGGTCTGGGACTTCCGCCTGCCGCGCGTGGCCTCGATCAACACCTCGGGGCACAAGTACGGGCTGGTCTACCCGGGCGTAGGCTGGGCGCTGTGGCGGGACAGGGAGGCCCTGCCCGAGGAGCTGGTGTTCAGCGTCAACTACCTGGGCGGCGACATGCCGACGTTCGCGCTCAACTTCTCGCGTCCCGGGGCCCAGGTGGTCGCGCAGTACTACACGTTCCTGCGGCTGGGCCGCGAGGGCTACCGGGCGGTGCAGCAGTCTTCGCGGGACGTGGCGCGCTCCCTCGCCGGGCGGATCGAGGAGCTGGGCGACTTCCGCATGCTGACCCGGGGCGACGAGCTGCCGGTGTTCGCGTTCACGACGGGGGCGGACGTGTCCGCGTACGACGTGTTCGACGTCTCGCGGCGGCTGCGTGAGCGGGGCTGGCTGGTGCCCGCGTACACCTTCCCCGAGAACCGGCAGGACCTGTCCGTGCTGCGGGTGGTGTGCCGCAACGGGTTCTCGGCGGACCTCGCCGAGCTGTTCGTGGAGGACCTGCAGCGACTGCTGCCCGAACTGCGCCGGCAGCCGCACCCGTTGGATCGGGACAAGGACGCGGCCACCGGGTTCCATCACTGAGCCTGATCCGTGCGGAACGCGCCCCGAAAGGGGCGCGGGGAACTGCGCGACCAGCCCCCACCGGCCCGCAGGTACGTCACCACGCGTCCTGCGGAACGCTCAGCCGCTCAGCCGGCCGAACCTCCGTACCGCCAGCGGGAAGAAGACCGCCAGCAGGGCCAGGGGCCAGGCGACGGCCGCCCAGAGGTGGCCCGGTTCGCCGCCGGGGTTGCCGAACAGGTCGCGGACGGCGGTGGCCGTCTGGGACATCGGGTTCCACTGGACGGCCGTACCCAACCAGCCGGGCATGGAGTCGGGGATGGCGAAGGCGTTGGACAGGAAGCCGACCGGCCAGACCAGGATCTGGACCGCCTGCACCAGCTCCGGTCTGCCGGCCACCATGGCCAGTTGGATGCCGATCCAGAGCATGGCGAACCGGAACAGCAGGAGCAGGCCCACGGCCCCCAGGAGGGCCCCCACGCCCCCGTGGGCGCGCCAGCCGATGGCGTACCCCACCGCGAGCATCACGGTGAGCCCCAGCGCCGACTGGAGCATGTCGGCGGCCGAACGGCCCACCAGGACCGCGCCGTTGGCCATGGGCATGGACCGGAACCGGTCGATGACGCCCTTGTTGAGATCCTGGGTGACGGCGATCATCGTGCCCTCCAGGCCGAAGGCCATGGTGAGCACGAGCATGCCCGGAACCAGGAAGTCGACGTACTCGCCCTCGATGTCCCGGCCGCCGCCGACCAGATAACCGAACATCAGCAGCAGCATCACCGGGAAGACCAGCCCGACCAGCACCTGCACCGGCTGGCGTGCCCAGTGGGCGAGTTCGCGGCGGGTCATGGTCCAGCAGTCGGTCCACCAGTCCGCCAACGCGCGCGTGCCCGCTGTCCCGGGTGCCGGAACCCCACTCCTCATCCCGTACGTCGTCACGCGGCCTCCTTCGTCCGTTCGTCGTCGCCTGTGAGGTCCAGGAACACCTCGTCCAGCGTCGGGCGCCGCAGCACGATGTCCTCGGCCTCGATCCCGGCCGCCTCCAGGGCCCGTACGACCCCGGAGAGCGCCGCCATGCGGTCGGTGACCGGGGCGCTCAGCAGCCGCCGGTCCGGGTCCACCGAGACGCCCTCGGCGGGTACGGGCAACAGGGCGACGGCCGCGCCCAGTTGCCCGGCGTCGCGCAGGACGACGTCGATGCGGTCGCCACCGGTGGCGGCCTTCAGCTCGTCCGGGGTGCCGTCGGCGACGACCCGGCCCCGGTCGACGACCGAGACGCGGTCGGCGAGCTGGTCGGCCTCCTCCAGGTACTGCGTGGTCAGCAGGACCGTCGTACCGCCGCCGACGAGGGAGCGGACGGCGGTCCACACCTCGGTGCGGCCGCGCGGGTCGAGGCCGGTCGTGGGCTCGTCCAGGAACAGCACCTCCGGGTCGGTGATGAGGGAGGCGGCGAGGTCGAGACGGCGGCGCATTCCGCCGCTGTAGTGCCGGACCGCCTTGCGGCCGGTGTCCGCGAGCCCGAAGCGGTCGAGGAGCTCGTCGGCCCGCACGCGCGCGTGGCGGGCGCCCAGGTGGTAGAGACGGCCGAACATCTCCAGGTTCTGCCGGCCGCTCAGCTCCTCGTCGAGCGCCGCGTGCTGGCCGAGCAGCCCGATGCGGAAGCGGACCTCCCGGGCCCCGGTCACGACGTCGTGGCCGGCCACCTCGACCCGGCCCCGGTCGGGCCTGAGCAGCGTGGCCAGGACGCGGACCAGGGTCGTCTTGCCCGCGCCGTTCGGCCCGAGCACGCCGTGCACGGTGCCGCGGGCGACCTGGAGGTCGAGCCCGGACAGTGCCTCCTTGTCGCCGTACCTCTTGTGTGCGCCTTCGACGGTGATCGCCGCGTCGGCCACAGAACAACCCCCCTGACTAGTCAAAGTTGATTACTCGGTCGAGGGTAACTCGCCGAGAGTCATTGGTCAAACTTGATTAGTGACTACCCGCTATCGCCAGTCGCCGGGATGACGCTCCCCCGTCGCGTACGGGTTCTCCTCGCCCTCGGCCAGGATGCCGACGAACGGCTCGCCCTCGCCCGCGAACGTGTACGCCCCGCCCTCGATCCGGGCGATCAGACCGAGGGTCCACGCGGCCTCGGCGTCGGCCGTGTGGGTCCACAGGTTCATGATCTCGCCGATGTGCCCGAGTTGTTCGGGGCCGTCCTCGGGCACGTAGTGCTCGGTGACCGAGGCCCGCCACGCCTCGATCCCCCGGATCCGCTCCTTCAGGAGCGCCACGGCCTCGGCGCGCGGCAGTTCGACGATGAAGCCGATCGCCGCCGACTTGAGGTCCATCTTCTGGTCGTACGAGGTCAGCGCCTCGCGCACCAGCCGGAAGCACTCCTCGGTGCCGGCCTCGGTGATCTCGTACTCCGTGCGGGGCGGGCCGCCGGCCGTGGAGGGGGCGATCTCGTGCGCGATCAGCAGGCCCTGCTTGGCCATCTGCTTCAGGGCGTGGTAGATCGAGCCGGGCTTGGCGTTGGACCACTCGTGGGCGCCCCAATACTCCAGGTCGTTGCGCACCTGGTAGCCGTGGGCCCGCCCGTGCTGGCGGACCGCGCCGAGCACGAGGAGACGGATCGCTGACATGCGGTCCAGGTTAGGACCCGGGGCTCAGGCGGCCCGCTCCCGGGCCACCAGCTCGAAGGCGGTGGCGCCGTCGAGGGACTCGCGGATGATGTCGGCGTGGCCGGCGTGCCGGGCGGTCTCGCGGATCAGGTGCAACGCCACCCAGCGCATCGAGACCCGCCCCTCCGGCGGGAACCAGGGCTCCGCCGGCAGTGCGAACGTGTCGTCGAGGCTCGGTACGGAACGCAGGAACGCGTCGGTCTCGGCGGCGACCTTCTCCCAGTACGCGAGCTGCGAGGCGACGGTCTCGCCCTCGACGAGCACGAAACACTCGTGCCAGTTCGACTCGGTTCGCTTGACGGCCGGCGCCTCGCCCCTGGCCCGGGCGATCCAGCCCTGCTCGGTCTCGGCGACATGCTTGAGCAGTCCGGAGAGGGACAGCTCACTGGCGCTGGGCCTGCTCGCCGCCTGCTCGTCGGTCAGCCCGAGCAGGGCCCGCCGGATACCGCCGCGCTGCTCCTCGATGAACGCGAGCAGTGCTCCGCGCTCGTCGCCGGGGGCTTCGGAGGGGACGTGAGTGACCATGGTCGACTGCCTCTCATCGGGTCGTGCGGCTCGGTCCTGCGGGTGTTTCCGCCTGACACCGATGAAGTTACGGGGGCTTGCGGTCAGGTTCTGTCCGCAAGCCCCCGGGGTCGTCCAAGTGGTCCAGGAAATCCCTAGAACGGGAAGAGGCTCCGCCCCCGCTGCACCGAGATCCACTTGCGGGTCGTGAACGCCTCCACCGTCGCCTCGCCGTTCAGGCGGCCGATGCCCGAGGACTTCTCGCCGCCGAAGGCGACCAGGGGCTCGTCGTGGACCGTGCCGTCGTTGACGTGGAACATGCCCGTGTCGATCCGCTTGGCGAAGGCGATGCCGCGCTCCACGTCGGCCGTGTGGACGGCGCCGCTGAGGCCGTACGGGGTGTCGTTGACGAGGCGGACCGCCTCCTCCTCGCCGTCGAAGGGGACGACGAGGGCGACCGGGCCGAAGATCTCCTGGCGCAGGAGGGGCGAGTCGGCGGGCAGGTCGGTCAGGACCGAGGGCTCGACGAGGTTGTCCGTCGTCGAACCGTGGAGGAGTGCCGTCGCGCCCTCCGCCAGTGCCCGCCGTACGACGCCCGAGATCGCGTCCGCCTGCGACGAGTTGATCACCGGGCCGATGACCGTCCCCGGGTCGCTCGGGTCGCCCACCTTCAGGGACCTCACCTTGGCCACGAACTTCTCGGTGAACTCGTCGGCGACCGAACGGTCCACCAGGACCCGGTTCGCGGCCATGCAGACCTGGCCCTGATGGACGTACCGGCTGAACACCGCCGCGTCCACCGCGTAGTCGATGTCCGCGTCGTCCAGGACCACCAGGGCGCTGTTGCCGCCCAGTTCGAGGACCACGTTCTTGAACAGGGGCGCGCAGACTGCGGCGACGTGACGGCCGACCTTGTCGGAGCCGGTGAAGGAGATGACCTTCGGGATCGGGTGTTCGATGAACGCGTCACCGATCTCGGCGATGTCGGTGATGACGACGTTCAGCAGGCCGGGCGGCAGGCCCGCGTCCTCGAAGATCTTCGCGACCAGGGAACCGCCGACGACCGGGGTGTCCTGGTGCGGCTTGAGGACGACGCCGTTGCCGAGCGCGAGCGCCGGGGCGACCGACTTCAGGGAGAGCAGGAAGGGGAAGTTGAAGGGGCTGATCACCCCGACGACGCCCACCGGGACGCGGTAGACGCGGTTCTCCTTGCCGTCGACCGGCGAGGGGATGATCTGGCCCTCGGGGGTCAGCGCGAGGCGGATCGACTCGCGCAGGAACTCCTTGGCGAGGTGGAGTTCGAAGCCGGCCTTGAGGTGTGTGCCGCCGAGTTCGGCGATGATCGCGGCGGCGATCTCCTGCTCACGGTCCTCGATGATGCCGAGGGCCTTCTCGAAGACCGCGCGGCGGACGTACGGGCTGGTCGCGGCCCATTCCTTCTGGGCCTCGGCGGCGGCGCGGTACGCCTCGTCGACCTCGTCGACCGTGGCGATCGTGATCGAGGCGAGCTTCTCGCCGTCGTAGGGGTTGAAGTCGATGATGTCCCAGGAGCCGGTGCCCGGGCGCCACTCACCGCCGATGTACTGCTGCGCGAGGTCGGTGAAGTAGTACGCAGGTGATGGCATGTGATCCCTCAACCCCTCAATCCCGTATCACGGCCTGATCGCACGTCATCGTACGTGCGTTCAAAGCGAGTTGGGGGGTGAGTCGGTCGGGGGATCGTCAGTGACCCCCGTTACGACAGTTGCAGCAGGCCCCTCAGCAGGTCCCGGCTCTCGTCGGTGCCGGGGCAGTCCTGCTGCAGTTCCTTCATCGCCTTCTCGTACTGGTTGACGTCCTCCGCCTTGTCCAGGTACAGCGCGCTGGTGAGCTGCTCGAGGAAGATGACGTCGGACAGGTCCGACTCCGGGAAGCTCAGGATCGTGAACGCGCCGCTCTCGCCGGAGTGACCGCCGAAGCCGAACGGCATGATCTGCAGCCGTACGTTGGGCCGCTCGGAGATCTCGATCAGGTGCTGGAGCTGACCGCGCATCACCTCGCGGTCGCCGTACGGCCGACGCAGGGCCGCCTCGTCCAGGACCACGTGGAACTCGGGGGCGTTGGGGGCGAGCAGGTACTTCTGCCGCTCCAGGCGCAGGGCGACGCGGCGCTCGATGTCGGCGGGGCTCGCGCCCTTCATGCCGCGTCCGACGACGGCGCTCGCATAGGCCTCGGTCTGCAGCAGACCGTGCACGAACTGCACCTCGTAGGCGCGGATCAGCGAGGCGGCGCCCTCCAGGCCCACATAGGTGGGGAACCAGTTGGGCAGGACGTCGGAGTAACTGTGCCACCAGCCCGCGACGTTGGCCTCCCTGGCAAGGGAGAGGAGCGCGTTGCGCTCGGTCTCGTCGCTGACGCCGTACAGCGTCAGCAGGTCCTCGACGTCCCGTGTCTTGAAGCTCACCCGGCCCAGCTCCATACGACTGATCTTCGACTCGGACGCGCGGATCGAATAACCCGCTGCCTCTCGCGTGATGCCTCGCGCCTCACGCAGTCGCCTCAGGTGTGATCCGAGCAACATGCGCCGCACCACCGATCCCGGCTCTCCCGCGCTCACGTTCGTCACCCTCCCCAACCTCTCCAGGGGCCGCAGTCTGCCACTAAATCACTCCGAGCAGTACTCGTCCGGTTACTCAAATGGGAAGACGTCAGAGCGTACGCACAGGCCGGGGCAAGGGGAAGACCGGCCAGAGGTGAAAAGTTGGCGGAAAAAATGACCAAGAAGCGGTACGGGAGGGTCCAATTCAGGCACGTGCACGTGCATCTGCCCTTGCATCCGCCGGAAGCATCCGAAACCATGGTCTCGCGCCACCGCTGCATCGCAATGACTGCATCGCAACGACCGCGATCTCCCGGGAGTGCCTCGCATGGGGACGAATGGATCGACCATGCTCGAGCCTTTAAGGCAGGGGCTTCCACCACTGGATCCCTCGACCGTGTCCAACGCGGCGTCGTGCGCACTGCCCGCCCGCTACGAAGCGGTGCGCGAGGCCCGGCAGTTCAGCCGTAGAACGCTCGCCCAGTGGGACATCGGCGACCGCTTCGACGACATCTGCCTGGTCGTCTCCGAGCTGGTCACCAATGCACTGCGGCACGCGCTGCCCTCGGACCCCCCGCCCTCGTCGGCCCACGAGCCCCTCGTACGGCTGCACTTGATGCGCTGGACCGAGCGGCTGGTGTGCGCGGTGCGCGACCCGAGCCGGGAGAGCCCGGTGGCGTACGACGCCGAGGAGTTCTCGGAGGACTTCTCGGCCGAGTCGGGGCGCGGACTGTTCCTCGTCGACTCGTTCAGCGACAGCTGGGGCTGGCACCCGCTCTCGGGCGCGCTGGGCGGCAAGGTCGTCTGGGCGCTGTTCGGACTGCACTCCGCCGAGTGAGACACCGCGGCGCTTCCGCGCGCCGCGGTTCTACGCGCGTCACTTTGGGTGGTGCGACGACTACGCCCCGTTTCGTCCGGCCCTGGGACCGGGATGTTCGCGGGGCGGTCAGCTCGCTGTCAGATGGTCGAACTCGCCGTCCTTGATGCCCAGGAGCATCGCCTCGATCTCGGCGCGCGTGTAGACGAGCGCCGGACCGTCGGGGAAGCGTGAGTTGCGCACCGCCACCTCGCCGCCGGGCAGCCGCGCGAACTCCACGCAGGAACCCTGCGAGTTGCTGTGCCGGCTCTTCTGCCAGGCGGCGACCCCGTCCAGCCGCGCGGCGGCCATGCCGTTGTACACGCCGGACTCATCGGCTGTGCCAACGCGGTACACGTCGTGGTCCACAGGTTGCTCCCTGGTGGTGCACTGGGCTGTTGAGGCCATTGGTGCGGTGGTCAACTGTGCCGGGATCATAGCTCTGTTCACGTGCAGACGCATGGACGAATGGGGGAGCATATGCATGCGCATCTGCACGAGCAGATGCACGTGCACGCGTGGTGTTCACGCCGCTACACACCTTGACGCACGCGGGGCCCCTTACGTTCCCTCGCCCGTCCGCACGCAGGCCCGCACCCCCGCCTCCTGGGACGTGCGGAGACGGGGGTGCGGGTGGGGTGGGGCGGGAGGATCAGCGAAAAGGGGGGCAGGCCCCTACCGGGACACGTACGGCAGCAGGGCCATCTCCCGGGCGTTCTTGATCGCGCGGGCGAGCAGCCGCTGCTGCTGGGCCGAGACCCGGGTGACCCGGCGGCTGCGGATCTTGCCTCGGTCGGAGATGAACTTCCGCAGCAGATCCGTGTCCTTGTAGTCGATGTACGTGATCTTGGCCGCGTCCAGCGGGTTGGGGCGGGCCTTGAGGGGCTTGCGTTCGAGCTTGCGGGCCATGGGGGGTCAGACCTCCAGGAGGGTGTCGAAGGCGGGCGGCAGGCGTTTCCAGGCGGTGCGTCCGCCGGCGTACTCGGCGTCGGTGAGCAGGCAGGACTCCAGGAGCTGTTCGAGTCCGTCGCGGTCGAGGCCGGGCGAGGTGAACACCAGGTGCTGGCAGCAGTCCCCGTGCTCGGGGTGCCAGTCGAGGGCGGCGGCGGCCCGGCGCACGGGCTCGACCATGTCCCAGGCCGCGTCCGGGAGCGAGGCGAGCCAGGGGCCCGCGCTCTCCACGCACAGCGCGCCGCCCGCCGCGTCCCAGTGGAGCAGCGTGTCGGGGTGGTCGGCGAGCCAGAACCGGCCACGGCTGCGCGCGGCGGCACAGGTCAGGTCCTCCAGCGCCTCGTACAGCCGCTCCGGGTGGAAGGGGCGGCGCCGGTGCCACACGAAGGTCGACACGCCGTGCGCGTCGGCCTCGGCCGGCAGCAGTGCGCACGCCGGGTGCTGGGCAGCGGCGGCGGCCTCGACGTCGAATCCGGCGAAGGCGGCGGAGGCGAGGGGCGAGAGCGGCGCCGGCTGCTCTCCGGACCCGTCGGCCGCGCCCGCCAAGTCCCCCGGGTGGCCGCCCGTGACGGGGACTTGGCGGGCTGTCGGGTGGAGCTGCGCAAGCAGCTCGCGGTCCTCGTCGTCGGCGTCCGGGGAGTCGACGAGGGCGAGGACGGTGGCGTACTCCAGCTGGCGGGCGAAGGTGTCCGCGACCGTGCGCTGGTCGGTGGCCGCGGCGGCGAGGCCGCGTTCGGCCAGGTCGTCGCCGTTGCCGAGGTAGGGCAGCAGCAGCGCGGGGTCCACGGCGGTGATGACGCCGGTGACCGTGAGGCCGCCGGCCGTCACCACCTCGGCCATCGCCTTGGGCTCGACGGAGTCCCACAGCTCGACGATCGCCAGCGGGGTCCGCCCGGCGTCCGCCAGTCGCTTCAGCTCGGGGACGAGGTCCTCGCGCAGGGCACAGCACGCGCAGTCGTTGACCAGGGGCGCCTCGCCCGCGGAGAGGATGCCGGTGGTGTCGCTGACCGTCCGCACGACCGTGCCGGCCGCGGCTGTGGCGAGGTCGTGGTGGAGTACGACGCTGCCGGGCACGTCGGCGAGCAGCCGCGCGACGGCCGCCTTGCGGGCGTCGGCGTGCAGTCCGCCGACGATCGCCACGGAGAGCTCATGCTCATGCACCTGCACGTGTGTTTCCTCAGTCCCTGCTAGTCGTCTTGCCGTACCGGCGCTCGAAGCGCTCCACGCGGCCGGCCGTGTCCAGGACGCGGGCCGTGCCGGTGTAGAAGGGGTGGCTGATGTTCGAGATCTCGACGTCGACGACGGGGTAGGTGTTGCCGTCCTCCCAGTCGATCGTCTTCTCGCTGGTCATCGTGGACTTGGTGAGGAAGGCGTGGTTCGCGGCCCGGTCGCGGAAGACGACGGGCCCGTACGCCGGGTGGATTCCTTCACGCATGGCGGCTGATCAGCGCTCCTCTCGGAAGTCGACGTGACGGCCCACGACCGGGTCGTACTTGCGCAGGGTCATACGGTCCGGGTCGTTGCGGCGGTTCTTGCGGGTGACGTAGGTGAAGCCGGTCCCGGCCGTGGACCGGAGCTTGATGACCGGCCGGAGTTCGTTGCGAGCCATGCTGGTATCTTACTGAAAACGACTTCCATTTGCATAGCTTGACCGAGAGAGGTGCGTCACCTTGTCCGCCCACTGCATGCTGACCGGCGCCCAGCCGGGCTTCGGCAACAACATCAGTCACTCCCATCGGCGTACGTCACGTCGCTTCAACCCGAACATCCAGTCGAAGCGCTACTGGCTGCCGACCGAGGGCCGGTATGTGCGGCTGCGGCTGAGCACGAAGGGGATCAAGACCGTCGACACGATCGGGGTCGAGGCGGCGGTGGCCCGGATCCGGGCCCGTGGGGTCAAGGTCTGAGGAGGAGCGAACGCCATGGCAAAGAAGAGCAAGATCGCCAAGAACGAGAAGCGGCAGGAGATCGTCGCGCGGTACGCGCAGCGACGGGCCGAGCTGAAGGAGGTCATCCGGCAGCCCGCCTCGACGGAGGCGGAACGGGCGGCGGCCCGGCGGGAGCTGGAACGGCAGCCGCGCGACGCGAGCGCCACGCGCGTGCGCAACCGCGACCAGGTGGACGGACGTCCCCGCGGATACTTCCGGGCGTTCGGCCTGTCCCGGGTGAGCCTGCGGGAGCAGGCGCACGCGGGGTTCCTTCCGGGGGTGCGCAAGTCCTCCTGGTAGCTTGCTGCGGTCGTGTCGTGCGGTCGTAACGACTACTGCTTGGGAGCTTCCGGTGACTTCGGTGACGTACGCGCGTGTGCTGGCGCGCAGGGCTGGTGCGGTCTCGGCGGCCGGAGTGGCCGCCGTGGTGCTGCTCGCCGGGTGCAGTGGTGACGGGGGCTCCGACGAGGGGGCGAAAACTCCCGGCTCGGACACCTCGTCGCCCTCCTCCGGAGCGACCGCGGACACCGGGGGCGGCAGCGGTACGACCACCGCGGACAACTCGTTGGCGGGCAGCTGGCTGACCACCAGCAAGGGTCATGCCGTGGCGCTGGTGATCACCGGGACCAAGGCCGGGGTGTTCGCCACCGGGGGGACCGTGTGCAGCGGTACGGCGGGCCAGGAGGCGGGGATGCAGATGATCCATCTGACCTGCTCGGACAAGTCCAAGGACCGGGCCGAGGGGATGGTCGACTCCCTCGACAAGACGTCGATGAAGATCACCTGGGAGAGCGCCCTCGGTACGGAGACGTACACGAAGGCGGAGGGTGGGCAGCTACCGTCGGGGTTGCCGACGGCGGGGCTGGGGTCCTGAGGCCCCGAGGTCCTGAAGCTCCGAGGTCCTGGAGCCCCGAGGTCCTGAGGCTCTGATTTCGTGGGGCAGGCCGTGCGCGTCAGGCGTCCGGGAGGCGGGGGCGGGCGTGCAGGGCCGCCCGGTCGGCCGCCGCTGTGCCCTCCGTCCAGCCCGCCTCGTCCGTGACGCCCCGCAGGCGGGTCGTGGTGGTCGTGGGGAACATCTGGTCGAGATGGGCGGTGACCGCCAGGTCCCGGGTGGCCAGGACCGGGAGCAGGGCGGTCGTGGTCCGTGTCGCCGCCGCCTCCGCCGTTTCCGCTGCCGCCGCCGCGGCCAGGCGGGCGCCCGTCTTGTGCGCGTAGGCGGCCAGGAAGGACTGACGGAAGGTCTTCGTCCGCTTGCGGCCCTTGGCCCGCTGGGCCGCCTCCGCCCTGGTCATCGCCGTCGTGGCCTGGACGAGCAGGGACGTGTAGAGGAGTTCCACCGTCTCCAGGTCGGGCTCGAAGCCCACCACCGTGGAGAAGCCGAGAGCCTCGTTCCACACCGCTCGGCAGCGGTTCGCCTCGGCCACCGCGTGCAGCAGGACCGCCTTCGCCTCCTCGTACGGGGCGTCCACGCCCAGGCGGCACGCGCGTGGGGCGTCGGGTGCCGGGGCGTCGGCCGCGAGCAGGGCCTCGTCGATGCTGTGCCGGGCCATCAGCTCCTGCGCCTTCGCGCTCAGCGCCTCCGCCTCCTCGGGAAACCCGGTCGCCTCCGCCTTCGCCAGCAGCGCGCGGATACGCGGCAGCATGCGGGACTCCGGGCGGACCGCCTGCCGGGAACCCTCCCCCGGCCCGGCCGGCTGCTCGTCCAGGGACTCCAGCGTCGGCAGGGTCAGCAGCAGGCGGTACAGCTCGAGAACCGTCGTCGCGTGCGTGAAGCGGTCCGTGCGCGGTGGGGCGGGGGTGGCGGCGAGGTCCGTCAGCTGGTCCGTCCAGCGCGGGCCCCGGGGCCGGTCGTTCGGCGCCTGGGCGGTGATCAGCGCGGAGACGAGGCGCACGTGTACGTCGTCCAGCTCGCGTCGTACGAGGCGTACGACGTCGGCCGGCTGCCAGCCCCTTCGCCAGGCCGAGGCGACGAACTCCTCGCCACGCCGGGCGAGTTCGGCGTCGGCGGCCGGGTCGGCGGCGAGCAGGGACGCGCCCGTGTCGAGGGTGGTGTCCGTGTCGGCGTACAGGGCGGCCTTGAAGGCCTGTTCGACGGCGGTGCTGGGCGGGCTGCTGGTCACGTGTCGATCGTGCCATGCCCGCCGACTCCACTGTCAACTTCGGGTTGACACTCCAAGGACTGCCAACCTAGGGTTGACACATGACGAGCGATCAGCCCGTAAGGGCCTCCGTACGCCTCGACGACCTCATCGAGGCCATCAAGAAAGTCCACACCGACGCTCTCGAGCAACTGCAGGACGCGGTGCTCGCCGCTGATCACCTCGGGGAGGTGGCGGATCATCTGATCGGCCACTTCGTGGACCAGGCACGGCGATCCGGTGCCTCCTGGACCGACATCGGCAGGAGCATGGGCGTCACCCGGCAGGCCGCGCAGAAGCGGTTCGTGCCGAAGGGCGAGTCGGACCTCGACCCCAGCCAGGGCTTCAACCGCTTCACGCCACGGGCCAGGCAGGTGGTGGTGAGCTCCCAGGAGGAGGCCAAGTCCGCGGGCAACGACCAGATCCGCGTCGAGCACCTGGTCCTGGGTCTCGTCGCCGAGGCGGAGGGGATCGGGGCGAAGGCGATCACCGCGCAGGGCGTCTCGCTGGACGCCGTGCGGGAGGCCGCGACCGCCGGGCTCCCGTCGCCCGCCGAGAGCGTTCCCGCCCTCATCCCCTTCGACAGCGACGCGAAGAAAACCCTCGAACTCACCTTCCGCGAGGCCCTGCGCCTGGGCCACAACTACGTCGGCACCGAGCATGTCCTGCTCGCCCTGCTGGAGTTCGAGAACGGCGGGGGGCTCCTGTCCGGCCTCGGCCTCAGCAAGCCGGCCGCCGAGGAATACATCAGCGCGGCCCTCGCCAAGATCGAGGTGACCTCCGAGGAGGGCTGAGAAAACGCTGAAAGCGCTGGTCAGGGTCGTTGTCAGACCCTCCTGCCACACTCGTGGAATGGCAGGCGTGGCGGAGACGGCAGAGCGGTGGGCGCTCGCTCCGGCCGAGGACGGCGGCGTGGAGATCGCCCCCCTCGGTCCGGACGGGCTGCCCGCCGGGCCGGTGCGCCGGGAGGGGGATCTCGGGGCGGCGGTCCGGGGCCGGCCCGAGGTCACGCGGTGGGTGTGGCGGTCCACCCCCGAGGTCTATCCGCGACTGCTCGCCACGGGGGTGCGAGTCGAGCGGTGCTACGACATCGAGGACGCCGAGACGCTGCTGCTCGGGCACGAGGGGCGGCTCGGCGAGCCCCGGTCCGCGGCGGCGGCCCTCGCCCGGCTGCGCGGTGGTCCCGTACCGCCGGATCCGCCGCAGCGGTCCGCCGAACCGGGCGCGCAGTCGCCGCTCTTCGAGCCGGGTCCGGTGCACGTGCCCCTGGCCGACCTGCTGGCGGTGTACGCCGACCAGCAGCGTCGGCACGACGCGACCGCGCACCCGGACCGGATGCGGCTGCTGACGGCAGCCGAGTCGGCGGGGATGCTGGTGGCCGCCGAGATGAACGCGGCGGGGCTGCCGTGGCGCGCGGACGTCCATCGTGAGGTGCTCCACGAACTGCTGGGCGAGCGGTACGCGGGCGGTGGTGAACCCCGGCGGCTCGCCGAACTGGCGGACGAGGTGTCGGCGGCGTTCGGGCGCCGGGTGCGGCCCGATCTGCCCGCCGATGTCGTCAAGGCCTTCGCGCAGGCCGGGATCAAGGTGCGGTCTACGCGGAGATGGGAGATCGAGAGCATCGACCATCCGGCGGTGAAGCCTCTGGTCGAGTACAAGAAGCTGTACCGGATCTGGGTCGCGCACGGCTGGTCCTGGCTCCAGGACTGGGTGCGGGACGGGCGGTTCAGGCCGGAGTTCCTCGCGGGCGGGACGGTCACCGGGCGCTGGGTCACCAACGGCGGGGGCGGGCTGCAGATCCCCAAGGTGATCCGGCGGGCCGTGGTCGCCGACCCCGGGTGGCGGCTCGTCGTCGCCGACGCCGACCAGATGGAGCCGAGGGTCCTCGCCGCCATCTCGCGCGACCCCGGGCTGATGGAGGTCGCGGGGCGGGAGAGCGACCTCTACCAGTCGGTCTCCGACCGCGCGTTCTCCGGCGACCGGGACCAGGCCAAGATCGCCGTGCTGGGCGCGGTGTACGGACAGACCTCCGGCGACGGCCTCAAGAACCTTGCCGCGCTCAGACGCCGGTTCCCGAAGGCGGTGTCGTACGTGGACGAGGCCGCGCGCGCGGGAGAGGAGGGGCGGCTTGTGCGGACGTGGCTGGGGCGTACGTGTCCCCCTGCGGTGCGGGCCGGCGACGATTCGGCGGAGGAGGCCGGGATCCCGCTGTCGGAGGACGAAGGGGGCGTCGATCCGGGCGGGGCATCGGGAGGCGCGGGAGCGCAGGAGTGGGTGCCGGGGTACGCCTCCTCCAACTCCCGCGCCCGGGGCCGCTTCGCGCGCAACTTCGTGGTCCAGGGCAGCGCCGCCGACTGGACCCTGCTGCTGCTCGCCGCGCTGCGCCGGTCCTGTGCGGGGATGGCGGCCGAGCTGGTCTTCTTCCAGCACGACGAGGTGATCGTGCACTGTCCCGAGGAGGAGGCGGAGACGGTCGTGGCGGCGATCCGGGAGGCGGCGGAACTGGCGGGCCGCCTGACGTTCGGCGAGACACCGGTGCGGTTTCCGTTCAGCACGGCGGTGGTGGAGTGCTATGCCGATGCGAAGTGAGGGGTGTTGGGGGGCGGGGGAGGTGACGTGACGGGGCTTGCGGGCGGACCGGGGGTGGCGAGGGGCGGGTGCCGTAGGAAGGTCTCCGTACGTGGGTCCCCAACCAGGGGACGTCGTACGGAGGTCCGGGCGCGGATGCGGTGCGGGCAGCGCGGGATGGCGCCGGGACCGGCCCTGCGGGCGGCCGCCGAGGCTCGCGGGTAGGCCGGGGTCGGAGTGGGCGACTCGGGGTTGCTGTGGCTGACGTGGCCGACGCCTGGTGCGCGCGACCGGCGCATGTTCGCGCGACCGGCGCCTGGCGCGCATGGTCGGCGCCTGGTGCGCGCGCCGACGCCCGGTTCGCGCGGCCGGCGCCCGGTTCGTGCGGTCGACGCCCGGTTCGTGCGGTCGGCGCCCGGTTCGTGGGGTCGGCGCCTGGTGTGGACGGCCTGCGCCCGGGTTCGTGCGGCCGGCGCATGGTTGCCGCGACCGGCGCCCGGTTCGTGGGGTCGGCGTCTGGTTCGTGTGGTCGGCGTCTGGTGCGCGCGCCGACGCCCGGTTCGCGCGGCCGGCGCATGGTTGCCGGGACCGGCGCCCGGTTCGTGTGGTCGGCGCCTGGTGTGGGCGGCCTGCGCCCGGGTTCGTGCGGCCGGGTTGGAGCGGCGGGACAGGGTGGGGGCCGGTTCAGAGGATGGGTGGGCGGCCCAGGCGGGTCAGGTTCCATACCGTGCGCCAGCTCATCGGGCGGCGTTCGCCCGCCGGTTCTCGTAGGCCCTCTGCGAAGCCTGCGAACCAGGCCCGTAGTGCTCCTGCGGAGCGGGCGCGCAACACGGTGATCGCGATCCATACGGCCAGGTGCACCGGGATCAGCGGCAGGGGCAGTCTGCGGCGGACCAGCCAGACCCGGTTGCGGGCGGTGACCCGGTGGTAGATGGCGTGCCGCGCGGGCGAGGTGCTGGGGTGGCGCAGCAGGAGACGCGGTTCGTAGAGGATCTTCCAGCCGGCGTCGACGGCCCGCCAGGCGAGGTCGGTCTCCTCGTGGGCGAAGAAGAAGGCGGCGGGCCAGTCGCCGGTCTCGTCGAGCATCGCCATGCGCAGGGCGTGGCCGCCGCCGAGGAACTGGGTGACGTATCCGCCGAGCATCGGGTCGCCCGCGCCGGGCCGGGGAACATGCCGCCGCTGGGTCACGCCGTTCTCGTCGGCGATGCGGAAGCCGACGATGCCGAGCCGGGGGTCGGCGGCGTACAAGTCCCGTACGCGGGTGAGTACATCGGGGTCGATGAGCAGGCCGTCGTCGTCGAGGTCGACCACCACGTCGATGTCGCCGAACTCCCGCAGCCGGGCCAGGGCCACATTGCGGCCGCCCGGACAGCCGAGGTTCTCGTCGACCTCGATGGTGGTGACCTCGCCGGAGAGACCGGGGAGTTCGGGCAGCGGACAGCCGTTGCCGACGAGCACGATGCGGTCGGGGGCGAGGTCCTGCTTGGCGATCGACTCCAGCAGCGCGTTCAGCGCGACGGGCCGGTTTCCCATGGTCACCACGGCCACCGCGATGCGCGGCTCCACCGCCATGCCACCCACCAGCCCACCTCGTTCCGGCCGCCGACGTCAACCATCGCGGTCGGATGCTATCTGTTTACAGTAAGGATGTATTAAGTACGCATTAAGTACGTCTCTTCTGCATAACACCCTACGGCTTGCGGTCGGAGCCCGACTCCAGCCACGTCCGCAGCGCCCACCACCAGTGCACGCTACCCAGCGGCCCGGAACTCATGCCAGTGAGTCGGGCTTGCCGAACATCTGTCCGCGCAGGGCCCGTTCAGGCCGCCGGGTCGCGCAGTACCAGGTCAGCGGCGAAGACGCGTTCGCCCTGTTGGGTCGCGAGGACGTGGACGCGCAGGTCCTGGGCCGGGCCCGCGCCGTAGGAGTCGGGGCGGGCGACCCTGGCCTCGATCCAGCAGGGGGCGTCGAGTTCGGCGTACCGGGCGAAGCTGCTGTCGAGGCCGAGGAGGAGCGCGTCGGGGCGGCCGGTCGCCGCGCGGGCCGCCTGCCGTGCCGCCTCGATGAGGAGCATGCCGGGGATGTGGTCCACCGGGTGGTCGAAGAGGATGGGGTGACCGGTGTCGACCCGGAGTTCCCATCTGTTCGCCCAGCGGTTCCCCGCGCCGCGCTCCCCGGCCCTGGCGGGGGCGGCGAGCAGCACGTTGCCCGGGTCCGTGTGCCCGACCTCGGCCGGGTCGACCGGCGACGGCAGGGCGCGGTCCACCGTGGTGGGCCGGCCCGCGCGCAACCGGCGGTGTACGGCGGGGCTGGTGACGCCGAAGCTCGCACCGCCGGTGGCCACCGGCACTCCGTCGCGCCGGACGGAGACGTCGTAGCGCATGCCCGAGATGGTGCGGCCCCGGCGGACGATGTCGTGGCACGTTGTGTGCAGTTCGACGTCGGTCGGGGTGACTCCCGTGGTGAGGGCGGCCGGGGTCGCAGCGAAGGACAGGCTCCACATCAGGAACTGGTGGCCGAACGGGACCCCGTACTCCGCGTGCGACAGCAGGGTGCCGGCCTGCCGGATCGACTCCAGCAGGAGCAGCGGGTCCTGGTGGCCGTGGGCGGGCGCGAAGAGGGCGTGGCCGCGCGGCCACTGGGCGCTGACGACGAAGGAGTCGGAGGCCACGGGGCCGGGTTCCGCGGGGTCCGACGCGGAGGGGGCGGCCGGTGCGGTCGGGGCGGCCTCCCAGCCGGTGAGGAACACCTCCGCCACGGCGGCACGGTGGACATAGCCGCGGGGAACCGTGGTGGTGAGCAGTGAACCGGTCGGCGTGGTGCTGTCGGTCGAGGCGGTGTCGGTCCCGGGCACTCGGGTCGGACTCGGCATCCTCGGCACTCCTGTCTGTTTGTGGACAGGGGAGATGCCGGACCGCGCGTCAGGACCCCCCGTCCCTGATGAACGCGTACAGCCATCAAGATACAGACAGGGCGGTCGGTTTCAACAGTAAAAGCTTGCTAAAGACATGCGGACGTGCTTGGTTTACGCGCGCGTTACGTTCACTTCTCATACTCACCGCCGCACGGAAGTCGAGGCTGCGCGAGGAAGGAAGGGGGGATTTGCTGGGAATTAAACCTTTTCGTGAGCCTTAGGGAAGGGCTCGCGTCTCGAGGGCGACGAATGTAGGGGCCATCCATAACGCGTTGACAAACAGACCGACTTGCCTGTTACCGTCCTTGGCGGTACCCGCTCACCAGTTCGCCGTGGCGTGCCTCAGGAGGGCAACGATGAATCAGCAGGTCGTGGATTCGGACAGGCCGCGCCAGGAGCAGCAGGAGCGGCAGGACGCGTTGAGGGTGCTCGTCGTGGAGAGCGAGACGCAGGCCGCGGACACACTGGTCCAGGAACTGCGCCGGCACGGCCATCTCGCCCGGAGCGTGCCCACCGCGGCCCTCGCGCTCCAGGCCCACCACAGTGTCGACCTGGTCCTGCTCGACCTGGACCTGCCCGACCTGGACGGTCTGGAGGTGTGCCGGCGGATCCGGGCGGTGGGCGACGTACCGATCATCACCGTGACCACGCGCGGAGCCGAACTGGACCGCGTACTCGGACTCCAGGCCGGCTCGGACGACTACGTCGTGAAGCCGTACGGGTTCCGGGAGTTGCTGGCCCGGATGGAGGCGGTGATGCGCCGGGCCCGGCCGCGCCCGGCGTCGACGCGCCAGCAGGTCATCACGTACGGGCCGCTGCGCATCGACACCCGTATCCGCGAACTCCTGCTGGAGGGAAGACGGGTGGACCTGACGCCCAAGGAGTTCGACCTGCTTCATCTGCTGGCCTCACAGCCCGACACCACCCTGTCCCGGCGGCAGTTGATGAGTCAGGTCTGGGACGACGACTGGTCGCACCGGGGACGCACGATCGACACCCACGTCAGCAGCCTTCGCGGCAAACTGGGCTCCAGCAACTGGATCGTCACGGTGCGCGGGGTCGGGTTCCGCCTCGGACATCCCTGAGCTCGCCTTATGGACTTCCGCAGGGACATCCCCATGGCCATCCGACGCCGTCGTGACCATGACTTGAAACGGAGTCCCGCATTCCCCACTGCAATCGGGCCGCATACAATGCAGACCTGTCTGTATTTTTTCCGATCTTGGGATGCGAGGACCGGGGATGGCCCAGCAGGAGCGAGGCATCAGGTCGAAACGCTCGATCCTGGAGGCCGCGGCGGGCGTGTTCGGAGAGCGCGGGTACGACGCGGCGAGCACGAACGAGATCCTCGCGCGAGCGGGCCTCACCCGGGGCGCCCTCTATCACCACTTCCCCTCCAAGGAAGCGATCGCCACCGCGCTGCTGGAGGCGCAGGGCGAGGCCCTGGTGGTGCCGGACCAGCCGATGAAGCTCCAGTGCGTCATCGATCTGACCCTGGGGTTCGCCCAGCGGCTCCAGTACGACACCGTGCTGCGGGCGAGCGTACGGCTGGCGGTGGAGCAGTCGTCCTTCGCGCCGCCCGCCCAGACCCCGTACAACCAGGCCATCACGGTGATCGAGGATCTGCTCCAGCAGGCCGACAAGCAGGGCGAGTTGCTGCCGGGCACGGACATTCCGGAGGTCGCGTCGACGGTCGTCGGCGCGTTCACCGGACTCCAGGTGATGTCCCAGGCGTACAGCAACCGGCAGGACCTGCCCAGCCGGATATCAGCGCTGTGGCGTCTGGTCCTGTCCGGGCTGGCGGCACCGGGGATACTCCCCCGACTGCGCACGACAGTGCCGCCGGAGACGGTCGGAGAGGCGGCCGAGCAGCTCCGGGACCCGGTCTAGGAGACGGTTTCCAGGAGGTCCAGGCCCTCCGCGTTGCCGACGCCGCCGCGCAGTTCCTCGACGAGCCAGGCGATGCGCTCCTCGTCGCGCCGGTAGTGCGTCCACTTGCCGACGCGGGTGGAGCGGACCAGTCCGGCGCGCTCGAGCGTGGCCATGTAGGCGGAGACGGTGGACTGGGCGAGCCCGGTCTTGGCCTGGATGTGGCTGACGCAGACACCGACCCGGCGCGGGTCGGTGATCTCCGGCTGGACCGGGAAGTGGTCCTCCGGGTCGCGCAGCCACTGCAGCACCTGCAGGCGCACGGGGTTGGCGAGCGCCTTGAGGGGCTCCATCAGCGGGGCGAGATCGCCCGTCGTGGGCATGTCGTGAGTCGTCATGAGCCTTCCGAGACGGGCGTAGGACCGGTGCGGGACAAGCGATTATTCATCGATGATAAGCGATACGTCACCCGATCGCCGGGTGGGCTCTGACCTGCGACGGGGCTCCCCCGGCGCCGGTGACACGCCTCCCACCAGCAACGGAGGCTCCCAGGGGCGGGGTTGACAGTTCATATCGAGGTTCTGCGATACTTCGATGCGTTCGAGCTTCGCTTCATCGCAACGGAGGGTTTTTCTCATGCCTGTCGGGCTTATCGCCCTGGCTCTGGGGGGCTTCGGTATCGGCCTCACGGAGTTCGGGATCGTAGGACTGCTGCCCGAGGTGGCAGACGACTTCGACGTCTCCGAGTCCGCGGCCGGGTACCTGGTCTCCGGCTACGCGCTGAGCGTCGCGATCGGCGCCCTCGGGCTCACCGCCGCGATCGCCCGCTTCGACCGCAAGAAGGTCCTCGTCGGCCTGATGACCCTGTTCATCGTCGGCAACCTGATCTCCGCCGTCGCCCCGACCTACTCGCTGCTCATGGTCGGCCGGGTCGTCGCCGCCCTCTGCCACGGCGCCTTCTTCAGCGTCGGCGCCGTCGTCGCCTCCGACATGGTCGCCGAGAACAAGAAGGGCAGCGCCATCGCCCTCATGTTCGGCGGACTGACGGCCGCCAATGTGCTCGGCGTGCCGCTCGGCACCTTCCTGGGCCAGCAGCTCGGCTGGCGCTCCACCTTCTGGGCGATCACGATCCTCGGCTTCGTCACCCTGGCCGGCATCCAGGCCCTGGTTCCGCAGAGCAGCGCGTCCGCGCCGACCGACCTGCGTACCGAGCTCGCCGTGTTCCGGCGCGGTCAGGTGTGGGTCTCCATCGCGCTGAGCATCCTCGCCTTCGGCGGTGTCATCGGCGGCTACACCTACATCGCGTTCACGCTCACCGAGGTCAGCGGGTTCTCCGACAGTGCGGTGCCGTGGCTGCTCGTCCTGTTCGGCGCGGGCACGTTCATCGGCAACTTCTTCGGCGGCAAGGCGGCCGACAAGTCCCTGAACAAGGCCCTGATCGGCGCCATGGCCGGACTCGCCGTCGTCATGGCCCTGTTCGCCCTCACCGCCGAGAACAAGATCGCCACGATCGTCGCCCTGCTGCTGATGGGCGCCATCGGCCTCTCCGCGGCGCCCGGTCTCCAGGCGCGCGCCATGAAGTACGCCTCGGACGCGCCCACCATGGCCTCCGGCGCCAACATCGCCGCCTTCAACGTCGGCAACGCGCTCGGCGCCTGGATCGGCGGCCTCACCCTCGCCGCCGGGTACGGCTTCGTCTCCCCGCTGTGGGTCGGCGCGGCGCTCGCCGTCGCCGGGCTCGGGGTCGCGGTGGCGGGCTCGCTGGGCGGTGCGCCCTCGGTCTCGCGGGCGACCGCTCCGGGTGTCGCGCGCCGGGCGGAGAACGTGGAAGCCGGCGTTCAGTAGAAGAATTCTTTCGGAAACATCCTCGAATCGGAAACATTCTCGAATTCGAATTCGCATTTGAATGAGGCGGGGCCGGGATCCGTTATGGTTCCCAGCCCTGCCTCATTTTTCTTTCCGAGACACAGAGCCCTGACCAGCAGACATGACACTTCTCTGACGTTCCTCTGACATCACTTGAAAAGACCTGTAGAAGCTTGAACCGGCAAGCGTTGTAGGCGGTCCTGCAGGGGGGTCAGAATTTATTGGCAAGCCGAAATTCCCCTCACTTTTCGCGCCCAAAGGCGAGCGCGTGACGCCCGAAAAGAGAAGGCGAGATCCGTGTCCCGGTCCATGACCCGTACCGCCCCGAACCCGGCCATCACCGCGACCGCCCCCGTAGAAGACGTCCGCACCAGGGACCGTGTCCGCGTCGCCGGTTTCTTCCCCGGCCTCGGCAGCCGCGCCGCCTACCAGAACCTCGGCCGGAGCCTGCTCGACGCCGGCGTCCCCGAGATCACCGCTCTCTACGAGGAGGCCGCCCGCGCCCTGGGCGTGCCCGGCCGGCCCGAACGGCTGCTGCTGACCGCCGAGAACCTGCCCGTCGGCACACTCGAACGACAGGGGTTCATCGGCGCGGCCCTGCTGGTGCACAGCCTGGCGCTGGACGCCTTCCTGCGGGACCGGATCGACGAGCGCGGCACGCCCGTAGGGCTCGTCGCCTACACCGGCGAGAGCTTCGGCATCCTGGCGGCGGCCGTGGCGAGCGGCTCCCTGTCGGTGTTCGACGGGGTCAAGATCGCGCAGGCGTTCACACCGCTGATGCTGCTGGCGGCCGGCGCCGCCCCCGCCGACCCGGCCGCCCCGGCCAGTCCTGCGAACCCCGGGGACCCGACCGGCGGCGCGGACACCTCGTACGGCGGCGGGCCCTTCGCCCGGGCCATCGCCTGGTACCTCCCGGAGTCCGTGCGCCGTACGCCCCTCGTCCCCGAGCCGTCCCATGTGCTGGCGGTGCGTGCCGGGACCCCCGACGCGCTCGCCGCCGTGCTCGACGAGATCCGGGGGTCGTACCCGGCCCGGGACGTCGAGCTGCACAAGGCGTACTCGCCGACGCAGGCCAATCTGTACGTCCGTACCGGCGTCAAGGCGGGCTTCGACCGGTTCATGGCCGCGTATCCGCACATCGCCACCGAGGAGCTGAAGGACCCGACCGTCTTTCTGGCCCACTCCTCCCGGATGCGGCCCGCCCGGCACGCGCTGGAACGTTTCCTCGACGTCAACCACATCCGTTTCGAGGAACCCCGCGTCCCCGTCGTCTCGAACCACGACGCGTCCCTCCTCACCACCGCGGCCGGCGTCCGGCGCGGGGTGCTCGCCATGACCGACCAGGTCATGGCGTCCCGGGACACCTGCGAGATCCTCGGCGGCCTCGACACGGACGTGGTCCTGGAACTGGGCCCGGGCGACAAGTCCGTACAGCTGCTGAAGGACAACGGCTTCGCCGCCCCGGTGATGGCGTACACGGGCAGCGAGGAGGACACCGAAACGTTCCTCCGGGCCGTGACCGTCGTGGACTCGCTCATGGCGGCGCTCGAGCGGCTCTACTCGGCGGACGAGCGGGCGAACGGCCAGGGGGCCGCCGAGTCGTACAAGCGGTCGCACGAGCCGTCGTACGAGCGGCGGGAGCATCGGGCGTCGTCGTACGACGTTCTGCGTGAGCTGTTCCGGCTCGCCGAGCGGAGTGAGTTCTGCGACGACTACTTCTCGCGCACCCTCGGCCGGGTCATCACCGCGGAGATGCTGCGCCCCGCCCGGGAGGGGTCGGCGGCGTTCTACACGCTCCTGGAAACCTTCCAGCACACGCGAAGTCACCGGGAGCACATCGCCGTCGGCCGGGGCGAACTCGTCGTCAAGGCTCGGCTGAAGAAGCGGATCACCCGGGCGGCGCACGAGGATCCCGCGCTGCTGGGCCGGGCCGCCGTCGAGCTGAAGGTGCTCGACCAGGACGGGCGGGCCAGTACGCGGACGGTCGACACCGACCGGCCCGAGGTGCTCGTCTTCCACTTCGACGGGCTGGCGGGCGTCGACGCCGACACCATGGCCCGCCGCACCCGGCTGCTCCTCGACACCCAGCCGACGGCACTCCAGACGTACAACCAGCTGCTCGAAGGGCTGCGTCGCGCCCGGAACCGTGACCGGATCGGCGGGCTCGACGCCGACACCGTCCCCCGGATCGGGCACCGGGTCGTCTACCAGTACCTGCTGTTCGACGCGTTGGTGCAGCACAGGCCCGGTCTGTTCGCCCAGAGCGACCACTATCTCGAGGGCGGCGACCCGCTCGGCTGGCTGACCGCGCTGGCCGTCGCCGGTTCGCTGACGCCCGCCGACGCGGTCGTCCTGTACGAGCTGTACGAGGCGCGTGCGCAGGGCGAGGAGATCGAGCGGGTGCTGGATCGGCTCACCGAGGCCGAGATCCCGCTCGTCTCGCCGGAGGGCGTGCCCGCGCAGTCCCGCAGGGACCTTCAGGACGCGACCCGGGCGGTGCTCGTGGCCGGCGCGCTGGACGGTGCCGTACGGCGGATCCACCTCAACGGCAACTGCCAGTTGCTGGCGCTCGGTTCGGACCTGGAGCCCGGTCTCGCGGGCGTGGACGCCGGACGGTTCGACGCCCATCTCGTCCGGATCACCGAGCCCGCCGAGTCGTGGCGCAAGCGGCTCAACCCGGCCCTGGACGACCTCGAGTCGGCCTGCGTCCTCGCGCTCACCGAGGAGAACGAGCGCGTCCTGCACAACGCCCGCAGCCGCCGCCTCCTGTCCAGCACCGTCTACGCCTACACCCACATCGACGAGGCGATCGTCAACTTCGGCAAGGGTGGCAGCGAGTCCATGACGATCTTCGTGAGGAAGGCGGGCGAGGAGCGGATCACGGTCCGCAAGATCCTCAGCGAGGCCCTGACGACCGCCCACTGGCACCCGGACGGCGACGGTGTGATGCTCCCGCCGTTCGCGAAGGCCGCCAAGCAGGCCGAGTTCCTCCAGTCCCTGCCCGCCCCGGTGAGCGACTACTTCCCCGAGGTGTACGACGTCCTCGAACGCGAGGTCCCCGTCGGTGACTCGGTCGGGCGTGAGGTCATCTACGAGATGAGCTATGTGGCCGGGGACGAGGTCAGCCGGTTCATCGAGAAGCACACTCCGCCGCCGGCCGTGGTCGCCCGTCTCTACGAGCAGATCATCCGGGTGCTGCACGAGGACGTGCACAGCGTCGGACGAGTCGCCGCGCCCGGCGAGACACTCGACATCTCGTACTTCCGGAAGATCGAGGACCGGCTCGCCCTGTGCCGCCGCACGGCACCGCGCACCTTCAACCCCGCGCTGCTGGACACCGAGCGGATCGTCGTCAACGGCGTCTCTTATCTCAACTCCGGTGCCCTGCTGGAGCGTTTCCGGTCGGCGCCCGAGTTCCTGGAGGTTCTCGAGCCCGCCTTCCACTCGCTCGTCATGGGCGACACGAACACCGAGAACATCAAGATCACCAACAGTGAACCCCTGCTGCACGCCCAGCGGTTGATCGAGTCCGGGGCGGGCGAGGGGCAGGTACGGGCGGCTCTCGACGCGATCACCGCCGAGGCGCTGGGCGTCAAGTTCCTCGACCCGCGCGCGATCGGCTTCAAGGGCGAGGGCCGGGACACGCGCGACGACGCGATGTACGACAACAAGCCCTGGCACAACTCCATCGGCCACTACGACGAGATCCACTTCGAGCAGTTCACGATGAACGTGGCGGTCGAAGAGGGCACGACTCCGCGCGTCGACATCGCCTTCCTGGACGGGAACCCCTACCAACTCGCCTACCGGGTACGGGATGTGGTCGCGGGCGGCGGCACGGTCGACCCCGACTCACCCGAGGGCATGGAGGACTGGTTCGCGCCCGTGATGACGGCGGCCCTCGGCCTCGACGACCCCGACTCGCCGTTCCTGCGGGACGACCCGTACTGGCTGATCCGGTTCGTCTTCATGATGGGCCAGCACTTCACGGCGATGCCGCCCTTCCACTTCCAGCAGGAGCTGGACGGCACCCTCCTGGACACCTACCGGACCCAGCGCCGCCCGGTCGCCATCTACTGCGAGGGCGTCAAGTGGCTGAACTGGGCGCTGGAAATGCTGGAAGGGACACGGACCGAGTTCCTGGGACTCCGGGTGCCGCCGCTGCCGTACCGCCCGGCACATCACTGATCACCGAACGGAGGACACCTCTTTCATGACCTCAACTTCCCTTCCCCTCTTCCCCGTTCCCGTGGACGGCCTGCGTCATCTGTCGAACGAGACCCGGGTGATGGCCACGCCGTGGTCGCGGATGGTGCGCGGGATCGGGCTCGGCCAGTACCCGATCCCGTACGACGCCCAGGGCGCCGCCCGGATCCGGCAGGCGTTCGCTCTGCTGGCCGCCAAGGGCGTCGAGCGCGGCGCGTACACCCGGTTCTCCCGGCTGCTCTCGGACTTCGTCCTCGACGTCGTCGATCCGGGCCGCCCGTTGCGCAGTGCCGACCTGGAGCGGCGGCTCGGGCCGGTCCTCGACGCCGTCCGGGCGGAGGAGAACCCCTACTTCCGGATCATGGCCGGGTGCGTTCTGATGGACGCGGTCGCCAAACTGGGCCTGGACAAGGGCCTGTTGGTGAACTCGGCGACCGGCATCGACTTCCCCGCCGAGATGCTGGCCGTCGTCGACACGATCGAGCCGGACCGGATCAAGGACGAGAACGCGGGCCGGCACGGCCACTACGAGAAGCTGTCCGCGTCCACCGCCGTGTTCCTCGCGATCGGCCAACTCGGGCTCGGGGACCGGCTGGTGATCGGGCGGCGCAACCACGTCCGGGAGGCCCTGGAGCTGCTGGAGAAGATCCCGGCGCCCTTCTTCCGGGGGCGCGGCGGGGCGATGCTGCTGTCGGTGGTGGCACTGCTCGGGCACGGACGCGCGATCCACGGCGAGGGCCGGGACCACATCAAGGAGGTCCTCGACTACCTCGACCGGGCTGACGAGTTGAACCTGCCGCCCGCCTTTCCGCAGCCCATGTCGGAGAGCTTCACGGAGATCTATCCGCTCCTGACGATGCTCAACGCCATCGCCCTGAGCGGCCGGCCCGAGGAGTACCTGACCTACGGCCGGGACCGGCTGGCGCAGGCCAGAGAGCTGCTGGCCCGGATCACCCCGGTCGAGCGCACCCACATGGGCCTCTACTACATCGTGGCCCTGCACAACCTCGGCCGGCTCGACGAGCAGGTCCCGGATCTGGACGCGCTGGTCGAGGACATCGTGGGCCAGTGGCGGCACATCGATCCCGGGGCGAACTACTTCCTCAACGGCATCTCGTACGCGTACATCATCCAGACGGCGATGCTCACCGGCCGCATGGACCTGATCGGGGCGGACACCCTGGACCGGCTGGTGGACGGCTTCCCCGACCTCGACCGCACGGACGACGACCGGATCAACCGCCCGTACCCGTTCGCGTACACACTGAACGTGCTGGGGGAGATCGGCGCCTCGCACCTCCTGTTCGAACCCCGGGAGGCGTACGGCGGTGCGGCTCCCCTGGCCTGGGTCGTCGACCGGCTGTCGGAGGGCGGCCAGGAGGAGCACCGGCTGTACATGCTGAACCACGCCCTGGTGAGCTACGCACTGCGGATGCGCGGCACGGCCCGGGGTGAAACCCCGTTGTTCCAGGGCGCGTTCAGGTTGTTCGGAGGTAACAGCTAGGGACAGACCCTAGGCCCGCAGGGGGTTCGTGCGGGTCGCCGCCAGCAGGTACCAGGCGGTCGCGCCCGTGTGGCGGTACGGGTAGTAGCCGAAGCCGAAGCCCGTGTCGAGGGGGCTGCTCGCCGAGACGACCCCGGCGCGTTCGGGCAGGGTCCGGGTGCCGACGGTCTGGCCGGTGGCGAGGAGTTCCTGGGCCCGCTCGATGGAGGCGACCAGCCGGTGGGCGCGTGCCTCGTCGCCGTGTCCGGCGCGGTCCCGGAGGGCGAGGGCGAGGTGCGCGGTCCCCTCGAACCAGACGCCGTTGCGGTCCGGCCTGGGCTGGAACTCGGCGATGGGCGCGTCCTCGTTCGCCAGCAGGCTCGCGGAGCTGAAGGTGACTCCCTCGTACGACTGGCCTGCGGGGACTGTGCTGTTGGTGCGGTCGGACCGGTCGAGGACGGCCAGTTGGGTGGCTGCCCAGTCCAATGAGCCGTTGTATCGGCGGGAGTTGAGGGCGAGGTGGGTCCAGGTCTGGGTGTCCTCGGGGATGGGGAACTTGTTGACGGTCACGCCGTCGTTGGTGCCCGTGTAGAAGAAGCCGGCGGTGGGCTCCCACATCTTCTCGACGAACGCCCGCGCCTTCGCCCGCCGCCCGCGCCACACCGGGTCCCCGGTGAGCTGGGCGAGCTGTCCGAAGAGGGCGACCAGGTCGGTGTTGTGCTCGGTCGAGCTGAACGGCAGTTTCGTGTCGGCGCCGTCGACGCCGAACTTGTAGCCGCCCAGGGGCTGGTCCGTGCCGCCGTTCACCTCGATCCAGTTGCCGATCCGTACGGCGCCGTCGAGGAAGCGGCGCTTGCCGGTCCGGCGGGCCAGGGTGGCGAGCGCGATACCGGCCCAGGCCATGTCGCCCACGGCGGTGCCGGTGAACCCGAACTGGGTGCCGACGTTGGCGGTCCCGTCGGCCCGTACGAACCCGTCGGGCTGCGCGACGCCGTCGAAGAAGACGTACGGCCCGACGTTGTAGGCCTGCCTGAGCCTGCCGTCGTCGTACACCGGGTCGTGGTTCTGCGCGTACAGCAGGGCGTCCCCGAGGGCGACGGCCCGGCGGCGGCCGTCCTCGGTGCGGGCGGTGAGGTGGGCGAGGATCGCCAGGGCGTTGTCGTAGGTGAACGCCGTGCTGAACAGGTTCGCCTGGTCGGTGTAGCTCTGGGTGAGACGGAGGTCGCCGTGGTCGGGGTAGCCGTCCATGGCGGCGGCGAGGAAGGCGTGGGCGCGGCGCTGGGCGGAGCGGCTGGAGCCGGCCCCGGTGCGGGTGCCGGAGCCGGCGGCGGCCGCTGTGCCCGAGGCCGCCGCCGTGAGGGCCGCCGCGCCGAGGCCGGCGGCGCCGAGGAGCGTACGGCGGCTGAGCGCGGGGCCCAGCGGGCTGCGGCTGTCGAACCCGTCGGTCCTGTCGGGCCCGTCCGTCCTGTCCGGCCTGTCGAACTTGCCGGGCCCGCCGAGCCTTCCGGAGCTGCCGTTCATGGGTCTCCTCTGCCAGGTTTGAGAGCGCTCTCACGAACGCGCGCTCATTCTGCTGCCGCACCCGGTGCGGGTCAACGCCCCTGAGATGTACGCGGGTTGGACTGTACGGGGAACGAGGAAACCCCGGGCCAGGAGGGTGACCCAGGGTTTCGACTCAGGAGGCGTTCGGCCGGTCAGGGTGTGGACGAGGCGTTGCGCAGGCGCGCGAACGACGTGTCCAGCCCTCGCTTCATCAGCCGCGCCAGGGGCGCTTCCACGTACTTGTGCACCAGCCAGCTCAGCACCAGGAAGCCGGCGATCACGGACAGGACCAGGAGCCGGGCGTCCATGGTGTCGCGGAGCCGGTTGATGATCGTCGTACCGACGAAGTAGTGCATCAGATAGAACGGGTAGGTCATCGCACCCGCCGTGACCAGCCACTTCCAGCGGATGCGGTCGGTGTAGCCGAGGGCGACGCCGACCATGAACAGCAGGAAGACGGTGAAGATCAGCACGCTTCCGCGCCAGCTGGAGACGTGCTCGATGTGGTCGATGCGATGCCCGATCTCCAGTTGGCCCATCATCCACGACAGGCCGAGGATGCCCCACAGCAGCAGGTCCTGGCCGAAGCGGTGCATGAGGTAGAGGGCGAGGCCCGCGATGAAGTACCAGGAGCCCTCGGGGTTGATGATCAGCGTCGCCGGCGCGAACCCGGCGGCCGGGGCGAGCATCGAGGCGGCGCCCCAGACGCAGCAGAACACCACGACCTTGCGGTACGTCAGCCCGGTGACGACGAGGACCATGAAGAGGAGGTAGAAGCGCATCTCGGACCAGAGGGTCCAGTACACGCCGTCGACGTTTCCGACGCGGGAGCCGGACTGGAGCATCGTGAAGTTGAGCAGCACCTCGCGCGCGCGGCCACGCTCCCACACACCGGGCATGGCTATCAGGGCGGCGGAGGTGAAGACTATGCCGAACCAGTACGCCGGGTAGAGGCGGATCACGCGGGAGGTGAAGAACTGGCGCGGGGTGCGGCCCCAGCAGGACATGCAGATCACGAAGCCGCTGATCACGAAGAAGATCTCGACGCCGATCCAGCCGTACGCGGAGAACCGGAACCAGTTCGGCATGATCTCGGAGACGGACCGGCCCCAGATCGCGTTGTCCGGCGCGTTGACCCGCGCGGTGCCGGCGTAGTGGTGGAAGGCCACGAAGAGGGCGGCGAGCAGACGGAGCCCGTCGATGGCGTACAGCCGGCTGTTGCCGCGCCCCGGGATGGCCGCGTGCTTCGCGGAGGCCCGGGTGGGCTTCTGCGTCGTCCCGGCGGGCCCGGGTGACTGCTCGGTCGTCGCGGCGGGGAGAGGCTGCCGCGGGGAGGGGATCACCTTCTGCATCCCGCCCACGAGCCGCCCGCCGGTAGGCGGCCCACTGTCCGCGCCCTGCATCGACACCTGATTCCTCCATCGGAAAGCCCGCACACGTCCCCCCGCCCATGCCCCCGAAAACGTCTGTGCAGCCGGTGGTGGAACGGCGGACGCTTGCCCAGCGGCGGCCACGGCAAACCCGCGAACACCGTAGAACCTCATGACCCACACTCAGGGACTACTGACTCACATCAAGGGTTGTAACCCGGAACTGTCAAATTTTGACATGTTGGGGAAGATCCGAGTCCGCTTGATGTTGGTTCGCGGTCGTGACAAGCCCCACGTTCGAACGTCCGGGCATGAGCGCGGGGGATTTAGCCGTTTTCGTCCCCCGTCACCTCGACACCGTGTTCCTGGAACAGGGACACGACCTGGTCGACGAACCCGTCCCCCAGCCCCGCACGGGAGGACGAGGAATTTCGCCATACGAGGCGAAATGCGGAATTGTTCTCCCGCTGCGTGTTGCGGAGACAGTCGTCAAGGGCGTCGAGGTTGGATCCGAAATATCCCCCGGGGCCGTTGACGGCTTCCCCCAAGGCGCAGTAGAAAGCGTATCTGGTGGTGATTCCGGCGCCGTCGAGAACCGCCGTACCGGAATTCCCGTACCGGGTCGCCCTCTTTCCCGAGTCGAACCAGGCCGTCTGCACGACATGCAGCCAGCTCTCGTGCCATTCGGACGGTTTCCGGTACCACTCTCCCGGCTCCGCGGGTCCGCCCGCGGCCCATGTCCTCCAGATCTCCCCCGCCTCGGGGAACTCCCATGCGTATCCGAAGAAGGAGTAGCCGAGATCGGGGTGGTCGTCGGCACTCACGGTCGGCGTCCCGCGGAAGGCGGCGGCCACCCTCCCGAGGTAGTACCTCCCGATCGTCTCCCCCTGCCGGTCCACGACCTGCAGTTCTGCCGCCTCGGTCTTGCGTCCGGCCGAGCCGATCAGGTGAACTCGGACGAACGTGACCGTGTCCGGCGGCTCCTGGTCGGGGCCCACGAAGAAGTCCCGGAGATCCTCGGCGGCCAGCAGGATTTCTCCGGACTCGGTGTCGACGAGCCGGTAGAGAATGGCACTCATGAAAAGCCGTTTCGTTCAGGACAGGCCGAAGCCGCGCGGCAGGTTCGTCAGATCTCGACGATACGCCGCGCGGCTTCGACCGGTCACCATCTATGTACCGACCGCTTCAATTTCTACTTCTACTTCTTCGTCCAGCCCCAGTCGGGGAAATGCGGAGCGGTGAAGCGCTGAATCTTCTTGTAGTGCGTGGTGGTCCACCCGATTATCTCGGTACCGTTCGGAAGGGTCTTGACCAGGATTCTCTCGTTGTCCCCGGCGCCCGGTACCGCGTACTCGAGAGCGTCCTCCCACTTCGGCCACTCCCGGCCCCTGTAGACATCGTGCGACACGAGCTGGCCCTGCTTGTAGAGGTCGTACGCGTTCGCGACCTCGTTGGTCATCCCCTTGGGCAGCTTGTCGGAGAGACGGCCGTTGGGGCAGCGGTCGTTGTGGACCAGTACCGGGGTGGCACCGGCCAGCACGTAGTACGTGTGCAGCTCGGCGACGGTCAGGTTGTGGACGCGCTGGTCCTTCACCGCCCAGGACTTCACCCCGGTGACCGGCACCTCCGTGCCCGTCGGCGTCCTCAGCCGCGTACCGGGACGGAGTTCCGCCGCGTCACGCCAGTCGTCGGTGGTGCCGTCGGCCCAGAACTGGTGCTTGTCGGTGGCGGTCACCGCTGCGGTCGAGCCGGAACCGTTCTCCGGGACCGTGACCCGCACGAGCTGCTTGTCGCCGCGGCTGGTGATGGTCGCCGTGACCGGCTCGACCAGGGTGCGCCCGGTCTCCGGGTCGGTGGCCAGTACCCGGTCGCCGGCGCGGACGTCCTCGATCGCCTTGGTGCGGCCGTCGCCCAGCAGTACTCGGGTGCCCGGGACGAAGCTGCTCTTCTTCCCGCACGGCATCTTCTTGAGGAACTTGAGCTTGAGCGCGGCCAGCGCCAGGTCGTCGAGGCATCTGACCGACTTGCCCGTGAGGCACTTCTCGATCTCCTCCGCTCCCACGTACCAGATGATCAGGCGGTCGAGATAGGTGCTCGTGATGCAGCCCATGCCGCCGGCGCCGTCGGCTCCGCAGACCAGATACGTCTCGCCCGGCTTCAGCGGCTCGTTCTCCCAGGGGTTCCCGCGGAAGTCGATCAGCCGCTTCTCCAGAGCCCTGCGCAGCTCGTCGTCGGACAACGGCTTGCTGGTCTGCTGGGCCTCCTCCTTGATCTGCGCCTTCAGTTCCGCCACGAGCTTGTCGGCGGCGACCTTCATGGCCTCCGTCGCCGCCTTCGACGCCGCGATCGAGTCCTTGCCCGCGGCCTCGGCGGAGACCTGGGCCTGGTACGCGGCGACGTCGGCCTGATAGGCGTAGTCACCGGCGACGGCGGCGGAATGCTGGGCGCGTTCCGCCGAACGGGCCGCCGACCGCGCGTCCTGCTGGGCTGCCGCCGCCGCGTTCCTGGCTGTTTTCGCGGACTCGGCCGCCTGTGCCGCGGACGTCGCGGCCTGGTCCGCGGACTTGTCGGCCTGCTCGGCGTACGCGTTGGCCTCGTCCAGGGACTTCTTCGCCTTGTTGGCCCACTCGGTGGCCTCAGCGGCGTTCTTACGAGCGTCCGCGGCGGCCTTCTGCGCCAGGGACGCGTCCCGCTGAGCGAGCGTCGCCGACCTGTAGGCCGCCTGCAGCAGGGTGCTGACCTCGGCGATGTGCGCGGCGGAGTTGGCATCCCGCTGACGCGCCTTGTGGACGCCGACCTCGAGGAAGGGCCGCAGAGCGGACGGCGGTCCCGACAGCGCGGCCTGCGCGGCGGCCTGGACCTCCGGGCCTCCGGTGGCGAGGGCCTGGGTGACGGCTACGCGGTCGTCGTCCTCCTGCGCCTTGTACTGACCGGAGTCCAGGAACGCCGCCAGGTCGGCCGCGGTACCGCTCAGCGCCTTGCTCGCGGCGGCCTTCACCCCAGGACCGCCCGCAGCCGAGATCTTGGCCACGGCGACCCGGTCGTCGTCCGCCTTGCCCGGGTAGGCGCGGGTGCGCAGCCACTCCCGCACCTGGGCGATCGGCTTGTCCAGCACGTCCAGGGCGGCCTGCTGCTGCGCGGGGATCGTGGTGGTCGACGCGATGTGGCCGACACTGGCCCGGTCGTCCTGTTCCAGGGCGAGCGTGAGGGTGTTTCGCACGAACTCGGCCACGTCGGCGTCGGTGCCCGACAGCGCGTTCTCGGCCGCGTCCCGTACCCAAGTCCCGCCGGTGGTCAGCAGGTTCACCGCGGCCTGCCGTCCCTTGGCGGCCGTGACCGCCGGGTCGGTCGCCGCCGCGGCCTCGCTGATCAGCTGCTGCGTCTGGGAGTTGATCTGCTGAAGCCGGCCGATCTCCCACTCGGAGGCGGCCACGGAGGCATCGTGCGCCCGGCTGGCCTCCTCGGCCGCGAGAACTGCCTCGTCCTGCTGCTGGGCCAGCCGTTCGGCGTCCGCCTTACGAGCCAACTCCACCACGGTCGAAGCCTGTTGAGCGGCCTTCAGCGCGTTGTTGGCGGATGCCGTGGCCTCGTTCGCCGCCTCGGTGGCCGCCTTGGCGGCGTCGACCGCCTTGCCCGCCTCGTCCGCGGCCTTGTTCGCCGCGATCGCCGCGGCTTCCGCGTGTGCGGCGGCGTCGTTGGCCGCGTCGCGCGACTGCCGGGCGGCCGTGCCGGCCTGCTTGGCGTTGGACTCCGCGACGCCCGCCGCACGCGTGGCCTGGTCGGCCTGCCGCTTGGCCCGGGCGGCAGCGGCCGCCGCCTCGTTGCTGTTGGCGCCGGCCTGGCCCGCCCAGCGGCCGGCGTCCGCCGCGGCGGCTGCCGCCGCGGCCGCGTTCAGGCCCGCGCTGGCTGCGGCTCCCGCCGCCTTCGCCGCGTTGTCGGCGGCGATACCGGCCTGGTCCGCGGCGTCGGCCGCCTTTCGGGCCCCCTTGGCCGCCGCGTTCGCCTTCTGAGCGGCCGCGCGACTCGGGGACACGGCCCATGCCCTCGCCCGCGCCGAAGACGGCATCCTCCTGTCCCGCAATCACGCCGCATGTACGGCCCACCG